>NZ_JARDJE010000002.1:0-430466 GCF_048957735.1 Rhodococcus sp. As11
CCCCGCCCCCCGCGGCGGGGCCCCCCCCGCGGGGCCCCCCACCCCGCGGTACAGGACGGCGACCGCCCGACCGTACTCGTCGCGGAAGACGCGTTCGATGTCCGCCGTGGACGGATCGGTCATCGTTGTATGCACGTCATCCGGCGCAGGAACCGAAGGCCAGCGGCCGTACCTCGACGGGCAGCGTGGTGGCCTCCGCGAGACCGCGTGCCCACCTCAGCGCCTCGTCGAGGTCGAACACGTCGAGGATGTCGAAGCCACCGAGGTGCTCCTTGCCCTCGATGTACGGACCGTCGGTCGTCACCACGCGCCCCTCGTCGGTACGCACGACCGTGGCGGTGTCCGGTGGGTGCAACCCACCGGAGAACACCCAGACGCCCGCCTCCCGGATCTCGTTCTGCCAGGCCTCGACCTTCTTCATGATCGGTTCGAGGAACTCCGGAGACGGCGGCTCACCGTCCGGTTGGTAGATGCTCAGCAGGTACTGCGCCATGTCGGGGTCCTTCCCTCCACGGCCGGCGGATCCGGCCTCTCATCCTCCATACGAACGGTAAGGCGCGGATTCGACACCTGGCACGGAAAAGACCGTCGGTCCGGCCCGCCGCCCTCGCACATGGTCGGTATCGGATCCCTCGTCCGCATCCATGGATGAAGACGGTGCGGATCGCCACGACCCCGGGGCCGCGCGGGTCCTCAGGCCGGATGCGGAGAATTCATGTCCAGCCCGACGGCGCGGGCCATCGCCGCGCGCGGGGCGGGTAGTCCGGTGAACTGTTCGACCTGCCCGAAGGCCTGGTTCAGGAGCATGTGCAGACCGCTGACGACGCGGCCCCCACGTGCCTCGGCTGCCTTCGCCAGGGGCGTGGGCCAGGGATCGTAGATCGCGTCGAGGATGCAGGGCGCGTGCGCGAGCGTCTCCGCGTACGGTGCCGCCGCGGGCGCGGGCACGGTGCTCACGAGCGCACCCGCCTCGGCGCAGACCCGGGCGAGTTCCGGCGCATCGAACGAGAGCCATCGGGCCTCGATGTCGTCCCCGAGGCAGTCGAACGTCGCGCGGGCCTTCTCCTCGGAACGCGCGACGACGATCACCGAACGCACACCGAGGTCGGTGAGCCCGACCAGCGCCGGTCGCGCGGTGCCACCCGATCCGACGACGACCGCCGCCGCATCGGACAGATCGCCGACCCCGGCCGACCGCAATGCCCCCGACACACCGTCGACGTCGGTGCAGTCGGCCCGCCACCCGTTCTCGATACGGACGAGGGTGTTCGCCGAACCGATCGTCACAGCCCGCTCGGTGCGTTCGGTGGCGAATTCGAGTGCCGCGAACTTGCCGGGCATCGTGACGGACAGGCCGACCCATTCCTCACCGAGTGAGGACACGAGTCCCGGCAGCTGCTCACCGGTGCATTCGACGCGTTCGTAGGTCCACTCGGCCAGCCCGAGTGCCCGGTACGCCGCGAGATGCAGCAGGGGCGACTTCGAGTGCGCGATGGGTTTCCCGAGGACCGCCGCCCTCCGGACACCCGACCTCGGATCAGCGGCCACTGTCGAGGATCCCGCTCGCGAGTGCCAACTCGGTGTTCTGCAGGTGCTCCTCGTAGGAGTTCGCGAAGAGCGTGGTGCCCTTGTCGTCGATCGTCACGAAGTAGATCCATTCCCCCGGTTCCGGGTTCTCCATCGCCTGCAACGCGCCGATACTCGGCGAGGAGATGGGCGTCGCCGGCAGACCGACCTTCGCGTAGGTGTTCCAGGGGGTCACCCGGCCGCGGTCGGCGTCGGTGGTCGCGAGTTCGGTCTCGTCGAGTTCGTAGTTGACCGTCGAGTCGAACTGGAGCATCTGATCGATCTCGAGCCTGTTGAGGATCACGCGGGCGACCTTCGCGAAATCCTGTGGCAGTGCCTCGCGTTCGACCAGCGACGCGGAGATGAGCATCTCGTAGGGGGTCAGGCCCACCCGCGCGGCCGCGTCGGTGATCCCGGTGGAGTCGTAGCTCGTAGCACTCTCCGAGACCAGGCGGGCAAGGATCTCGACGGGTTCGGCAGTGGGATCGAAATCCCAGCTGCCTGCGGCGATGAGACCCTCGAGCTGTCGTCGCCTGTCGGGCACGTTCGCCACCGCATCGCGCGCCCATTCGGGAACGCCGAGGGCCTGCAGATCCGGGGTGGATCCGGCCGCGTCGAGTTCCTCGTAGGTGATGCAGTTCTCGGCGGCGGCGTCACCGTGGCAGCTCGCCTCGGCGATGAGTGTGTAGATGCCCTTGCGAACGGCGCCCGTGTTGACGTCGCGGATGTCGTGCAGCTGACGTCCCTCGGAGATGACGAGCGCCCCCACCCGGCTGGCCGGGTCGACGAGCGCCGCGACGGCGTCGACGGCGGGAATGTTGGTGGGCACCTGATAGAAGCCGGGATGCAGGGAGTTCATTCCCGAGTTCTGCACGGCCGCTTCGTAGAAAGCGGCGGAACTCGCCACGACGCCCTTGTCGACGAATTCGCTGCCGATCTCTCCGGCGGTGTCGCCCGGGGCGACCTGGACGACGACGGCGGGACCGGCGGGTCCGGTGAAGTCGGGCGGGAGGTCGGGGCCGAGGAGCCGATCGTAGGCGAGATAACCGCCACCTGCTACGACGAGCAGGAGAATCGCGGCGGCGAGCGCCCCCACGACCCGTCCACGTCTCTTGCGCTTGCGCGCCTTCGGATCGCGGCGCGCGGGATGATCCGAACCGCCGACCGCGGCAGGCACCGCGCGCTGTTCGGCGGTGTCGTCGTCCGCATCGTCGTCGACGTAGTCGGCATAGTCGTCGCGCCGATCGGTGTCCCGGTAATCGTCGCGTGCGGCGTAGGAGTAGCCGCCCGGATACTCGTCGTCGAGGTGTCCGCCGTCGTCGTAACCCCGCTCGTCGTAACCCCGCTCGCCGTAACCCTGCTCGCCGTAGTCCTGGTCCGCATGGTCGTCGTCGACGTATCCCTGTTCGGGACGACCGGCCGTGGCATGCGGGTGGTACCCCGGGGCGCCTGACGGTGGACCGTCGACCGTGCCCGGTGGTGGGCCGTCGAACGCCCCCGGACCGAAGTTCAGGACCGTGGTCTCGTGGTCGTCCGGACCAGGACGACCGGCGCTCGGCGCCCCGCCGGAGTGACCTTCACCGTACGGATCACCGGCGTGGGGATCGTGCCCGTACGCATCGCGCGCGTAGGGGTCGGGTGCGTACGGGTCGTCGTACCGGTAACCCCGGTCGGACCGCTGCGGGTCAGCGGGTCCGGTGCGATCGACCGGAGGTTGCGTGTACCCACCGGCGTAGGGATCTGCGAACAGATCCTCCCGCCCGTTCTCCGAATGGTCGTCGTGTCGTCCGTGCCGGCTCACCGGCTGCCCCCCGCGTCACGCCCCGACTCGTTCACTACCGAACTCCGCTCGTCCAACCAACCCTGCAAGATGGCCACGGCGGCAGCCTGGTCGATGACCGGCCGCGCGCCTCGCGCACTCACCCCGCTCTCGCGGAGGGCGCGCGCCGCAGTGACCGTCGTGAAACGTTCGTCGGCCAGGCGCACGGGAACGTCGGGTAGGGCACGGCGAAGCCGACGCGCGAAGTCGCTCGCCAGTTTCGCAGCCTTGCCGGGCTCACCGCGCAGTGTCTGCGGCAGCCCGACGATAACCTCCACTGCCTCGTATTCCCTAACGATCCGGACGATGCGCCGGATATCGGGCGCTTCCGGGCTACGTTCCTTGGTACGCGGCACAGTCTCGACCGGAGTGGCGAGGATGCCGTCGGGGTCGCTCGATGCGACCCCGATCCGAACGCTGCCGACGTCGACAGCGATGCGGCGACCACGGCCGGGATCGTCCGCTCCGGGGCGATCGGGGCGCGGTAGTTCGGCCACGCTCAGCCGGCCGACTCGTTCAGGCGGGCACGGAAGGCGTCGAGTGCGGCGGGGATGCCCGCCGGATCCGACCCTGCGCCCTGGGCCATGTCGGGCTTGCCGCCACCGCGACCACCGATCGCGGGGCCGAAGCTCGAGACGAGTTCGCCGGCCTTGATGCCCTTCTCCTGGGCCGCCTTCGTGGTGGCGACGACGAACGGCACCTTGCCGCCGGCATTGCCGAGCAGCAACACGACGGCGGGCTCGGTGCCGAGGCGGCCGCGGACGTCCGCCGCGAGCGTGCGCAGATCGTTGCCGGCGACACCGTCCGGAGCGGCCTCGGCCACGACGAGTACGTCGCCGACGCGCTGCGCCTTGCCCGCATACGTGCCGGCTGCGGCGGCGACGTTCGCGGCACGGGTCTTCTCGAGTTCCTTCTCCGCGGCCTTGAGCCGGTCGAGCAGGGCCTCGACGCGCCCGGGCACCTCCTCGGAGGGGACCTTGAGGGTGGAGGACAGGCCCGCGAGCAGCGCGCGTTCCTTCGCCAGATGACGGTAGGAATCGAGACCGACGTATGCCTCCACTCGGCGGATACCGGAGCCGACGGACTGCTCGCCGAGGAGGGTCACGGTGCCGACGTGCGAGGAGTGCTGCACGTGTGTGCCACCGCACAGCTCCATCGAGAACGGACCGCCGATCTCGACGACGCGGACCTCGTCGCCGTAGTTCTCGCCGAACAGGGCCATCGCGCCCATCTTCTTGGCCTTGTCCAGGTCGGTGACGAACGTGTTGACCGGGTAGTTCGCCGCGACGGCCTCGTTGGTGACGCCTTCGATGTCCTGCTTCTGCTGCTCGGACAGCGCGCCGGGCCACGAGAAGTCGAACCGCAGGTAGCCGGGCTTGTTGAGCGAGCCGGCCTGCACGGCGTTGGGGCCGAGCACCTCGCGCAGCGCGGCGTGGACCAGGTGGGTGCCGGAGTGGCCCTGGGTGGCACCCTTGCGCCACTCGGGATCGACCTGCACGAGGACGGCGTCGCCTTCGACGACCTGGCCCTCGAGCACGGTGACCTTGTGTGTCCACAGCTGCTTGGCGATCTTCTGGACGTCGTCGACCTTGATCCTCAGACCCGGGCCGGTGATGCTGCCGATGTCGGCGATCTGACCGCCGGACTCCGCGTAGAGGGGGCTGCGGTCGAGGATCAGCTCGACCTGCTGGCCCGCGCTTGCGGCGTGCAGCCGCTCGCCGCCGGTGATGACGGCGAGCACGTGCGCCTCGCTCACCAGTTCGCTGAAGCCGGTGAACTCGGTGGGGCCGCGGTCGAGGAGTTCCTTGTAGACCGTCAGGTCGGCGTGGGCGTGCTTGCGAGCGCGGGCATCGTCCTTGGCGCGCTGCCGCTGCTCGGCCATGAGCGAGCGGAAGCCTTCCTCGTCGACGGTGAGGCCGGCCTCGGACGCCATCTCGAGGGTGAGGTCGATCGGGAAGCCGTAGGTGTCGTGGAGGGTGAACGCCTCGGTGCCGCCGAGCACGTTCTTGCCCTGCGACTTCACGGTCTCGACGGCGCCTTCGAAGAGCTTGCTGCCGGTGCCCAGGGTCTTGAGGAAGGCGGTCTCCTCGCCCACCGCGACGGTCTCGACGCGGGAGAAATCGGTGGCGAGCTCGGGATAGGACGGGGCCATGGTGTCGCGCACGACCGCCATGAACTCGCGCATCGTGGGCTTGTCGGCGCCGAGCAGGCGCGCCGAGCGCACGATGCGGCGGAGCAGGCGGCGCAGCACGTAGCCGCGGCCGTCGTTGCCGGGGTTGACGCCGTCGACGATGAGCATCGCGGCGGTGCGGGCGTGGTCGGCGATGACGCGGAAACGCACGTCGTCGTCGTGTGTCGCACCGTAGACGGCGCCGGTGAGTTCGGTGGCCTTTTCGATCACCGGACGCAGCAGGTCGGTCTCGTAGACGTTCTCGACGCCCTGGAGCAGGAAAGCGACGCGCTCGACCCCCATACCGGTGTCGATGTTCTTCTTCGGCAGCGGGCCGAGGATCGGGTAGTCGTCCTTGGCGCCGCCCTCACCGCGCTCGTTCTGCATGAACACGAGATTCCAGATCTCGATGTAGCGGTCCTCGTCGGCTTCGGGACCACCTTCGACGCCGTAGTCGGGTCCGCGGTCGTAGAAGATCTCGGAGCACGGACCGCACGGGCCGGGGATGCCCATCGACCAGTAGTTGTCCTTCATGCCGCGGCGCTGGATGCGCTCGTCGGGCACACCGACCTTGTCGCGCCAGATGGAGTACGCCTCGTCGTCGTCGAGATAGACCGTCGCCCACAACTTCTCGGGATCGATGCCGTAACCGCCGTGCTCGACGGAACCGGTGAGCAGCGACCACGCGAAGGTGATGGCCTCTTCCTTGAAGTAGTCGCCGAACGAGAAGTTGCCGGCCATCTGGAAGAAGGTGTTGTGGCGGGTGGTCTTGCCGACCTCCTCGATGTCGAGGGTGCGAACACACTTCTGCACGGATGTGGCGCGCGTGTACGGCGGGGTCTGCTGACCGAGGAAGTAGGGCACGAACGGGACCATGCCGGCGTTGACGAACAGCAGGTTGGGATCGGCGAGGATCAGCGACGCGCTCGGCACCTCGGTGTGTCCCGCCTTCACGAAGTGATCGAGAAAGCGCCTGCGGATCTCGTGGGTCTGCACGTCGATGGTCCTTTTGTGGTCTGGCGATGGTGTGAACTGCCCGGGGCGGGCTGCCGATCGTGCCGATCGGCCGCTCTTCAGCTTATCGCGCCGCCGAAAGTGGTTTCTGTACGGCAGCGCCGTGCATGGCTTCCGTACGGTGGCGCCGTCCGGGGTCCTCGGTACACGGTCACCGCTCACCGCGCACGATGCGGCGCAGCTTGGGCAGGCGGGCCGACAGCTCCCGTTCCACGCCGCGGCCGGTCGGCTCGTAGTAGTCGACGCCGACCAGCTCGTCCGGGGCGTACTGCTGCGCAAGCACGCCGTCCGGGTGCGCGTGCGGGAACTTGTAGCCGATCGCGTTGCCGAGCTTCTGCGCGCCCTGATAGTGACCGTCGCGCAGATGCGCCGGTACCGGCCCCGCCTTGCCCGCTTTGACGTCGGCGATGGCGGCACCGAGGGCGGCGGTGACCGAACCCGATTTGGGGGCAGTGGCGATGTGGATCGTCGCCTGGGCGAGCGCGAGCTGGGCTTCGGGCATCCCGACCTGCTGGACGACCTGCGCTGCGGCGACCGCCGTCTGGAGGGCGGTGGGGTCGGCCATGCCCACCTCCTCGCTGGCCTGGATCATCAGACGACGGGCGATGAAGCGCGGGTCCTCCCCCGCGACGATCATCCGTGCCAGATAGTGCAGGGCCGCATCGACGTCGGAGCCGCGCAGCGACTTGATGAAGGCACTCGCGACGTCGAAGTGCTGATCGCCGTCGCGGTCGTAGCGGACGGCGGCCTCGTCGATGCTCGACTCCACCGTCGCGAGGTCGATGACGGCCGCGTCGCCACCGGTGACGGCGAGCGCGGTGTCGGCGGAAGCTTCGAGCGCCGTCAGGGCACGGCGGGCGTCGCCCCCGGCGAGCCGGACGAGGTGGTCGAGGGCGTCGTCGTCGATCTCGACCGCACCCGCGAGTCCACGGGCGTCGGTGCGCGCACGTTCGAGCAGTGCCCGGATGTCGTCGGGCCCGAGCGGCTGCAGTTGCAGTACCAGCGACCGGGACAGCAACGGGGCGACCACCGAGAACGACGGGTTCTCGGTCGTCGCCGCGACCAGCAGCACGATGCGGTTCTCGACGGCGGCCAGCAGTGCGTCCTGCTGGGTCTTCGAGAAGCGGTGGACCTCGTCGATGAACAGCACCGTCTGCTCACCGTGGGTGAGCCGCCGGCGCGCCAGATCGATGACGGCGCGCACGTCCTTGACGCCCGCCGACAGTGCGGACAGCGCTTCGAACCGGCGTCCCGTGGCCCCCGAGATCAGCGACGCCAGGGTCGTCTTCCCGGTGCCGGGCGGACCGTAGAGCACCACCGAGGCGGCGCCCGATCCCTCGACGAGGCGCCGCAGCGGCGCCCCGGGTTCGAGCAGATGCTGTTGCCCGACCACCTCGTCGAGAGTCGCGGGCCGCATGCGCGCGGCGAGCGGTGCGTTCGCGCCACCGGGTGCGATCGAGGTCCGGCGGACCTGCGGTTCGATGTCGGGTTCCGGTTCGCGTGGCGCCTCGAACAGGGCGTCCGGTTCGGCAGACGGGTCGTTCGCCCCGAAAAGATCACTCACGCATCCGACGCTACAAGCTCGCGCCGACGCCCGGTCGACGACGGTCTGTGCCGTTCGCGTGACGGATGTCCGATTGTGTGGTCGGATCGTGGTCGTGGCCACGACACCGTTCGCCGATCATGTGTCCCGCCGCGCCGTGCTCCGGTCGTCGATCCTCGCCGCCGGTGTTGCGGCCTTCGCGACGACCTCGCAGCCGGCGCACGCCTCCCCGGCGGTCTTCGCGCACGGTGTGGCATCGGGAGATCCGCTGCCCGACGCGGTGATCCTGTGGACGCGGGTGACCCCGTCACCGGAGGCGACACCCGGTTCGGGTGCGGGGCCCGACGTCTCCGTGAGCTGGGAACTGGCCCGCAGCAGTACCTTCGATGCGGTCGTCTCGAGCGGCACGGTGACGGCGAGTGCGGTCTCCGACCACACCGTCAAGGTCGACGTCCGCGGACTCGCACCCGGTTCCACCTACTTCTATCGTTTCCGTGCCGCCGGAGCCGTCTCACCGACCGGCAGGACGCTCACGGCACCTGCTCACGACGCCGCGGTCGAACGTCTCCGGTTCGGGGTGGTGTCGTGCTCGGACTGGGAAGGCGGGTTCTTCTCCTCCTACCGCCATCTCGCCGCGCGCGACGATCTCGACGCCGTGGTGCACCTCGGCGACTATCTGTACGAGTACGCGGCCGGGAAATTTCCCGTCGCCGGCGGCCGGGCCGTCCGCGCTCACCTGCCGGCGCACGAGATCGTGAGCCTGGCCGACTACCGGATACGGCACGCGCAGTACAAGACCGATCCGGACCTGCAGGCACTGCACGCGAAGGTGCCGTGGATCGTGGTGTGGGACGACCACGAATCGGCCAACGACGCGTGGGCAGGCGGGGCGGAGAACCACGATCCGCTCGTCGAGGGCGACTGGGCGGCCCGCAGAGCGGCATCCGTGCAGGCCTACGACGAGTGGATGCCGGTCCGCACGAATGCCGGACGTCTCTACCGCCGTCTGCGCTTCGGGCGGCTCGCCGAACTGTCCATGCTGGACCTGCGGAGTTATCGATCCCAACAGGTTCGCGGCATCGGACGGCAGGTCGACGATCCGGCGCGCACGATGACCGGACGGGACCAGATGGAGTGGCTCACCGCGGGTCTGACCACCTCCCCTACTCGGTGGCAGCTGATCGGCAATTCGGTGATGCTCTCGCCGATCCTGCTGCCACCCCTCGATCCACGGACCACCGGGGCGCTGACCGCGCTCATCGGAGCGCCGGCCGGAGGCGTGCCCTTCAACACCGATCAGTGGGACGGTTACACGGCCGACCGCCGGCGGCTGCTCGACACGATCACGGCGGCGGGTCTGCGGAACGTCGTCTTCCTCACGGGCGACATCCACACCTCGTGGGCGATGGACGTCCCCGTCGACGCCGCCGACTATCCGGGGGCAGGCACCGTCGCCACGGAGTTCGTGGTTCCCTCGGTGACCTCGGCGAACATCGACGAGCTGCTCGGTGTGCCGCCGAGGAGCACGTCGCCTGCGCTGGAGGCGACGGCGACCGCGACCAATCGGCACGTGCGCTTCGTCGAACTCGATTCGCACGGCTACGGGGTACTCGACGTGGCCCCCGATGCGACACAGATGGAGTGGTTCTTCGTCGGCGACCGCACGGATCCGAACACCCCTGCACGCCGTGTCGCGGGATACCGGGTGGCCGACGGCGCGACGAGGATCGAACCCGCCGCTCCCCTCGTGTAGCCGGCGAGCGGCGCCTGCCGGATCGACCGCTCTAACCGGCGGCGCGGTCCTCGAGGTGGGCGAGCACGTCGCGGGCGTGTGCGGCGACATCGTCGTGGCCTGTCGCGGTGGCGAACTCGGCGAGCAGCGACCAGCGGGCGCGGAGCGCCGGGATGCGCGGCACCGACAGTCCGTGTTCGCGGACCGATGCGATGCGTGCGTGGTCCTCGGGCAGGAACAGGTGCGTGCTCAGCCAGATGCACGCGAGCAGGGCATCGAGCAACCGCTCCTCGAGCACCTCGTCGTAGGCCAGCTGCGGCCACATGGCGACGACCTCGGCGCGCCATGCGTCGGCCATCGCGCGGATGCGGTCGACGGAGAGCGGCACCGAGCACAGGCACAGTGGGAAGGAGCTGAGTGCGTACGCGATGTCGAGGGTCGCATCGCGGAAGCCGCCCCACTCGTAGTCGAGGAACTGCACGCCGTCGTCACCGACGACGATGTTGTCGGGGCACAGGTCCGACGGGCTGAAAGCCCGGAAACGTCCGCCGGTGAACAGCTTGGAGGCACGCTCGGCGCGCTCGCGCACCGACTCGGGCACGGCCAGCCCGAAATCCGCCTCGAGGAGTTCGGGGACGCCCCGTACCGCGTCGAGGGCCTGCTGGGACACCGCGTCGGCGACCCGCGCGACGTCGGCGCGACGAAGCAGGGCCGCGAAGTCCTCCTCGCGCCCGACGGTCGCGGCGTGCATGCGCCCGAGCGCCTGCGCCAGGGCCATCAAGGTGTTCCCGGCGGCCTCGGAGCTGTTGCGCAGCACCTCGGCGAGAGTGGTCGCGTCACCGAGGTCGCTGAGCACGAGCAGACGGGCGTCGAAATCGTAGGCGAGCAGTTCGGCGCCCGGACGGTGATCCTTCGCCAGGGCCGTCGTGAACTGGTAGGAGACCGCCTCCCGGAGGAAGGCGATCTGCTCGTCGGTCTCGGAACCGCGGAAGTCGACGTGGCCGGCGCCGCGGGAGGGCGGCACCTGCTTGAGGACCAGGGTGCGTGGAAGCGAGAACGGATTGGCGGCCACTCGTACCCGAACGACCACCGAGCGGCCGCTGCCCCCGAGATCCACGGGATCGGTGAGGGTCACCGTGGCGCCGGTACGGCGGGTGAGCAGCGCTTCGGCGGCGTGTACCACCTCGGACACGGGGTCTGCCAATGTTGCGGTCATCACGGCCCAATCTACAGGTTCTCGGTCACGACGAGGTCGTCCACAAGGCTCGGATCGAGCGGGACCTTCTTCACCCGCGACCGTTCCACCACGTCGCTTTCGTCTGCTTGCGAGGAAGAACTCGCTGTTCACCGATGTGTCCCGTTCCGCTCCCGTCCGCCGCGGCTCTCCACGCGTCCATCACGATAGGGACACGTCACCACTATTCCGGTGAAACGTGTGTCACCTTCTGAAATCCACGGGCGGTGCCGCGGTCCACCGCGGCCTTCACGACACCGAAGATCAGACCCTGGAGAGCGGCCGCGACGAGCACGTCCCTGGTGCGCTGCGACAGATCCTGAGGTTCGGGCCGTTCGTCACTGCCGCCGACCTTCTTCCACACCTGATTGAAGACTGCGCCGGCGAGAAGGCCGCCTCCCACACTGGCTGCGAGAGCGAGCGGCTTGTAGAAGATCACACGTGCGTCGGCCATCGATACCTCCTCGTACCGGCGCCCCCGTTGGCGCCGGACCGACGGAGTACCCCGACAGGATCCTCACAAACCCCATCGAACCCACGAACCTCACCACACGACCGCCGTCGGAGGCCTCGGACACGACGGCGCGGTGCCGCCGCCCGGAGGCGGACGGCACCGCGCCGAGGAAGATGCGAGTGATCAGGACCTGTCGGCGTCCTCGGTCTCAGGCTCCGGCACGAAGTCGATGCCCGACTCCTTGCGCTGCTCCGGCGTGATCGGCCCGGGAGCGTCGGTCAGCGGATCGACACCGCCTCCGGACTTGGGGAACGCGATGACCTCACGGATCGAGTCGACCCCGGCGAGCAGCGCGGTGATGCGGTCCCAGCCGAAGGCGATACCGCCGTGCGGCGGCGCACCGTACTTGAATGCCTCGAGCAGGAAGCCGAACTTCTCGTTCGCCTCCTCCTCCGGGATGCCCATGACCTTGAACACCCGCTCCTGGATGTCGGGGCGGTGGATACGGATCGAGCCGCCACCGATCTCGTTGCCGTTGCAGACGATGTCGTAGGCGTAGGCCAGCGCCGACCCCGGATCGGTGTCGAAGGTGTCGAGGTACTCGGGCTTGGGCGAGGTGAACGCGTGGTGCACCGCGGTCCACGCCGAGTGACCGAGGGCCACGTCCCCACTGGCGGTCGCGTCGGCCGCGGGCTCGAACAGCGGGGCGTCGACGACCCACACGAACGCCCACGCGTTCGGATCGATCAGATCGAGCTTGCGGGCGATCTCGCCGCGCGCGGCACCGAGCAGCGCCCGCATCGGCTTGGTGGGGCCGGCGGCGAAGAAGATGCAGTCGCCGGGGTCGGCGCCCACGTGCGCGGCGAGCCCGGCACGTTCGGCGTCGGTGAGGTTCTTGGCGACCGGGCCGCTCAGCGTGCCGTCCTCGCCGACGAGCACGTATGCGAGGCCCTTGGCGCCGCGCTGCTTGGCCCATTCCTGCCAGGCGTCGAGCTGACGACGCGGCTGGCTCGCGCCGCCGGGCATGACGACAGCACCGACGTACTCGGCCTGGAAGACACGGAAGGTGGTGTCCTTGAAGAATTCCTTGCACTCGACGAGTTCGATACCGAAACGCAGATCCGGCTTGTCGGTGCCGAAACGGCGCATGGCTTCGGCGTAGGTCATGCGCGGGATCGGGGTCTCGAGTTCGTAGCCCACCAGACGCCACAGTGCGTGCAGCACCTCCTCGGCGAGGAGGATCACGTCGTCCTGGCTCACGAACGCCATCTCGATGTCGAGCTGGGTGAACTCGGGCTGACGGTCGGCGCGGAAGTCTTCGTCGCGGTAGCAGCGCGCGATCTGGTAGTAGCGCTCGATGCCACCGACCATGAGCAACTGCTTGAACAGCTGCGGGGACTGCGGCAGGGCATAGAAGTTGCCGGGCTGCAGGCGTGCGGGCACCAGGAAGTCGCGGGCGCCTTCCGGTGTCGAGCGGGTGAGGGTCGGGGTTTCGACCTCGACGAACTCGTGGTGGGCGAGCACGGCGCGGGCCGCAGCGTTGACCTTGCTGCGCAACCGGATGGTCTTGCCGGGCTTCTCGCGGCGCAGATCCAGGTAGCGGTACTTCAGGCGGGCTTCCTCACCGGCCTGGTCGTCGAGCTGGAACGGCAGCGGGGCCGACTCGTTGAGGACGACGAGTTCGGAGGCGTCGACCTCGATCGCGCCGGTCGGGATCTCGAAGTTCTGGTTGCCCTCGGGGCGGACCTCCACCTTGCCGGTGATCCGGACGCAGTACTCCGCGCGGAGCCGGTGCGCCTGCTCGAGGACCCCGGCACTACGGAAGACCACCTGCGAGACACCCGACGCGTCGCGCAGGTCGATGAAGATGACCCCGCCGTGATCGCGTCGCCGGGCAACCCATCCGGTGAGGGTGACAGTCTGCTCGGCGTGCTCGGCTCGCAACGAGCCGGCGAGATGGGTGCGCAGCACGGAATTCCTTTCGAAACGATCAGCGACGGGTTCGTCGGCTGTAATCCTACGAAAGACACGATCGGCCTGAGCGCACCCGTACCGAATAGTTCGTGCCAAGCTTGTCCGGGTCCGACGAACACGGGAGAAAGCGGCGGCGATGACGTTCAGAGAAGGTGCACGCATGGATGCGGGCCGTGTCCGTACCGGCGGTGGTGGGCGCGGTGGGAAGCTCGCTCTCGGTGGCGGGGCCGGTGGCCTGATCGTCATCATCCTGGCATTGCTGTTCGGCGGAGATCCGTCCTCGCTGCTGGGATCGGGGGTGCCCGACACGTCCGGCGATCCGCAGGCGGAGAGCGCACTCGAGGAGTGCGAGGTCGGTGGTGCCACCGCCAACGAGAACGTCGACTGCCGGGTGCTCTACACCGTCGGGTCGCTGGACTCGGTGTGGGAGCAGCAGTTCGCGAGCCAGACCGGTGTGGCCTACGTGCAGCCGGAGGTCGAGATCTTCACGTCGGCCACGTCGACGGGCTGCGGTAACGCCACCAGCGACATCGGGCCGTTCTACTGCCCGGCGGATCGGACCGCCTACTTCGACACCAGCTTCTTCGACGAACTCGAGACCCGGTTCGGCGCCAGCGGCGGTCCGCTCGCGCAGGAATACGTCGTCGCGCACGAGTTCGGCCACCATCTGCAGAACCAGCTCGGCGATCTCGGACGTGCGCAGGCCGATCCGCGCGGTCCCGAATCCGGCGCCGTCCGTACCGAGCTGCAGGCCGACTGCTACGCCGGAGTATGGGCCTATCACGCCGACAAGCTGCCCGAGCCGACCACCGGCGAACCTTTCCTCGTGCCCCTGACCGACACCGATATCCGCGACGCACTCTCCGCCGCATCCGCCGTCGGCGACGACCGGATCCAGCGGGCCGCCACCGGTCGGGTGAACCCGGAGGGCTGGACGCACGGCTCGTCCGAGCAGCGCCAGGCCTGGTTCCTGGCGGGATACCGCACCGGCCGGGTCGACGCGTGCGACACCTACTCGGCGCGCGATCTCGACAACCCCCCGGCGCTGCGCTGACTCCGCGGATCGCGTGCGGCACCTCGTGTACCGACGAACCTCTACGTCACGCGTCCGCTGCGATACGCCCTCACGCGACCGTGACGGTCATGTTCGCGCTGTCGGCGATCAGGTCGGCGTGCTTGCGCATGCGCAGGGAGATGGGCCAGGTACCGGCGCGGCGTGCCGTGAAGCTGAAGACCCGTTCACCGGCCCCTCCCGGCAGCGGATTCTTCGACGGCAGGAATCGGATGTCGCGCAGGACGAGTCCTTCTCCGATCCTCGACGTCGACCAGCAGTAGTCCCGGGAGGTGTTCTCGGGAAGGTGCAGTTCGATCGTGTCCCCGACACCGACCGTGACGTCCTTCGGCCCAGTGGCGATGTGCTTCATGACCTCAGAATAGCGCCCGGATGTGATCCGCCTCACCCACTCGGCCGTGGTGACCGCACAGCCCGCGTGATGCCGATGTGTGATGGGACACAAAATGGGGCATTCGGTGCCCATGCACGAGGAACGAGCCGGAATCACACGCAGCGACGCGGTGATGGGAGGACGCCTTCTCGCTCTCGCCCACGAGAACGGTTACAGCGAACTGACCGAAGAGGTCGCGGCACTGGTGTCGAGCGCCGGTTCGGACTCACCGTCCCGGATCACTCCCCCGCTGTACGGCGGCGTACTGAGGTGGACGGTCTCGACGATCGCCGACGTCGTGGTCGACAAGATCGGCCCGCAGGTGCGCGGCGACGAGTCCTTCGAACTGACCATCCGGACCGAGAGCGGCCGTCACGTCCGGCCGGAGGAACTTCCGCAGCCGGAGAGCACCGTGATGAAGGCCGTCGTCGATGCACTCGCCGGCGACTCCGTCGCGGCCCGCAGCGACCTCGACGAGGTGGTCTTCGCGATGGACTGGGCATCGCAGATGGAAGCCTTGGTCGAAGCGGTGCTCTGGCTCGACCGGCTTCTCGACACACCGGTACCGGACGGGAACGACGCACCCTGGTGATCCTCACCCGCAGAAGGACATGAGCGACGACCGATGCCCTCGTTCACTCCCCTGACCCCCGAGGCCCTCACGATCTCCGTCGCCGACCGTGCCGAGTCGCTCACCGGAACCGTGTGCGTCGCCGTGAGTGCGCCCGACGCGGCAGACCCGGTGGAACTCGCGCGCCGAATCGGGACGGAACTGCGAACACGGGGCCGTGCCGCCGACGTCGTGGCACTCCACGACTTCGTCCGGCCCGCGTCCCTCCGGCTCGAGCACGGGCGGACCGATCCGTACAGCTACCGGCACGACTGGTTCGACTACGCAGCACTCGATCGGGAGGTGGTGCGAGCATTGCACGAACAGCACCGATGGCTTCCTCGTCTGTGGGACGAGGACACCGACCGCTCGGCACGCGAACTCCCGCGGCCGGCGGCGCACGACCAGATTCTCGTCGTCGCCGGTCCGATGCTCCTCGGCCGCGGGCTCGACTTCGATGTCACCGTTTCCCTGACGATGTCGCGTGGGGCGCTCGAAAGACGCACGCGCGCCGGGGATCACTGGACGATCACCGCGTTGCTCGAGCACGGCGAGACGGATGCGGACGTGCTGGTGCGCTACGACCATCCCACCCGCCCGGCCGCACGGACGAGATCCGCCTGACCGGTCCTCTCGTCGCGGGCTCATCTCTCCGATCGCGGCTTCGCCAGGACCCGGTGGACGGCCGAGGTCACGGCGTCGGGCGCCACCGTACCGAAGACCGCCATGGATTTGGCGAGGAGGGAACCGGGCACCACGTTCCGCTCGCCGCGCATCAGCGCGGCATAGCCGTCCCGGGCCACACGGGCAGGATCGTCCTTGGGGGACTTCCCCAGCAGGGTGTCGAGCATCCCGGCACGCGCGAAGAAACGGGTGTCGGTGGCCCCGGGCAGCATCGACGTGAGCGTGAGCCCGCTGCCGTCCAGCTCCTTCCGGACACCGTCGGCGAAGGACTGCACGAAGGCCTTGGACGCGTTGTACACGGCCTGGTAGGGGCCGGGCATCGTCGATACGACCGACGATGTGATCAGCATGCGGCCCGATCCCGCCCGCAGCATGTCGTTCAGCAGCAGGTGCGCCAGATGCACCGTCGAGCGCACGTTGACGTCGACGATCGAGAGCACGTCCTCGAGCTCTGCGTCGACGAATGCGCCACCGGCCCCGACACCGGCGTTGAGCGCGGCGGCGGCCGGGATGCGACCCTCGGCTGTCGCGGCCTCGTGGACCGCCCGGACGCCGTCCGGCGTCCGCAGGTCGGCGTGGACCGCAACCACGTCCACCCCGGTCTTCTCCAGGTCGGCGGCGACCGCGTCCAGCGCGTCCGATCTCGCTGCCAGGACGAGGTCGTAGCCGTCGGCCGCGAACAGGGCGGCCAACTCCCGGCCTATCCCTCGCGAGGCTCCGGTCACCAGAGCACGGGGTCGAGCATCGTTCATCTCTCCTCCTCGGCACGTATGGAGCGCGGGTACCCACACCCGGCCGGACCGACACGGCAGGCCCGGGATCCGCGAGCCGTTCGGGTCGGGCGCGTCCCCGGGTATGCGGCAGGCATCCTGCGCCCGCCCCAACCGGGGCGGTCCACACGGAATCTGGAGTTCACTTGCAGCACAAGATGTATCGGTTTTCGCCTGAACGAGCGTCGGACGAGGCACGCGAGGAACTCTGTGCCGCCGCGCAGAATGTCTTCGGCTGGAGCGCTCTGCGCCCCGAGCAACTGGATGCCATGGTGCCGCTGCTCGACGGACGCGACGTCCTCGCCGTCATGGCCACCGGCTCCGGGAAATCCGCGATCTATCAAGTGCCCTCGTTGCTGCTACCGGGGGTGACCGTGGTCGTCTCGCCTCTGATCGCGCTGCAGAACGATCAGATCGCCGGTCTCGACCACTCGGAGGCGCCCGACGCGGTCGCCATCAATTCGCGCCAGCCCGAGTCCGAGAACGAGGCGAACTGGCGTGCCGTGCTCGAACACGATGCCGACTACGTATTCCTCGCTCCGGAACAACTCGTCAAGGACGAGGTTCTGGACCGTCTGCGCGACGTGCAGGTCTCGCTCCTCGTCGTCGACGAGGCGCACTGCGTCTCGATGTGGGGTCACGACTTCAGACCGGAATACCTGCGCCTGGGAGACGTGGTCGAGACGCTCGGTCGCCCACCCCTCGTGGCCCTCACCGCCACGGCCTCGCCGCCGGTCCGCGACGACATCGTCGCGGCGCTGGGTATGCGGGATCCGCTCGTCGTCGCCGGCGGTTTCGACCGGCCGAATCTCGACATCGAGGTGCGCAGGTACACCGACGACGGAGAGAAGCGGCGCGCCGTCGTCGAGGCCGTGGTATCGATGCCCGGCCCGGGGATCGTCTACGCCGCGACCCGCAAGGACACCGAGCGGTACGCCGATGCCCTGCGTGAACGTGGGATCGAGGCGTGTCCCTATCACGCCGGAATGCGCGCCGGGGAGCGCGAGGACGTCCACCTCGGCTTTCTCGACGGTCGCTGCGAGGTCGTGGTGGCGACCTCCGCTTTCGGCATGGGCATCGACAAGCCCGACGTGCGTTTCGTCGTTCACGCCTCGATACCCGACTCGGTCGATTCCTACTACCAGCAGATCGGGCGCGCGGGGCGGGACGGGGAACCGGCCACCGTCCTGATGTTCTACCGGCCCGAGGATCTCTCGCTCGCGACCTTCTTCACCACCCATCATCCCGACGAGGAGTTGATCGCCCGGGTGTTCTCGGCGGTTCGCGCCGGATCCCCGATGCGGCTCGGACAGTTGCGTGCCGAGCTGGACGTGCGGGGGCGCAGGTTGTCGAACGCCGTGAACCTGCTCGAACGGTGCGGAGCTCTCGTGTCCGGCCGGCGAGGACTCTCCGTCGCCGACGTCTCGCGCCGGACGGCGGTCGAGCGCGCACGGGAGACGGCGGCGGCAGGTGAGCGCCTGGATCGCTCCCGCGTCGACATGATGCGTGGCTACGCCGAGACCCGCGGGTGCCGACGCCGATTCCTCCTCGGATACTTCGGCGAGTCACTCCCCGCGCCGTGCGGCCGGTGCGACACCTGCCGGGACGGCGCCGTCGACGAGGCCGGGACGGTCTCGGCGCTTCCGTCCCCCGGCGGATACTCCTCCGTGCTCGCCCCGAACACGCGCGTCGTACACGCCGAGTGGGGACCGGGAGTGGTCATGACGGGCGAGCACGATCGTGTCACCGTCCTGTTCGACGACGAGGGTTACCGGACGTTGTCGCTCGAGGCGGTCGCCGAATCGGGGGTGCTCACGGTCGACGGCGAGGACGCCCCCTCGGAACCCGCGCCTGTCCACACGGAAGAACCCGTGGCGTGAGCCACGGGTTCTTCGGATCCCGTCACCGGGCCGGGCACGGGTCAGGGGCGAACCGTGCCCGGAGTGGTCCGCGTCCGTGTCAGGAGCACACCGAGAGCGATCATGCCCACCCCCAGAACGAAGTGCAGCCAGTCGTCCGCCGAGTTCACGGGCACGAAGTTGGCGCTGCTGTCCTTGTCGATGATCAGGCCGTAGATCCAGAGCACCAGGTAGATCGCGCCACCGATGATCAGGAAACTGCGAGCGGTGGCCGCGGCGCGGGCCGCGGCGAGTCCCAGGACACCGAACAACAGGTGCACGATGTTGTGCAGGATGGACACCTGGAAGATCCCCAGGAGCAGAGCCTCGGAGTGGTGGCCTGCACCCGAGAGTTGGTCGTAGTCCGTCGTGACCCCCGGGATGAACCCGAGGATGCCGACCAGGAGGAACACCGCGCCCACTACGAGCGCGGCCGTCTGCACCGGGGTTGCCGTCATCGAGCCCCGAGTGGGTCGTGGGGATGGGGATGTCATGATTCGCGTCCTCTCACCGAACGTCCGTTTGCGCTGAGTGGTCCGAATTGCTCCCCCCGGGTAGCCCTGCCGGATCGAACCCAAACGTCGGTTTTCGCGCACCGCACCACGGGCGACAACCGGAATCCCGGGCGCCCCGCCTTTCGGCCCCTCCCGCCCTGTCACCACCCCGGCCACGACGAAGGCCCGCGGGCGTACCCGCGGGCCTTCGAATCGGCGAGGCTCAGGCCTGGCTGCTGCCGAACGCATCGCCGGCGGCGTCAGCGGAACCGGTGAAGAAGTTCAGCGCGTCGAACAGGTCGGACAGGTTACCGAAGAGGTCGACAAGGAACTCGAGTGCAGGCACGGGCTTCTCCCATCAATGGAACGACATCGAAGTTGTGACGACTCGCGTCGACACGCGATCCAATTGTTACCTGCATTCGACAGCTGCGCAGCGCGAAGAATTGTAATCCGGAACACAAATCGGCCCTAGCAGGGGAAATATCGAAAACTCGGTGAAAATCCGCCCGATATGTCGTATTCCTCGGGGAGTTTCCGGGCCGGACAATACGGTCTATTCGGGGGAAGATCCACATATTCCAAGATCGCCTTGTGACCATATCTCCACCCGGCGGGGGGGAACTTCCGCCGGTGCCCGTTCGTCCTATCCTGTGAGTACACCTGCCCGCCCGACCCCGAGGGAGTCATGAAACGCCCCAAGCGAAAACCTCGAAGACCCGTCCCGCCCAGACGTGACGATCTCTTCGTCACCCGAGCCCGGTCCCTTCAGTGCTGACCGCCCTCGGAATCGCGGCCGGCATTCTTGTCGTTCTCGCCATCACTGCTCTGACCGGCTACTTCGTCGCGCAGGAATTCGCGTACATGGCCGTCGACCGCTCCCGCCTGAAGGCCCGCGCCGAAGGCGGTGACACGGCTGCGGCCCGCGCACTGACGGTCACCCGCCGCACTTCCTTCATGCTCTCGGGCGCTCAGCTCGGCATCACCGTCACCGGTCTGCTCGTGGGCTATGTCGCGGAACCGTTGATCGGTAGCGGCCTCGGTGAGTTGCTCGGCGGTGTGGGCATCCCCACCGCCGTGGGTGTCGCGGTCGGCACCGTGCTGGCGGTGCTCTTCTCGACGGTGGTCCAGATGGTCTTCGGAGAGTTGGTGCCGAAGAACCTGGCCATCGCCCGCCCCGAGCCGGTCGCCCGCCGACTCGCCCTGTCGACGAGTGCGTATCTCGCCGTCTTCGGTTGGTTGATCAAACTGTTCGACGCGTCGTCGAACCTCCTGCTGCGAGCCCTGCGCATCGAACCGGTGCACGACGTCGAGCACTCCGCCACTCCGCGCGACCTCGAACACATCGTGGCCGCGTCCCGGGAGACCGGCGAGCTGCCTCCGGAATTGTCCACCCTGCTCGACCGGATCCTCGAGTTCCCCACGCGCACAGCCGAGCACGCAATGATCCCGCGTTCGCGGGTCGACGTCGTCGAGCTGGACGAGCCGGTTACCACGATCCTCGACAAGATGAGCGACGGTCACACCCGCTACCCCGTGGTGGGTACCTCGTCCGACGATCTGCGCGGTGTCGTGCACCTCCACGATCTTCTCGGACTCGACACTCCGACGGGCACGGCCGCGACGGTCTGCCGGCCGCCGGTGATCGTGCCGGCGACGCTGGCTCTTCCGGAAGTTCTCACCGAGCTGACCCGGGCCGAGGACGAGATGGCCCTGGTGATCGACGAGTACGGCGGTTTCGCCGGCGTCGTCACCCTGGAGGACATCGCGGAGGAATTGGTCGGCGAGATCGCCGACGAGCACGATCCCGCGGTCGCCGTCGAGGTCATCCGTCCCGAGGGCGACGGCTGGCTCGTCCGAGGCGACGCGCACATCGACGAGGTGGCCCGCACCCTCGACCACGATCTGCCCGAGGGTGACTACGAGACACTCGCGGGTCTGGTCATCACCGAGTTCGGCGGCCTTCCCGAGGTGGGTGACACCGTCCGGATCACGCTCGATCCCGATCCGGCCGAACTCGTGCACGAGGAGGGCCCGACCCACCGGACCCTCGTGGCCGAGGTACGCGACATCGACAAACACGTGCCGTCCTCGGTGCACGTGACCGTTCTGACGGACGAGGTGACCGGCGATGAGTAACCCTGTGGTCGTCGCGGCGGTGACGATCGGCCTGATCGCCGCCAGCGCGTTCTTCGTCGCGGTCGAGTTCGCGCTCATCGCGGCGCGGCGACACCGCCTGGAGGACGCGGCGGCGTCGAGCCGCTCGGCACGGGCCGCTCTGCGCAGTGCCTCCGAGTTGTCGGTGCTGCTCGCAGGATCCCAGCTCGGCATCACGGTATGCACGCTCGCGCTCGGCGCGACGACGAAACCTGCCGTGCACCACTGGCTCACCCCGTTGTTCGAGAACTGGGGCGCACCGCTGTGGCTCGCGGACGTGGCCGGTTTCGTCCTCGCCCTGATCATCGTGACGTTCCTCCACCTCGTCGTCGGTGAGATGGCGCCGAAGTCGTGGGCGATCGCCCATCCGGAGAAGTCCGCCACGATGCTGGCATTGCCGATGCGCGCGTTCATGTGGGTGACCCGGCCGTTGATCGTCCGGTTGAACCACATGGCGAACTGGTGTCTGCGGAAGATCGGCGTGGACCCGGTGGACCAGGTCGCCGAAGGGCAGGATCCCGATGCGCTGCGGCACCTGGTCGAGCACTCGGCCACGGTCGGCACGCTCGACGAGCGCTATCACGGACACCTCAGCAGCGCGCTGGAACTCGAGACGCTGACACTCGGCGACATCGTCACGCCGCAAGCACAGCCGAGCAGCGTGAAGCCCACCTCGACCGGCGCCGAGATCCGCGAGACGGCCCATCGCACAGGGCATCTTCGACTGCTCGTGCGGGCCAACGGCCACGTGGACGGCGTGGTGCACGTGCGCGACAGCCTCCAGGCCGCTCCCGGAACCACCGCGGCCGAACTGATGCGCCCGGCGCTGACGATCGACGCGGTGACGCCTGTCTACGAGGCGCTGACGACGATGCGGGAAACCAGGAACCATCTGGTCACCGTTACCGAGAACGGCCGGATCGTCGGATTGATCACCCTGTCGGACGTGCTGGCCCGGCTGCTGCCGATGAGCGGCGCCACGAGCTGACACACCGATACGTCAGGCCCGTTCCGGATCCACGGAGCGGGCCTGACGTCGCTTCCCGTCCCGACCGGCACCGTTCAGGAGTGCCCGAGTGCGGCGTGCATCTCCCAGACGAGGATCTCCGCGCCGGTCGCGGTGGTGAGCTGCCGGCCACCGCCGCCGGCAATCCGCACGGCGTCTCCTTCCGCGAGATGTCCGGCCCCTTCGAGCGCGGCTTCCCCTCGCGCGACGAACACGTGCAGGAACGGCGCGTCCGGGAGCGTCACGGGCCGGTCCGGACGCATCCGCGCGACATGCATGGCCGCGTACCTGTTGCGGATGCGGATCGCGGAATGGTCGGCGTAGGCATCCATTCCCGATGCGACCGGAACCAGACCACCGGAGAGCAGTTCGTCGTCGATCTCGAGCTGTTCGTATCCGGGCTCGATGCCCGCTTCGTCCGGCAGCACCCACATCTGCACGAAACGCACCGGCTCGTCGTGCTCGGCGGCGTGGGAGCCGGTGGCACCGGCACAGCGCCACGAGTCGTTCTTCTCGGAGTGGAGGATCCCGGAACCCGCACTCATACGCTGCGCGAGACCCGGGTAGATCACCCCGGAGTGCCCCGTCGAATCCTGGTGCACGAGCGATCCGCGGAGCACCCATGTGACGATCTCCATGTCGCGGTGCGGATGGGTGTCGAAACCGGCTCCGGGACGGACGATGTCGTCGTTGTTGACCATGAGTACGCCGAAATGCGTGTTCTCCGGGTCGTAGTGGTGGCCGAACGAGAAGGAATGTCGCGAATCGAGCCAGTCGATCTTCGTGCGGAGGCGGTCGTCCGCGCGGCGGACGTCGAGTATCGGTGTGGTGCTCATGCGGGGTCCTGTGTCGGGCAGTTCGGATCTGCGGTGGACGGATTGCGGCGGGGGCGGATACGCGCCTGGGGCAGGGGTGGCGCCGGGAGACGCTCGATCCGGCCGGTGTAGCCGGAGACGCTGCCGAAGCGATCGGACCCGCGTTCCCAGGCGTCCCGGTAGGCGACGATCTCGTCGTGGTCGCGCCCGACGAAGTTCCACCACATCACGATCTCCTCGTCGAAGGGTGTTCCGCCGAGGAGGACGATACGTGCGGGTTCGTCGGTGGTGTTGGTCAGTTCGAGGGCCGGCACACCGGTTCCGGTGTAGCCGAGCGCGGCACGCGTGAGCACGGTACCGAACAGCGCGACCGTACCGGTGTCGACGAGCACGCCGTGCTCGAACGACGGGTCGACGTCGAGGGTGATGCTCGTCGCAGGATCGAGGACGATCTCGGCCCCGAGCAGCGGCGTGAACGTCGTCACGGGCGACTGCCGGCCCGCGAGCGAACCGAGGAAGACCTTCACTGCGGCGCCGCGTACCCGGACGACCGGCGGCACATGGTGCTGGAAGTCGCGGGGCGCATCGCGATGCGCGTCGGGCAGGGCCAGCCACAACTGCACGCCGTGCAGCGTGGCGGTCGCGGATGTGGAGACCTCGGAGTGGCAGATCCCGTGGCCTCCGGTCATGAGGTTCAACTCCCCCGGCCGGACCATCGCGTGCACGCCGTGACTGTCGCGGTGTTCGATCTCCCCGGTGAACAGCCACGACACCGTCTGCAGTCCGGTGTGGGGGTGCGGTGCGACGTCCATGCCACCGGTGCGGGAGACGTCGTCGGGGCCGTAGTGGTCGACGAAGCACCACGCACCGATGAGCGAGCGCTGCCGTTGCGGAAGGGTACGGCGGACGGGCATCGCCCGCGGACCGCCGAGCGGGACGTCGCGCGAGGTGATGATCTCCACGCGGGGGCGGTGTGCGTCCCGGATCGGAAGATCCTCCGTCCGGCAGTGGATCTCCTCGGGGCGGGTGTCGGTATTGCTCATGCCGCTCGACTCCTCTCGGTGGTCGCGTCGGTCGACCTTTCCAGTGTGTCACATTTGATTGCGTAGTCAACTAACTGGGGTAGACTGGATTTCATGGGAGAAACGATGTGGCTGAACGACGACGAACAGCGACTGTGGCGTGCCTATCTGGATGCGACCCGCCTGCTGTTCCAGAATCTCGACAAGCAGTTGCTGCGGGATTCCGACATCTCCTTCACCGACTTCGAGATCCTCGTCCTGCTCTCCGAGGCACCCGACCGCAGGATGCGCATGCGCGACATCGCGGATGCCAGCACCACGACCCGCAGCGGGATCACCCGGGCGGTCTCCCGCATGGAGAACGCGGGATGGGTGCGGCGCGTGGAGTGCGAATCCGATCGACGCGGGGCCTGGGCGGAACTCACGGAGGCCGGCTACGCGCGACTCGCCGCAGCGGGCCCGGGCCACGTCGACGCGGTCCGCGAGAACATGTTCGACCTGCTCTCCCCCGACGACATCGCCTCCATGACCGAGACCTTCACCCGCATGCGTGATCGCATGATCGACGGTAAGCGGTCGGCCGCCACCTCCTAGCGGGTCCGCCCCTGCCGTCGGGACCACGACGCCTGCACGCTCGCCGATTCGGTGAACGTCGGTACGGCCGCCGAAGGTGGGTCACGACCGATCCCCGAAGCACCGCGCGTCGCGTCCGAGAAGTTCCGGCTCGCCTACGGCACAAGGTGCGATCGAAGGTCGCGCACCCGGTCTGCAACGAATTCATCGCCGATGCCGTGGGTTCATCCACAGGCCGGCCAGGACCCGGTGGCTCCCCCGGTTCTCTCGAGTTAGAGTGCTCGCCACACTGATCTTCGAGGGGGGTTCGATGAGCGGTCTGTTTCCCGGTGCCGGAATCCGGGTGGTGCCCGACGGAGTTCGAGCGTTCGGGACGACGAATCTTCGTGCGGCCGAGCACGTCGCGCAGGCAGGGGCGTTCGATCTGCAGGCCAACATCTCCGCGCTGAGTCCGGCCATGGGACTCATCGGAAGCGAGTTCCTCGCGGTGTTCGCAGCAGCGCAGTCCGAGCACACCCGTGCCGTCACACAACTGTCGTGGGCATACGCGTCCAACGGCATCGCGGCACACGAAGCCGCCGCCGGCTACGAAACCGCCGACACCGGAACGGCTTCGGCCCTCTCCGACGCCGCGGGAGGACTGTGATGCAGGGATCGGTCGCAGACGCCGCAGCAGCACCCGTCACCTCACCGACCGTTCTCGACGCACTTCGCGCGTCACCGATCGGACCGGTCCTCGACGCCCCGATTCCCGTACCACCGCAACCCGTGCTCCCCGAGCCGGGTCTGCCCGTCCTCGACGCGAACACGATCGTCGAACTGCTCGAATCGATTCCGGTGCCGGTGCTGCCCGATCTCGAGGTGATCGTGCGGCCGCTCACCGAACTCGGCTCGATGTTCGGCACCGGCATCCTCGACTCGCTCGATCCCACGGCGATCCTGCATCAGGGTTCGCGCCTGCTCGAGACCGCGACCACTCTCGGGCGCAGTGCGCTGCACGCGCTTCCGGAGTCGTGGGAGGGTGCGACGGCCGACGAGGCCACCGGTCACGGCGTCCGGGCTCAGCAGTCCGCGCTCGAACTGGCCGACCGCGGCGACCGGATCGGCGACGTCACCCGCGCCGCCACGGCGAGCGTCGAACGCGGCAACGTCGAATTGACCGGCATCGCACAGTCGTTCGTGGCCACAGCGGTCGCGGCCGCCCCCGCTCTGGTGACACCGCCGGGTCAGGCCGCTCTGCTGGCGTCGGCCGCACAACATCTTCAGGCGGCACTGGCCGTCGTCGCGCGTACGCGAGGCGAACTGGCGGTCCACACCGCCGCGATGACCCCGTTGACCGCACCTGTTCCGGTGCCCGCGCCCGTCGCGGTGGCGGGGGTGCACGAGATGCGCACGATCGCCACGGCCGCAACCGATGTCGCATCGAGTGCCGCTGCACCGTTCACCGCGGCCGCCGCTCACGCCCCGACCGCTCCCACCGCCTACGCATCGACCGTGCCCACCGCGCACACGGCGGTCCCCACCGTCGGTGCGGCCGTCGCAGGCTCGGCCGGAACGGTGTCGGCGGGAGTCTTCGCCGGTCACGGCAGCGCGGGGACCGCGTTCGGGACTGCGGGTGTGCCCGCCGCCACTCCGCTCCCGACGGGTGCGGGCGCGGGTGCGGGCGGAGGGTCGCCGGCGACGACCGGTACGACGCCGGGGGGCCGCACGCCTTCCACCGGCGGGATGGTCCCCGCGACGTCGGGCCGCGGGTCCGAGGACGAGGAGCACCGCTCCCCTGCCCGTCTCCTGAGTGCCGCCTCCATGAGCACCGAGGTGGTCGGCGAGTTGCCGTTGGTCGTTCCTGCCGTGATCGGTTCGCACGACGACCGGTGAGCCCAGGCCGTCAGTCGACCAGGGAAGCCACCTCGTGGTCGGTCAGCGTCGTCTGCGGCACGCGCCCGGCGCCGCGCGCGAGTTCGATAGCCCGGTAGAGCGGGCGTTCGCCGAGCGCGGCGTCGCGGGCCTCGGCCCGCAACTGTTCGACGAGCACCGACGAGACCGCCGCTGCCGGTGCAATCTCGCTGGTGGCCAGCGCATTCGCCAGCTTCCGCAGAGCGAGCACCTCGAGTTCGCGACCTCCGCCGTTGGCGTACAGCGCCAACGGAACCGACACGAGATTGTGCTCACCGTCGTTGACGCGCAGGACCGCCTGCGAGACGCCGCCCACCCGCACGAGCAGTTCGACGCCGGCGAGCCGCGCCAGATCGACACTGCGCGACCGGAATGCCCCCGAAAGGGTGATGACGGTGCCGCGCAGCAGCAGGTGCCGACGCGTGGCCAGGAACGCCCCGAGAGCCGGTGGCACCGCGAGGACCGCACCGACGAGCAAGGCCACCCAGCCGGGCGCGACGATCCAGACGAGGACGCCGAGGACGACGCCGACGGCGAGCGCGAGCAACGCGATCCTGCGTGCCCGCGGCCGCAGCAGCCGGGCCGGGATCAGATCGAGCGGGACGGCGCCACCGTCCCGGTCGTCATGCGCCGACAACGACCTCACCCACACGGGCGACGACGTCCGTGAGAGCAACGCTGTGCTGTTCGCCGTTGCGCAGATCCTTCACGACGATCTCGCCCGCCTCGAGTTCGCGGTCGCCGAGGACGAGCGCGACGACGGCGCCGGACTTGTCGGCAGCCTTCATCGCGCCCTTCAGGCCACGTCCGCCGTAGGCCAGGTCGACGCGGAGGCCTGCTGCGCGCAGCTTGTGCGCGATGGGCACGAGCGCAGCCTTGGCGGCATCCCCCATGGGCACGCCGTACACCTCGCATCGTGCGGGGCTGCCGGCCGACTTGCCCTCCGCGGCGAGCGCGAGAACCGTGCGGTCGACGCCGATCCCGAAACCGATACCCGAGAGCGGCTGGCCACCCAGCTGCTCCATGAGTCCGTCGTAGCGACCGCCGCCACCGATACCGGACTGGGCTCCGAGTCCGTCGTGGACGAACTCGAAGGTGGTCTTCGTGTAGTAGTCGAGGCCGCGCACCATGCGCGGGTTCACGACGTACGGGACGCCGATCGCGTCGAGGTGCGCGAGCACCTCGTCGAAGTGCGCACGCGCGGTGTCCGAGAGGTGGTCGAGCATCAGCGGTGCGTCGGCCGTCATCTCGCGGACCTCGGGACGCTTGTCGTCGAGGACGCGCAGCGGGTTGATCTCCGCGCGGCGGCGGGTCTCCTCGTCGAGCGGGAGCCCGAACAAGAACTGCTGCAACTTCTCCCGGTACTGCGGGCGGCAGGTGTCGTCGCCGAGCGAGGTGATCTCGAGGCGGAAGCCGTCGAGGCCGAGCGACCGGAACCCGGCGTCGGCGATCGCGATGACCTCGGCGTCGAGCGCAGGATCGTCGATGCCGATCGCCTCGACACCGACCTGCTGCAGCTGACGGTAGCGACCGGCCTGGGGGCGCTCGTAGCGGAAGAACGGTCCGGAATACGACAGCTTCACGGGGAGCTGACCTCGATCGAGGCCGTGCTCGATCACCGCCCGCATCACGCCCGCGGTGCCCTCGGGACGGAGCGTGACCGAGCGCTCACCGCGATCGGCGAAGGTGTACATCTCTTTCGTGACGACGTCGGTGGATTCGCCGACGCCCCGAGCGAACAGGCCGGTGTCCTCGAAGATGGGCAGTTCGATGTGCCCGTACCCCGCCAAGCGTGCGGCACGGGTCAGACCGTCCCGTACCGCCACGAACTCCGCCGACTGCGGGGGAACGTAATCGGGCACACCCTTCGGCGCCGAAAACGTGGAGGCCTTGCTCACTGGTACTGCCTTCTCTCGGAATTCTCTCGGTTGGTCACCGACGGATCGCGGTGTTCGTGTGTCAGCGGGATTCTGCCAGGCCGGTGAGGAAGGGATTCGAGACCCGCTCCTGCCCGATCGTGCTCGACCCGCCGTGACCGGGAAGGATGTTGGTGCCGTCGTCGAGCACGAGCAATTTGCGGGCGATCGAGTCGAGCAGTTGCGCGTGGTCGCCGCCCGGCAGGTCGGTACGGCCGATCGCCCCCTGGAACAGGGTGTCGCCGGTGAGCGCGACGTTCAGGGCAGCCCCGTCCGGGGTGGTGGTGCGCGTGCGCAGGACGACCGAGCCGCGGGTGTGTCCGGGCGTGTGGTCGACGACGAACTCGATTCCGGCGTGTTCGATCTCGTCTCCGTCGCCGAACTCCACGACCTGCTGCGGTTCGACGAACTCGACGCCGTCGAGGAAGGGGGCGAGGCTCGACCCCATGCCCTGCAGCGGATCGGTGAGCATCGCCCGGTCGTCGGGGTGGATGTAGACGGGGATCCCGTACCGGTCGGCGATCGGCTGCGCCGACCACATGTGGTCGAGGTGACCGTGCGTGAGCAGCACCGCCCGGGGCGTGAGATCGGATCCCGTGAGGAACTCCACGAGCGGCTCGGCGGCGTCCTGGCCGGGATCGACGACGACGCACTCCTTCGCGTTGTCCTGCGCGAGGATGTAGCAGTTGGTCTGGAACATCCCGGCAGGGAATCCGGTCACGAGCACGAGCATCGCTCCTACGGGTGGAAGCCTTCGAGGTCTCCTACAGACTATGCGTTGCGCCCTGTCCGCGGGTTCCCGGTCCCGGGTGGCAGACTCGAATCGGCTTCGAAGTCGGTTGGACCACATCGATCGTTCACGGGAGGACTACTGCAGTGCCGAGCAACGCACAACGGCGCCAGGCCGCGAAACGCAAACTCGAACGGCAACTCGAGCGACGAGCCGAACGCGAGCGCAAGCGGCGCCGCGCGACGATCGCGCTGTCCGCGCTCGGGGTGATCATGGTCGTCGGCGCAGGTGTTGCACTGTGGGCGGTGAACCGGGGTGACGACACGGCCACGGAGGCAGCGTCGAACGACACCTCCGGTTCCGAGTACGCGGCACTGCCCGAGGGCCGGTCGGAGCCGTTGCCCAAGACGGTGAACTGCTCGTACCCCGCCGACGGTCGCGAGCCGTCGAAGCCCGCGCAGCCCCCGCGCACCGAGGGCATCCGCACAACCGGCGAGGGCAACACGGACGTCAGTGTCAGCGTCGAGACGAATCAGGGCAACATCGGCCTGATCCTGCACAACGACGACTCGCCGTGCACCGTCAACAGTTTCCTGTCGCTGGCGTCGCAGAACTACTTCGACGACACGACCTGCCACCGTCTGACCACCTCGCCGTCCCTGCAGGTCCTGCAGTGCGGCGACCCGTCCGGGAGCGGTTCCGGCGGACCGGGTTACCAGTTCGCCAACGAGTTCCCCACCGATCAGTTCGCCGCCGACGATCCCGCCGCGCAGGAACCGATGACCTATCCGCGCGGCACCCTCGCGATGGCGAACACCGGACAGCCCGAGACCAACGGCAGCCAGTTCTTCCTGGTGTACGGCGACTCGGTGCTGCCCCCTCAGTACACCGTGTTCGGCACGATCGACGAGACCGGTCTTGCGACCCTCGACACGATCGCCGCAGCCGGTGTAGCGGGTGGGGCTGCCGACGGTACCCCCGCACTGGAGACGACCCTCACGTCGGTCAGGATGGACTGATGATCCGATTGCGCACCACCCTCGCCGCCGGCCTCGGGCTCGCACTCCTCCTCACGGGGTGCTCCGACGATTCGTCCACCGATACCGCCGCGAGCTCGTCGGCACCGGCGTCCGCCGCCGACCGGCAGTCCCCCGCCTACACGGGCGAACTACCGGAGCGACCCAGCGGCACCGACTCCGTCTCGTGCACCTACGACGCCTCGGGTGACGCCGCACGCGACGTGACCGCCCCCGCCGCGGACGACGTCTCCGCCACCGGCGCTGCTGCCGCGCAGATCACCACCAGCGTCGGCGTCATCGGCGTCGAACTCGACCGGGCCGCGGCCCCCTGCACGGTCAACAGCTTCGTGTCCCTCGCGGAGCAGGGCTATTTCGACGACACGCCCTGCCACCGGCTGGTGACCTCCCCCGGGCTGCAGGTGCTGCAGTGCGGCGACCCGACGGGCACCGGAACGGGCGGGCCGGGTTACGGGTTCGACACCGAGTACCCGGAGAACGTGTACGCGCCCGGCGACACCCAGCTGCGGCAACCGGTGATCTACCCGCGCGGCACGGTCGCGATGGCGAACACCGGTCGTCCCGGCAGCAACGGCAGCCAGTTCTTCCTGGTGTACGAGGATTCGCAGCTTCCCCCCACCTACACGGTGTTCGGGACGGTCGACGAGGCCGGACTCGCCGTGATCGAGGAGGTCGCGGCGGAGGGTGACGACGGCTCGATGGCGGCCGGCGGCGGTGCGCCCAACCGCGCGGTGCAGATCGAGTCGGTGACCGTCGGGTCCTGACACCCCCGTTCACACGGAACGCACGGACGTCCCGTCCCGGAGATTCCGGGGCGGGACGTCGTCGTCCGGCGCCAGACCGAGACGGATTCGGTCAGGCTGCCGAGGTCACCCGGTACACGTCGTAGACGCCTTCGACATTGCGGACGACGTTCAGCACGTGCCCGAGATGTTTCGGGTCGCCCATCTCGAAGGTGAACCGGCTCACCGCGACCCGGTCGCCCGTGGTCGTCACGGAGGCCGACAGGATGTTGACCTTCTCGTCGGCGAGTGCCTTCGTCACGTCGGACAACAGACGGTGCCGGTCGAGAGCTTCGATCTGGATCGCGACGAGGAACACCGACGACGGCGAGGGCGCCCACTGCACCTCGATGATCCGCTCCGACTGCTCCCGCAGCGACCCGGCGTTCGTGCAGTCGGTGCGGTGCACGCTCACCGCACCGGTCCGGGTCACGAAGCCCATGATCTCGTCGCCGGGAACGGGCGTGCAGCACTTCGCGAGCTTCGAGACCGTGCCCGGTGCGCCCGGCACGAGGACACCGGAATCACCGCTGTTCCGCGAGCGGGTCGGGATGGTCGACGGTGTGGACCGCTCGGCCAGTTCCTCCTCGACGCCACCGACGCCACCGAGCAGCGCGACCAGCCGTTGCACGACGTGGTGCGCCGAGACGTGGTGCTCTCCGACCGCGGTGTACAGCGCCGAGACGTCGGCGTAGCGCAGTTCCTTCGCGACCGCGACCATCAGATCGGCGTTCATCAGGCGCTGTAGCGGCAGACCGACGCGGCGCACTTCCTTCGCGATGGCGTCCTTGCCGGATTCGAGGGCTTCCTCGCGGCGTTCCTTGGCGAACCACTGCCGGATCTTCGCCTTGGCGCGGGGCGAGACGACGAACGACTGCCAGTCGCGGCTCGGGCCGGCATTGGGATCCTTGGAGGTGAACACCTCCACGACCTCACCGTTCTCGAGCTTGCGTTCGAGTGCCACGAGCCGGCCGTTGACCCGAGCGCCGATGCAGCGGTGTCCGACCTCGGTGTGCACGGCGTACGCGAAGTCCACGGGCGTCGAGCCCGACGGAAGGGTGATCACATCGCCCTTGGGAGTGAAGACGAAGATCTCCTTGACGGCCAGGTCGTAGCGGAGGGACTCGAGGAATTCGCCGGGGTCCGCCGCCTCACGCTGCCAGTCGAGGAGCTGCCGCATCCAGGCCATGTCGTCGAGCTCGGCGACATCGCCGGAGTGGCGTCCCTTCGTCTCCTTGTACCGCCAGTGCGCGGCGATACCGAATTCGGCGGTGCGGTGCATCTCGTGCGTGCGGATCTGCACCTCGAGCGGCTTGCCCTCGGGACCGATGACGGTGGTGTGCAACGACTGGTAGACGCCGTAGCGGGGCTGTGCGATGTAGTCCTTGAACCGCCCCGCCATGGGCTGCCACAGCGAGTGCACGACACCGACGGCCGCATAGCAGTCGCGGATCTCGTTGCACAGGATCCGCACGCCGACCAGGTCGTGGATGTCGTCGAAGTCGCGGCCCTTGACGATCATCTTCTGATAGATCGACCAATAGTGCTTGGGCCGGCCCTCGACGACCGCGTCGATCCGGGATGCCGAGAGCGTCCGGCCGATCTCCTCGCGGACGGTGGCCAGGTAGGTGTCGCGCGACGGCGCGCGGGTCGCGACGAGGCGGACGATCTCCTCGTACTTCTTCGGGTGGAGGATCGCGAACGCCAGATCCTCGAGTTCCCACTTGACCGTCGCCATCCCGAGACGATGGGCCAGCGGGGCGATCACCTCGAGGGTTTCGCGTGCCTTGCGGGCCTGCTTCTCGGGAGGCAGGAAGCGCATGGTCCGCATGTTGTGCAGACGGTCCGCGACCTTGATGACGAGCACCCGGGGGTCGCGCGCCATCGCGATGATCATCTTGCGGATGGTCTCACCCTCGGCGGCCGAACCGAGCACGACCTTGTCGAGTTTGGTGACGCCGTCGACGAGATGCGCCACCTCCTCGCCGAACTCGGCGGTGAGCTGCTCGAGCGTGTAGCCGGTGTCCTCGACGGTGTCGTGGAGCAGCGCCGCGACGAGGGTCGTGGTGTCCATACCGAGTTCGGCCAGGATCGTCGCGACCGCCAGCGGATGGGTGATGTAGGGATCACCGGACTTGCGCTTCTGGGTGGCGTGCCGTTCCTCGGCCACATCGTAGGCCCGCTGCAGCTGCGAGAGGTCGGCCTTCGGGTACAGCTCCCGATGGATGGTGACCAGCGGCTCGAGGACGGGCTTGAGGCTGGTGCCGCGCTGCCCGGTGATGCGCCGGGCCAGGCGGGCGCGCACCCGCCTCGAGGCAGAGGTGGACGCCGCGGTGGGCGTCGGATTCTGACCGGAATTCTGGGACCGATCGAGATTCTGGGTCATCCCTCCACCTCCCGTCGCGGCTGCGAACCTGGTTCGTCACCGATGCGCATGTCCGGACCGTACGGGCCCGGCGGGTTCACCGGCACCTGTGGCAACTCTAACTCTCAGATCCGCACGAGCGACGTCAGTGGGTACTTCTGCAGTCGTGCCCGGCCACCGAGAGCTTCGATCTCGGTGACGACGGCGATACCGACGACCTCCGCGCCGACACGCTCGAGCAGTTCGACGGTCGCGGACAGGGTTCCACCGGTCGCGAGGACATCGTCCACCACGAGCACCTTCCGGCCCCGCAGAGCGAGCCAGTCGCCCGGGATCTCGATCGCTGCCGTGCCGTATTCGAGACGGTATTCGCAGGTCTGCACGGGCGGCGGGAGCTTGCCGGCCTTCCGGACGGCGAGAACCCCCACACCGAGGGTCCGGGCGATGCCACCCCCGAGGAGGAAACCACGCGCATCGATCCCGGCGACCAGTTCGGCGTCGGGTGCCACGGACGACAGGGCCTCGATGATCGCCGAGAAGGACGGGCCGTCGGCGAAGACCGGCGTCAGGTCGGCGAACCGGACACCCGTGGACGGAAAGTCGTCGACCCATCGGGTGTGTCCGGCGACGGCTGCGGCAGCTTCCTCGACGAGCTGCGGTTCGCCGATCCGTTGAGCGTTCATCCTCTGAGTATCCACCGATCCATGTTCCAGCCCGCACCCGCGGTCGTCGGGTTCGGTACCCCGGCGTGTATTCCCGCGGCGAACCCGATCGTGCGGGGCTGCGCGAACAGCGGCAGGGTGGGAACATCGCCCCACAGGATGCGTTCGGCCTCGGTCGCGAGCCCGGCGACGGCGGCGTTGTCGCGGGCGACGAGCAGCCCGTCGAGCAGTTCGTCGACGCGCCCGATCGAGTAACCACCCACGTTGCTGCCGGCACCGGAGTGCAGCGCATCGCGCGCGTCCTCCATGTCCGCGGTGCCACCGGCCCCCGCCGCGGTGGCGGTACCCACGAGGATCGCGTCGACCTCCCCGGCCGTCAGCTGCGACGGCGCGAACGTGTCGGAGCCGGCGTCGACGATGTCGATGCCCGCCTCGCGGCAGGACTCGCCGATCAACTCGAGAGTGCGCGCGCGCCGGTCGTCCGGCCCGAGATATCCGATACGGACCTGCATCCGGTCCTGACCGGAGGCCTCGCGTTCCGAACGGGCGGCGTCGATGTCCACCTCGGCGTAACGTTCGGCCGACGGCGCGGTCTGCGGGTACAACGGCGAATCGGGCGCCAGGAGCCTCGACGTGATCGGGCCCGTGACGCCGTCCGACTCGTCGGAGGCGCCCAGCTCGTCGAACAACTGCGTCCGCGGCACGCACAGGGCGACGGCGCGACGCGCCGCCGGGTCCTGGAACACCCCGCTCGTGGCGAACACCAGCTGCTCGAGATTGCGCGAGACGACCGTGGAGACCTCGGCGCCGTCGCCGAGATTGCTGTGGCCGATAGATCCCTCGGCGGCATCGACGACGTGGATGCGGCCGTCCTCCGCCGCCGCGGACACGTCGGTCCCGCGCGGCCATACGACGATGCGATCGGTGCCCGGGGCGTTCCCCCACCACCGTTCGTTCGCGACGAGCGTCAGACCGTCCTCGGCCGTGTACGACTCGATACGGTACGGACCCGCCGACGGGAAGAGGGCCGGGTCGATCTCACCCGGGGTGAGAGACCAGCCGGTGTTCCAGAACTCCGCGATGCGCCGGACGGCGTCGGTGTCGTTCGTCGTGATCGCCCCGACCAGATCGGCCACGCCCGACCGGCCCGCCGCCACGTGCGCCGGCATCAGCTCGGTGGCCGAGAACAGCGACCTCCAGTTCGTGTCCTCTCGGCCGGGCCGGAAGACGACGGTGGCCTCCTTCGAACCGGGCCGACAGTCGACCCGGTCGATGTCGGCGTAGCCCCCGCGATGAGCGGCGTCGAAGAGCGGGACCTGTTTCCCGGCTTCGTCCGGTGCGGTGAACCGGCCGCTCGACGCCGCCCAGGCGAGGACGAGGTCGTCGCAGGACATGGGCACGCCGTCGGAGTAGACCGCGTCCGGAGACAACCGGTACTGCACGATCAGACCTTCGCCCGGCACGACCGAGGCCGTTCCGATGTCGGTGTCCGCGATCACCCGGCCGGACGGGCCGACGTAACCGAATCCGGGCAGCACCCGGGCGAACGCCTGGCGCGCGCCGGAGGCGGCACCGTCGACGGTGTTCGCGTTGTAGGTCGTCACCGTGTTGTCGATCGCGTACCCGATCGAGTGCAGCGGTTCCTCCTCCGTGGCGCACGCAACGGTGGAGAACGCGAGCGTCGAGGCCACCGCTGCACACGCGAGGAGCGTGCCGCGGCGCCTCGGCGACCGCCTCGTCGTCGGGTCGTTCCGCTCGGTCACCGCCATGTCACGACCTTCTCTTGGCGCGCTTTCCGGTAGGTCGCGCTCCGGGGGCGGGGCCGCGACGGATCGTCGCCCGGTCGGGCAGGGCATCGGAGGCAGGGGCCGGCGGAACGATCCGGGGATCGCGCGTGCCTGCGGCCTGCGCACCGGCCGTCGTTCCGGCCTTCGCCGCGCGGGCGGCGGCCTCCTCCCGCTTGGCGAGCACCTTGCGGGTGTGCTTCGCGACCGGACCACGCCATTCCTCGAGGGTAACCAGCAACGGGGTGGCGAAGAAGATCGAGGAGAAGGTGCCGACGACGATGCCGACCAGCTGGACGAGCGCGAGGTCCTTGAGCGTGCCCACACCGAGGAGCCACACCGCGACCACCATGAGCGCGAGCACCGGAAGCACCGAGATGACGGTGGTGTTGATCGAGCGCATGAGCGTCTGGTTGACGGCGAGGTTGGCCTGCTCCGCGTAGGTGCGGCGGTGCAGGTGCAGGATGCCTCGGGTGTTCTCCTCGACCTTGTCGAAGACGACGACCGTGTCGTACAGCGAGAAGCCGAGGATCGTGAGCAGACCGATGACGGTCGCCGGGGTGACCTCGAAGCCGACGAGCGAATACACCCCCGCCGTGACGACGATGTCGAAGAACAGCGCCGCGATCGCCGCCATCGCCATGTTCCGCTGGTATCGGACGGTGATGTAGATGCTCACGATGACGAGGAAGACCACCAGCGCGAGAAGCGCCTTGTTCGTGATCTGGCTTCCCCACGTCTCGCTGACGTCCGCGACGCTGATCGAGTTGCGGGACGGCTCTCCGTCCGGACCGGCCGGCTGGAACTCCTCGAACAACGCGGTCTGCAGTTGCGCGACCTGCTCCACGTCGAGGGTCTCCGACCGGATCTGCACCGTCGCGCCGTCGCCGGCGCCGACGGTCTGCACCGCTTCGGGTTCGAAGCCGATGGTGTCGCTGAAGACGGTTTCGACGTCGTCGACGGAGACGCCCGCCACGACCGGCATCTGGATGCGGGTGCCACCCTCGAAGTCGATTCCCCAGCTGAATCCGCGCAGCAGCATGCTGAGCAGGGCGATGAGCACGATCACCGCGGTGACGATGTACCACCGCTTGCGGCGGCCGACGATCTCGAAGGCACCCGTGCCGGTGTACAGACGGGACAGCAGGCTGTGCTGCGGTGCGGCCGTCGTCGTGGTCGTGTCGGTCATCGTCACGCCTCCTTCGCAGCGGTCGCGGCAACGAGGCGACGCTCGTCGGCCACCTGCTGGATTGCGCCCAGACCGTTCACGCTCGGCTTGGACCAGAACTTCGACTTCGAGGCCAGGAACACCAGCGGCCAGGTCACGAGGAACACCACGACGACGTCGAGGATCGTGGTGAGACCGAGAGTGAACGCGAAGCCGCGGACCTGGCCGACGGCCAGGACGTAGAGCACGGCGGCAGCGATGAAGCTGACCGCGTTACCGGAGAGGATCGTGCGGCGGGCTCGCGCCCAGCCTCGTGGCACCGCGGAACGGAAGCTCCGCCCCTCCCGGATCTCGTCCTTGATCCGTTCGAAGAACACGACGAACGAGTCGGCGGTCATGCCGATACCGATGATCAGACCGGCGACGCCGGCGAGGTCGAGTGTGAACCCGATGTATCTGCCGAGCAGCACCATGACCGCGTAGACCGCCAGACCCGCGAGAACGAGCGACAGCGCGGTGAGCAGTCCGAGCATCCGGTAGTACGCGAGGCAGAACAGGAGCACCAGGGCCAGACCCACCGCACCGGCGATCAGACCGGCCTCGAGCGATGCCAGACCCAGTGTGGCGGAGACGGTCTCGGCTTCGGATGCCACGAACGACAACGGCAACGAGCCGTACTTGAGGGTGTTCGCGAGCTCTGCGGCCTGCGTATTCGTGAACTGGCCGGTGATCGAGGTGGCGCTACCGGCAGGGGTGGCGCCCTGGATCACGGGGGCGCTGACGACCTTGGAGTCGAGCACGAAGGCGGCCTGCTGACCGATGTTCGCGGCGGTGAACTGCGCCCACGTGTTGCTGCCCTCGCTGTCGAAGGTCAGGCTGACCTCGTAGCGCGACTGCTGCTGATTGAAACCGGAGGTCGCGTCCTCGATCTGCTGGCCGTCGATGATGCTCGGGCCGAGCAGGTAGATCGCGGTGCCGTCGGTCGAGCAGGCGACGAGCGGGAGCGCCGGGTCGTCGTTGCCGGCGAGCGGGTCGGCCGCGGAGCAGTCGAGGGCGAGGGCCGCCGCCTGCTGGACCGCGGGGTCCTCGCTCTGACGGGCGGCCTTGGCCGCGGCGATGTCGGCGGCTGCCTGTTCCTGCGGAGTGAGCGAGTCGTCGTTCGGCTGAGCAGGAGCGGGCGTCCCGCCCTCCGGTGCAGGAGCGGGCGTCCCGGGTGCATCGGTGGGCTCGGCCGGAGCGTCGCCCGGTGCCGGGGTATCGGTCGGCGCGGTGGGATCCTGCGCCGGGAACGGGCGTCCCTGCGGTTCGGGCGCCTCGGCCGGCGGCGCCTGGTCGGCGGGAGCCGGCTCTGCCGGTGCGGGTTCGGCAGGCAGGCCGCCGCCGGGTGCACCGGCACCGGGCTGCTGGGCGAGATCCTCGGCCGTCATGTTCGCGTCGATCGGTCCCCCGATCACCGGCCTGATGTACAGACGGGCGGTCTGTCCCAGAGTCCTGGCCTGGGCACTGTCCTCACCCGGAACGGTGATCACGAGGTTGTCGCCCTCGACGATCACTTCCGAACCCGAGACACCGAGGCCGTTGACGCGGGTCTCGATGATCTGCTGGGCCTGGCGGAGGCTGTCCGGACTCGGGCTGCTCCCGTCGGGGGTTCGCGCGGTAAGGGTGACGCGGGTGCCCCCCTGCAGGTCGATGCCCAGCTTCGGGGTGGGCGACTTGTCCCCGGTGAAGAAGACCAGTGCATACAACGCGGCGAGAATCACCCCGAACAGGGCGAGAGCGCGCACGGGATGCACCGATCCATTGGAAGGTGCCACGGTCTGTCGGTCTCCTCGATGAGAGTGAGTGGTGGTCGGATGCAGTCGCGCGGCGCTCGGCCTCGACACCGGGAGTCCGGTGCCGACACCGTGGGGCGCGGAGCTGCCGTCAGTACTCGGTGGGACGTCCCTCCGGCGGATTCGTATCGTCGTCCTTGCGGAACAGGTCCGGATCCTGCGCGGTCGCAGTCTCGACGCGCTCCCGGACGACCAGGCGCGACCAGGTTGTCACGACGCCCGGCGCGATCTCGAGATCGACGGTGTCGTCGGCGAGCGCTGCCACCGTGGCGTGCAGCCCCGCGGTGGTCATGACGCGGTCGCCGATGCGCAGGGAATCCTGCAACGCCGACACCTTCTGCATCTCCTTCTTCTGACGCCGCACGCCCAGGAAGGTCGGGACGAGCAGTGCCAGGATCAGGAGAGGGAAGAGCAGTTCCATCGTTGAAGTCAGTCCTCGGTCGTTGTCGGCGGGTGGTGACGCAGGCGACACCAGCGTGTCGTGGTGGCGCGGGCGGCTCCACGACGTCGGGATCGGCCTCCACAGACCGACGCAGTAGACCAGTGTGCCATTCCCCGGCCGAGCGTCCTACCGCCGTACGTCCGGATCGTCCGGGTCGGACGTATCGGCGCCACCTTCGAGGACGGTGCCGGAGCCGTCCTCGAACAGGTCGAGCCGGGGTTCGCGCGCGCGCACCTCGATGCCACCGGTGGCGGCTTCCGGCGGCGGGGTGAGCCCGAGTTGCAGCCAGGCGGCCTGCGTGGCCACGCGTCCGCGCGGGGTGCGGGCCACCATCCCGGCACGGACCAGGAACGGTTCGCACACCTCCTCGACCGTGGCGGGTTCCTCCCCCACGGCCACGGCGAGCGTGGACACCCCGACCGGGCCGCCACCGAAACTGCGTACGAGAGCACCGAGCACGGCACGGTCGAGACGGTCGAGACCGATCGGGTCGACGTCGTACACCTCGAGTGCGGCCTGAGCGACGGCCCGGGTCACGACACCGTCGGCCCGCACGTCGGCGTAGTCGCGAACGCGCCGCAGCAACCGGTTCGCGATGCGCGGAGTGCCCCGCGAGCGGCCGGCGATCTCCGAGGCAGCGTCGTCGCGCAGATCGATCCCGAGGATCGAGGCGGACCGGTGCAGGATCCGCTGCAGCTCGGGGGGCTCGTAGAAGTCCATGTGCGCGGTGAAACCGAACCGATCGCGCAGGGGGCCGGTGAGGGCACCGGAACGGGTGGTCGCGCCGACGAGGGTGAAGGGAGCGACCTCGAGGGGGATGGACGTCGCGCCCGGCCCCTTCCCCACCACGACATCGACGCGGAAGTCCTCCATCGCGAGATACAGCATCTCCTCGGCGGGACGCGCGATGCGATGGATCTCGTCGATGAACAGCACGTCGCCCTCGGCGAGATTCGACAACATCGCGGCGAGATCGCCGGCGCGTTCGAGCGCGGGACCGGAGGTGAGTCGTAGCGACGTGCCGAGTTCGGTGGCGATGATCATCGCCATCGACGTCTTGCCGAGACCGGGTGGTCCCGACAGGAGGATGTGATCCGGAGTGCCGCCGCGGAGCTTGGCGCCGCGCAGTACGAGTTGAAGCTGCTCGCGGACCCTCGGCTGCCCGATGAAGTCGTCGAGACTGGTCGGGCGCAGACTCGTCTCGATGTCGCTGTCGGAGGGCAGATGCTCGGCCGTCACCGGCGACCGCTCGCGGTCGGAGGCGGCCGCGTCGAACTCGCGGTACTCGTCGGTCACCGCGACCTACCCAGCAGCTTCAGTGCCGACCGCAGTGCCGTGGAGACGTCGGCGCCCGGATCCTCGGTGAGCACCTTGTCGGCGGCCGGCTCCGCTTGTCGCGGAGTGAAACCGAGCCCGACCAGGGCCTCGACGATCTGGTCGCGCAGCGGCGAGGCACCGGCCGCGACCGACGCCGATCCGGCCGCACCGAAGGCCGCGACCTTGTCGCGCAGTTCGACGATCATGCGCTCGGCACCGCGCTTGCCGATCCCCGGTACCCGCGTCAGCGCCGCGGTGTTGCCGTCGGCCAGGGCCGCACGCAGGGCGTCGGGTTCGAGCACGGCCAGGGTGGCCATGGCGAGCCGGGGGCCGACCCCGCTGACCGTCTGCAACAGGCCGAACAACTCGCGCGCCTCCGAGTCGACGAAGCCGTACAGCGTCATCGAGTCCTCGCGGACGATCATCGCGGTGGCGAGTCTGGCCTGCTCTCCGCGCCGGAGCCCGGCGAGGGTCGCGGGTGTGGTGTTGATCCGATAGCCGATCCCTCCCGCCTCGATCACCACATGATCGAGGGCTATGTCGAGTACCTCGCCGTGCACCGAGGCGATCACCGGCTACCTGCCTTCCGTGCGGCCGACTGTTCGCGCAGCCGCTCCTCGTAGCGTTTCTTCTGCTGGGCGGCCGCAGCTTCGGCGGCCGCGAGCCTGGCGAGCAGCGGAGCTCGCCAACAGTGTGCGACGGCCAACGCGAGCGCATCGGCGGCATCGGCGGGTTTCGGCGCGGAATCGAGCTTGAGGATGCGGGTGATCATCGTGGTCACCTGCTTCTTGTCGGCCGTGCCGCTGCCGGTGACCGCGGCTTTCACCTCGCTCGGCGTGTGGAACATGACCGGGATCGCACGCCGCGCCGCGGCCAGGGCGACGACGCCACCGGCCTGCGCGGTGCCCATCGCGCTACGCACGTTGTGCTGGGAGAACACGCGCTCGATCGCGACGACGTCGGGTTTGTAGCGGTCCATCCATTCCTCGACCGAGTCGAACACCTCGAGCAGCCGGTGCTGCAGGTCGAGGTCGGGCGAGGTGCGGATGACACCCACGGCGACGGGGATGACGTCGCGTCCGCGTCCGGTGTCGACCATTCCGAGCCCGCAGCGGGTCAGACCGGGGTCGACACCCATCACGCGCACCCGACTCACCTCTCGACACCCGACTACGGCCGGTTCCGACACCTCTCGACGGATCCCGACCCGCTCCGCACGATTGCGAACGCCTGTTCGAGAGCATAGCGGCCGGGGTCGGGTGCCGGGAGACCGACACGCGACCCCGGCCGCTGTGACAAGGACGACGCGAGCGTCGCTCGGGGACGACTACGACGCGAGCGTCGCTCAGGCGTCGAGTTCTGCGAGCACGTCGTCGGAGATGTCGACGTTGGTGTAGACGTTCTGCACGTCGTCGCAGTCCTCGAGCGCGTCGACCAGTTTCATGACCTTGCGCGCGCCCTCGGCGTCGACGGGCACCTCGACCGAGGCCCGGAAATCCGGATCGGCGGAGTCGTAGTCGATGCCGGCGTCGACGAGAGCCGTACGCACGGCGATCAGGTCGCTCGCCTCGGAGACGATCTCGAACGAGTCGCCGAGATCGTTGATCTCCTCGGCGCCGGCTTCGAGGACGACCTCGAGGATCTCGTCCTCGCTCCGGTCGTTCTTCTCGAGCACCACCACGCCCTTGCGGGTGAACAGGTAGGCGACCGAGCCCGGATCGGCCATGTTGCCGCCGTTGCGGGTCATCGCCGTCCGGACCTCGCCGGCGGCGCGGTTGCGGTTGTCGGTCAGGCACTCGATGAGCAGCGCGACACCGTTGGGACCGTAACCCTCGTAGGTGATGGTCTGCCAGTCGGCGCCGCCGGCTTCCTCACCGCCACCGCGCTTGCGTGCACGCTCGATGTTGTCGTTCGGGACCGAGCTCTTCTTCGCCTTCTGGATGGCGTCGAACAGGGTCGGGTTACCCGCCGGGTCGCCACCGCCGGTCCGGGCCGCCACCTCGATGTTCTTGATGAGCTTCGCGAACATCTTGCCGCGCTTGGCGTCGATGACCGCCTTCTTGTGCTTGGTGGTGGCCCATTTGGAGTGGCCGCTCATTCGCTTCGAGCCCCTTCCGGCGAAGTGTGGTCGGCGTCAACCGACAGGTCGGAGAGTCGATTCTACGCGCTCCCGTTGTGGGATACCGCCCGGCCGCCGGGTCGCCGAGCGCACGGTCTCCACGAACAGCCGGTGCACACGATGGTCACCGGTGATCTCGGGGTGGAAGGACGTCGCGATCACAGCGCCCTGCCGCACTGCGACCACCCGTCCCGCCGCCGGCCCGTCCGGCACCGTGGCGAGGACCTCGACGCCGGAACCGACCTCTTCCACCCAGGGTGCGCGGATGAACACCGCGCGCACCGGACCGTCGTCGAGGCCCGTCACGGGCAGGTCGGTCTCGAACGAATCCACCTGGCGGCCGAACGCGTTGCGGCGCACCACGATGTCGAGTGCGTCCAGATGCTCGGCATCGTCGGTGGTGTCGAGCACCCGGGACGCGAGCAGGATCATGCCGGCACACGAGCCGTAGGCGGGCAGCCCGGCCTCCAGCCGGGTCCGCAGCGGTTCGAGCAGGTCGAACACACGCAGCAGACGGCTGACGGTGGTGGATTCGCCTCCCGGAAGGACGATGCCGTCGACCTCGTCGAGTTCGCGTTCGCGACGCACCGCGATCGTCCGCGCGCCTGCCGCCTCGAGAGCGCTGCGATGTTCGCGGACGTCGCCCTGCAATGCCAGGACGCCGATCGTGGGGGAAGTAGTGGTCACTGTTGCCTGCCTGTCCGTTCGGGGTCGCCGGTGTGCAGCGTCGGAGCGCCGGGCCCGCGACGGGCCCGAAAGGCGCCCGGTCGGGACTTCCCGTTCAGGAATCGCGCAGGTACCGCGTGAGTCCTTCCTGCACCACCGCCGCGACCATGTTGCCGTTGCGATCGAAGATCCGCCCCTGGGTCAGCGCCCGGCCCAGTCCGGCGGAGGGTGACGTCTGGTCGTAGAGCAGCCAGTCGTCGGCGCGGAACGGCCGCAGGAACCACATCGCGTGGTCCAGGGACGCGCCCTGCGTCCGTTCGTCGTCGTGGCCGACACTCGCCGAGCCGAGCAACGTCATGTCGCTCATGTACGCGAGGGTGCACACGTGGAAGACCGGGTCGTCGGGAAGGATCTCGCGGGACTTGAACCACAACTGCTGCTGCGCGGCCATCCTGCTCGACGAATCCATCCGGTCGCGGGGAACGAACCGGAAGTCCCACTCGGCCCATTCCTTCTTGGCCCACAGCAGGGTGGCGTCGTCGATCACGGTCTCCGGATCGGGCAGTTCCTCGGGATCCGGCACCCGAGGCATCGTGTCCTGGTGCTCGATCCCCTCGTCGCGCACGTGGAACGACGCCGACATGGTGAAGATCGCCTTGCCGTCCTGGACGGCCGTCACGCGCCGGGTGCAGAAGGAGCGGCCGTCGCGGATCCGGTCGACGAGGTAGACGATCTGCATCGTGGGATTGCCGGGGCGCAGGAAGTAACCGTGCAGCGAGTGCACCAGATGGTCGGGTTCGACGGTGCGCACCGCCGACACCAGCGCCTGCGCGGCGACCTGACCACCGAACGTCCGCGGCAGCAGCGTCTCCGTCGCGATCCCCCGGAAGATGTCGTTCTCGATCTGTTCGAGCGCCAGGATCTGCTCGATCTTCGCCATGCGATCTCCTTCTGTGCACCGTTCGCAAGAAGGCTAGCTGCACGGACGTGCGCCGAACGCCGGGTCCCCGGGAAGTCGTGCGGCAACCGGGATCGCCTTCGAGTACCGAATGTGACACCCTCGGGAGAACAGAGGGGGTGCAATGCAACACGTCACCGATGTGGTGCGCCGCAACAGCGCGACGATCACCGGGAACCGGTCGGGTCCGGTCGTCGTCCTCGCGCACGGTTTCGGCTGCGACCAGCATCTGTGGCGCCTGGTGACCCCGCGTCTCGAATCCGACTTCACCGTGGTGCGGTTCGACCACGTCGGTTCCGGGCGTTCCGATGCGACGGCCTGGGACCCCCGGCGCTATTCGCGGATGGAGACCTACGCGGAGGACGTCGTCGACCTGTGCCGGGGCCTGGACCTCGGTCCGGTGGTCTTCGTCGGTCACTCGGTGAGCGCCTCGATCGGCGTCCTCGCCGCCGCTGCAGCCCCGGACGTCTTCGCCGGACTCGTGCTCCTCGCACCGTCCCCGTGTTTCATCGACGATCCGGTCACCGGTTACCGCGGCGGGTTCAGCGCGGCCGACATCGACGAACTGCTCGAATCCCTCGAGGCGAACTATCTCGGCTGGACCGACACGATGGCCCCGGTCATCATGGGCAATCCCGGCCGGCCGGAGCTCGGTGACGAGCTCGCCGAGATCTTCTGCCGCACCGACCCTGCGGTGGCGCGGGTCTTCGCCCGGGTGACCTTCCTGTCCGACAACCGCGCCGACCTGGCGGCGGTGTCGGTGCCCACTCTCGTCGCACAGTGCGCCCACGATACGATCGCGCCGCGTGAGGTCGGCGTGTTCGTTCACGAGCAGATCCCAGGGAGCGAACTCGTGACCCTGGACGCGACCGGCCACTGCCCACAGCTCAGCGCACCGGAAGAGACCGCCGCCGCGATCGCGGCGTTCGCACGCAGATCGGGGTGACGGCGACGCCTGATCGGATCTTCGATCCCGGCCTGCGCCACGGCGACATGCTCTACGAGAACGCGCCGTGCGGATTCCTCACGACCCTCCCCGACGGCCGCATCACCGACGTCAACCGCACGCTGACGGACTGGCTCGGATACCCGAGCGACGACCTGGTCGGCAAGCGGTACTTCTCCGACCTGCTCAGCGTGGGCGGTCGCATCTACCACGAGACCCACTACGCTCCGCTCCTGCTCGTGCAGGGGCATATCAACGGGATCGCTCTCGAGCTCGTCCGGGCCGACCGGACCCGGCTGCCCGTCCTGGCCGCGTCCGTCGTGGAGTCCGACGCCGAGGGCAGGCCGGCACTGATCCGCACCATGCTCTTCGACGCCCGCGAACGCCGGGCCTACGAGTCGGAACTGCTGCGGGCGCGCCGGGAGGCCGAACTCGAACGCGAACGGCTCCGCACGGTCAACACCACTCTCCAGGCCACTCTCCTCCCCCCGAGCCTGCCCGAGGTACCGGGTCTCGAGGTCGACGCGTACTACCACATCGCGTCTCCCGACGAGGTCGGCGGCGACTTCTACGACCTGTTCCCCGCGCGCGCCGGAACGTGGGGACTGTTCCTCGGCGACGTGTGCGGAAAGGGTGCCCGCGCGGCAGCGGTGACGTCGATCGTCCGGTACACCTTGCGTGCCGCGGCGGTCTACGAGACGGACCCCTCGGCGGCGCTCAGGACGCTCAACACGACTCTGCTCGACGAACGCGACAGCAGCGCGCGAGCACCCTTCTGCACACTCGCCTTCGGCACGGTCGCGCCCGACCCGGCGTCGGGAAGGATCGACATCCGCCTCGCCTCGGGTGGGCATCCGCCGCCGATCCTCGTGCGCGCGGACGGCAGCGTCGGTTACCTGCCGACGGTCGGCGGACAGCTGATCGGGATGCTGCCCGCCCCGCGACTCGTCGAGCACGCCTTCGCGTTGCGCCCCGGCGACACGCTGCTGTTGTACACCGATGGCGTGAGCGAGGCACTCGTCTCCGGTGAGACCCGTGAGCGTTTCGGGGAGGAACGGCTGCTCGATCACGTTCGCGCGTCGAAGCCGGCGACCGCCGCAGAGGCCGTCGGGGCTGTGTGCGAGGTGCTCGGGACGCTCGGGGAGGGCGTGCAGGACGACGTCGCCCTGCTCGCCCTGCACGCACCCCGATGAGGCGATCACCAGCCGCGTTCGGCGAGCCGGTGGGGTTGCGGGATCTCGTCGACGTTGATGCCCACCATCGCCTCACCGAGACCACGTGAGATCTTCGCGAGCACGTCCGGATCGTCGTGGAAGGTGGTGGCCTTGACGATCGCGGCCGCACGCTGGGCGGGGTTGCCCGACTTGAAGATTCCGGATCCGACGAACACGCCCTCGGCGCCGAGCTGCATCATCATCGCCGCGTCGGCGGGGGTGGCGATTCCACCGGCCGTGAAGAGGGTGACGGGCAGTTTGCCCGCCCGCGCGACCTCCACGACGAGATCGTAGGGCGCCTGGAGTTCCTTGGCGGCGACGTAGAGCTCGTCCTCGGGAAGCGAGGTCAGACGACGGATCTCCTGGCGGATCCGGCGCATGTGGGTCGTGGCGTTCGACACGTCGCCGGTACCGGCCTCGCCCTTGGAACGGATCATCGCCGCGCCCTCGTTGATACGGCGCAGTGCTTCACCGAGATTCGTGGCACCACACACGAACGGCACCGTGAACGCGAACTTGTCGATGTGGTTCTCGTAGTCGGCGGGGGTGAGCACCTCCGACTCGTCGATGTAGTCGACACCGAGGGCCTGCAGGATCTGGGCCTCGACGAAGTGGCCGATGCGGGCCTTGGCCATGACGGGGATCGAGACGGCCTCGATGATGCCGTCGATCATGTCGGGGTCGCTCATGCGCGACACGCCGCCCTGCGCGCGGATGTCGGCGGGCACGCGTTCGAGCGCCATGACCGCCACCGCGCCGGCGTCCTCGGCGATCTTCGCCTGCTCGGGGGTGACCACGTCCATGATCACCCCACCCTTGAGCATCTCGGCCATGCCTCGCTTGACGCGGGCGGTGCCGGTGACGGGGGCGGTATCGGGGCTGGTCACGATGGGAATTCCTCCTCGGTGGACGGATCGACGAATACTGCCGGCGCACAAGCGACCGGGCAGCGGTCCCCAGCTTAGGGCTGTATCGGAGCCGACCCCATAGCCAGTTGCAAACAACTGGACTGCATTATGTCGGTCCATTTCTTCACCGAGCGTCGGGAGGTTCGACTACGCCGCCCGAACTGTCGTCCGGATCAGCGCCGATTCTCGTAGCGAGGGGCGCGCGGCCCGGGCGTTGAGACCCGCACGTTCTCGCCGGAACCGTCCAGTTCCGCACACTGGCCCGCACAAGTACACCCTCGGCATGACCGAGATGCTCCTGGCGACGTCAGTGGATCGCGCGGATCTCCGGTTGGCGTCGCCGCGCCGCGATCTGCCGCGCCTCGTCGAGCAGCTCGGGCAGATCCTGCGGGTAGACCGCGTTTCCGGACCGCACGAGCGCCTGCAGGTCCTCGTCGTCGAACCAGCGATGCTCGAGGCGCATGCGCCGCTCGAGATCGGTGAAACCGTCGTCGGCGGGTTCGAACGACGGCACCCGCACCGCGAAGAACAACTCCTCCGAATGCAGGACCTCCCCGTTGAACGGGAACACCGCCACACGCCGCCACATCGGCCCGCACAGGTGGTCGCGATCGACGTGGAGGCCGGTCTCCTCGGCGATCTCCCGGAGCGCGGCCGTCGCCAGGTCCTCGCCACCCTCGACCGCGCCGCCGACCGTGAACCAGAAGTGCCGCTCGGGCGCCGCCGGGTCGTGTCCGCGCAGGAGCAGGACCCGGCCGTCCTCGTCGAGCAGCACGACCCTGGCCGATGTGCGTGCCCGATCCGGAATCGGAGTGGTGCGGTCGGCAGGTACGGGCGCGGTGGCGGGTGCGGTCGCGACCGCACCCGCGCGCTCGGCGATCTCGAAGTAGGTGGGTAGCGGCGCGGTACCGCCGAGATGCAGCCAGCGGACCGGCCGACGGCGACGCAGCGCCAAGGTGTCGCGCACCGCGTCGTTGTGGAAGCGACGGGCGATGAGGACCCGCGCCTCCGCGTCCGCGAGTTCGGCTACGAGCTGGGGCCGCAACCGGCCGGTCTCGAGCCGTGCCAGGGCCGCCGACAACGCGTTCTCGGCTTCCTCGCGCCGAGTACGGTCGGCCCGCTCGGCGGTGTCGGCGAGCAGTGCGAGGGCGCGTCCCTCCGGCACCGGGATCGACGCCGCGATGCTCCGCACGACCACCGCGCGCCGGGCCAGGGCCGCGTCCAGAGCCTGCCAGGACAGGTCCGAGCGCACGTGGAGGCGGTCGAGGCGGTTGGCGGTGGAATAAGCCCATACACCGATCGCTACGACGACAGCGGCCACCAGCGACAGGATCAGGATCGTCACCGCGCTGAAGGTCACGACCGGACCTCCCGGACCGGACCGGCCCCGACGGTGACGGTCTCGTAGACCCGCAGGATCTGGTCCGCGACCACCGGCCAGTCGTAGGCCTCGACCACTGTGGATCCGAAGTCGACCAGTGCCTGCCGGCGGTCGTCGTCGTCGAGGACCTCGAGGATGCCGCGTGCGAGCGCGTCGGCGTCGCCGACCGGGACGAGGACACCCGCCTGCCCGTCGCGCAGCACCCGGCGGAAGGCGTCGAGCTGGGAGGCGACGACGGCCGTCCCCGCGGCCATGGCCTCGACGAGCACGATACCGAAACTCTCACCACCGAGGTTCGGCGCGCAGTACACGTCGGCGCTGCGCATCGCGGACGCCTTGTCGTCGTCGTCGACCTGCCCGAGGAGGCGCAGGTGCCGGAAGTAGCGTCCGGCTTCCTTCCGCAAGCGGTCCTCGTCGCCCCGGCCGACCACGAGAATCTCGATATCGGGGTGACGCGCGACGAGAGCGGGCAGCGCGCCGAGCAGAACCTCCATGCCCTTGCGGGATTCGTCGTACCGGCCGAGGAACAGCACGGTGCGGCCCGCTCGCGGGTAGCCGGGCAGCAGCGGGGCGTGCCGGAAGAACGGCACGTCGACGCCGTTGGGGATCTCGACCGCGTCGGCACCGAGGGAAGTGACCTGCCACCGCCTGGCCAGCTCGGAAACCGCGATCCGGCCGCTGATCTTCTCGAGATAGGGCTGCAGAACACCCTGGAAGGTGCTGAGCACCAGCGATTTCGTCGTGGATGTGTGGAAGGTGGCCACGATCGGTCCCTCGGCCACCTTGAGCGCGAGCATCGACAGGCTCGGCGCGTTCGGTTCGTGGATGTGGAGGACGTCGAAGTCGTTGTCGTTGATCCAGCGGCGGACCCGCGCGTAGGAGACCGGCCCGAAGCTCAGTCGCGCGACCGACCCGTTGTAGGGAATGGCGACGGCGCGGCCCGCGGAGACGACGAAGTCGGGCAGGGCCGTCGTCTCCGACGCGGGTGCCAGCACGCTCACCTCGTGCCCGCGGCCGATGAGGACCTCGGCGAGATCCACGACATGTGCCTGTACTCCGCCCGGAACGTCGAAGGAGTACGGGCAGACCATCCCGATCCTCACCTACGCCTCCATTCGGGCGCGGCGGGCCTCCGACAGATCGTCGAGCCACAACGGTTGCAGCATGTGCCAGTCCTCGGGATGTGCGGCGATGTTCGTGGCGAACCGGTCGGCGAGGATCTGCGTGGCCGCGTCGAGCCCGACGCTCACGTCGATCTCCGGATCCACGCGGAACCCCCAGCCGTCCTCGGTGAACCAGCAGTGCACCGGTAACAGAGCTGCACCGGTGTCGATGGCAAGTTTCGCCGGTCCGGCGGGCATCCGGGTCGGTTCGCCGAAGAAGGTGACCGGGACTCCCTTGCGGGCGAGGTCACGTTCTCCGAGCAGGCACACGATCCGGTTGTCACGCAGCCGCGCAGCCAACTCCCCGAAGGGCGGTGTCTCGCCGCCGCTCGACGGGAAGATCTCGAACCCGAGCCCCTCGCGGTACTCGAGGAAGCGCCGGTAGAGGGATTCCGGCTGCAAGCGTTCCGCGACCGTCGTCAATCCCCCGAAGTAGCGGACGCACCACACCCCGGCGAGGTCCCAGTTCCCGCTGTGCGGCAGGGCGAGGATCACACCGCGACCGGCGCCCAGCGCCGCCTCGATGTGCTCGCGGCCCTCGATGGACGCATCGATCGACGCCGCCGTCGCGTCGAGATCCATCGACGGCAAGCGGAACGCCTCACGCCAGTAGCGAGCGTAGGACCGCACCGAACTGCGGATCAGCTCGTCGGGCACCTCGTGCGGTTGCACCCCGAGCACCCGCCCGAGATTGCGTCGTAATTGCTGCGGTCCGCCGCCGCGGCGTGCCGCGACGTCGGCGCCGGCGTCGAACAACCGTCGCGCGACGCCGTCGGGCAGTGCCCGGACCAGGCGCCAGCCGCCCGCGTACGCCAGATCGGATGCGTTCTCGGCGAAGCTCACTGCGTTCCCCCGTCGTCCCGGGGAGCGGTGTCACTGCTCCCGGCCGGCGTGAGGGGGAGCAGTTCGCGCGCCCCTTCGGAGTTGCGGACGGCGAGCACCCGCTGGAAGACCGTGATCACCGATCCGACGACGAGCAGCCACATCGCGATGTGGATCGCCCAGTCGAGGCCGAGTCCGGTGAGGCCCGCTCCCACGAGCACGATCACGAGCCGGTCGGGACGCTCGATCAGGCCGCCGTCGGCGGACAGTCCGCTCGCCTCCGCGCGTGCCTTCGCATACGAGATGACCTGCGAGGTCACCAGACAGAGCAGAGTGGCGACGAACAGCGGACGGCTCTGCTCGTGGTAGACCGCCCACCACGCGAGACCGGCGAAGATCGCGCCGTCGGCGATCCGGTCGCAGGTCGCGTCGAGGACCGCGCCGAACCGGGTTCCACCACCGCGGGCCCGCGCCATCGCGCCGTCGAGCATGTCGAACATCACGAACAGCCAGATGACCATCGCGCCCCAGAAGAGGTACCCCATGGGGAACAGGGTCACGGCGGCGGCGACCGTGGCGACGGTGCCGACCAGGGTGACCGCATCCGGAGTCAGGCCGGTGCGGATCAAGGCCTTACCGAGCGGCGCGGTGACCTTCGACACCGACGCACGCCCGAAGAAGCTCAGCATCCCGCGACCCCTGTCTTCCCGTCCGACCGTTGTGTCCGGAATCCGATCCTGCCACGAGTCGAGCCGAAGATGCGCGGGTGGCTCGCTGCAGATCTGCAGGCGACACCGGGGGTGCGCGGCGATCTCGCCGGCTCGGGACGCGCCCTCACTCGTCCCATGCCGAGGCGAGCAGCGCACGGGTGTCGCGCAGCAGCTGCACCATCACCTTCGACCCGCCGAGGACCGTGATGAAGTTGGCGTCGCCACCCCAGCGCGGCACGACGTGCAGGTGCAGATGTTCGGCCAGCGAACCTCCTGCCGCGGCACCGAGGTTCAGGCCCACGTTGAAGCCGTGCGGACGCGACACCCGCTTGATGACCCGAAGCGCACGCTGGGCGAACTGCATGAGCTCGGCGCTCTCGTCGGGCGTCAGATCCTCGAGATTGGCGACCCGGCGGTACGGCACGACCATCAGGTGCCCCGGGTTGTACGGGTACAGGTTGAGCACCGCGTACACCGTTTCGCCGCGAGCGACGACGAGACCTTCCTCGTCGGACATCTTCGGGATGTCGGTGAAGGGTTCGTACGGCTCGTCGCGACCTCGCGGGGACTCGGTGATGTACGACATCCGGTGCGGCGACCACAGGCGCTGCAGGTGGTCGGACTCCCCCACACCGCGATCGACCATCGACGCGGGACTGTCGTCGGTCGCGGGGATGTCGGCCGGCCCCGGAGTGCGATCGCCCGTCACGACGTACTGCCTTCCCCACCGGAACCGACGAGCTCGGCGGTGGGCGAGGCGTTCTCGCGGCGGCGGACCCATTCGGTCACGATCCGCACGGCCTCGTCGACCGGCACGCCGTTGACCTGCGTGCCGTCGCGGAAACGGAAGCTGACCGCGCCCGCCGCGACGTCGCGCTCACCGGCGAGCAGCATGAACGGCACCTTCTGCGTGGTGTGGGTGCGGATCTTCTTCTGCATACGGTCGTCGGAGACGTCGACCTCGGCCCGGATCCCCTGAGCCTTCAGCTTGCCCACGACGTCGAACAAGTGGTCCTCGAAGTCCGCGGCCACAGGAATGCCCACGACCTGGATGGGCGAGAGCCACGCCGGGAAGGCACCGGCGTAGTGCTCGGTGAGCACGCCGAAGAACCTCTCGATCGACCCGAAGAGCGCCCGGTGGATCATGACGGGCCGGTGTTTCGCCCCGTCGGTGCCGGTGTACTCGAGCTCGAATCGCTCCGGCAGATTGAAGTCGAGCTGGATCGTCGACATCTGCCAGCTGCGACCCAAGGCGTCCTTGACCTGCACCGAGATCTTCGGACCGTAGAAGGCCGCACCGCCCGGATCCGGGACGAGGTGCAGACCCGAGGCCTCGGCGACCTCACGCAGGGTGTCGGTCGCGACGTCCCACAGCTCGTCGCTGCCGACGAACTTCTTGGGATTCTTCGTCGACAGTTCGAGGTAGTAGTCGTCGAGCCCGTAGTCCTTCAGCAGGTCGAGGATGAACTTCAGGACGCTGGTGAGCTCGTCGCGCATCTGCTCCGGGGTGCAGAAGATGTGCGCGTCGTCCTGCGTCATGCCGCGCACACGGGTGAGTCCGTGGATCACACCGGACTTCTCGTAGCGGTAGACGGATCCGAACTCGAACATGCGAAGCGGCAGCTCGCGGTACGAGCGGCCTCGCGACCGGAAGATCAGGTCGTGCATCGGGCAGTTCATCGGCTTGAGGTAGTAGTCCTGACCCGGCTTGCGAACCGTGCCGTCCTCGTTGAGCTCCTCGTCGATGTGCATCGCCGGGAACATGCCGTCGCGGTACCAGTCGAGGTGACCGGAGACCTCGTAGAGGTGGCCCTTGGTGATGTGCGGCGAGTACACGAACTCGTAGCCGGCCTCGACGTGGCGCTGACGCGAGTAGTTCTCCATCTCCTGGCGGATGATGCCGCCCTTCGGATGGAAGACCGGCAGTCCCGAGCCGAGCTCGTCGGGAAACGAGAACAGGTCGAGTTCGGTGCCGAGCTTGCGGTGGTCGCGGCGCTCGGCCTCGGCGAGGAGTTCGAGGTGCTCGTCGAGCGCCTCGGTGGACTCCCAGGCCGTGCCGTAGATGCGCTGCAGGCCGGCGTTGTCCTGGTCGCCGCGCCAGTACGCCGCGGAACTGCGCGTGAGCTTGAACGCCGGGATGAACTTGGTGGTGGGCACGTGTGGGCCGCGGCACAGGTCCTTCCAGACGAGCTCACCCGTGCGGGGGTTGAGGTTGTCGTAGATGGTCAGTTCCTTGCCGCCGACCTCCATCACCTCGGGGTCGTCGATGCCCGACTTGTCGTCGATGAGTTCGAGTTTGAAGGGTTCGTCCTTCAATTCCTCGCGGGCGTCCTCGAGGCTGTCGACGACGCGACGCGAGAAGCGCTGGGCATCCTTGACGATCTTCTTCATCCGCTTCTCGAGCTTCGCGAGGTCTTCCGGCGTGAAGGGACGCTCGACCTGGAAGTCGTAGTAGAAGCCGTCGCGGATGGGCGGGCCGATGCCGAGCTTCGCCTCCGGGAACTCCTGCTGCACGGCCTGTGCGAGCACGTGGGCGGCGGAGTGGCGGATGACGCTGCGGCCGTCCTCCGTGTCGGCGCCGACGGCCTCGACCTCGACGTCCGATTCCGGCGTCCACGAAAGATCGTGCAGCGTGCCTTCGGAGTCGCGGACGACCACGATCGTCTCGGGTCCCTTGGTGGGCAGACCCGCGTCACGGACCGCCGCGCCCGCAGTGGTCCCCGCGGGCACCCGGACGATCGTGGCTGGTTTCGCGGATGCGGGCGTGGTCACTGTGACGGACTCCTCGGCTCGATGCCTGATACGTGGTCGTCGCCGGGCGCGTGCTGCGGTCGACGATCGCGAGCACACGGCAACTTCATCATGCTATCGACATCCGCCCGGGCAGCGAACACAGGGAGCCGAGCGGAGAAACTCAGAGGTGGTTGAGACCCGTCAGCACCCGTTCGAGCAGTTCGACGTTCGGTCCCACCTTGTCGGCCGTGCGGTGCACGGTGATCTCGCCGGTCGCGGCGAGATCGCCGACCAGCACCCGGGCGACACCGAGCGGAATCCGGGCCAGTGCCGCGATCTCCATGATCGATCGGGGTTGGGCGCACAACGTCAGGACGAGGCGATGCTCGTCCATCGCCGGACCGGACTCACTGCCCATCGCGGAGGGGACGGCCGACACGAGCGCTTCGAGAGGCAATTCGACCTCGGCTCGGGTGCGTCCCCCGCTCCGCACGAACGGGCGCACGAACGACGACGTCTCTGGCTGGTTCATGTCCTCGATTCCCACACTGGTCCCGGTGCCCGCAATCCGGTCGGCCGACCGCGCTGCGTGGATCTGCTGCGCCCCCTCGACCGATCGCGTTGCGGGCCGGTTCACCTCGGTCGCCGCGACCTCGTCGACGACGAGGTCCGGCTCGTGGTGATTCCGTACCGGCACGGCGTGATCCGCCGGCCGCCGACGTCGACGGGACCGACCGGATCCGAATCTCGCACCGGTCGCCCCCACGACCGGCCATTCGCTGTCCGCAACGCTCATTCGGACGTGTCCTCCTCGACGACCACGATCCTGCCATCACTACGCACACTTCGGCCACAAGCACCACAGCTGTGCCCCCACGCCACCTGTGGACGAGGCCCACGCGGACCGTTGGGTTCGAAGGAATATGCGCGCGCGGGCAGCCGGCCGACCGGGCGCCACGCACGCGCTCCACGATGTCATCCGGGTACGAAAAAAGGCACCCTGGTAAGGGTGCCTTTCGTCACTGTCGATCTCTGTGGTCCCGGCTGGGATCGAACCAGCGACCTCCCCGGTGTGAACGGGACGCTCTTCCACTGAGCCACGGGACCGGGCCGCTTCGCAGCGGCTCGAACGAGATGGAACACTAACACGCTCCCGTCATGAAGACGAATCGCCTGGTCGCGGCATTTCCGACCGCAGCCTCACGCGCGTGCACGCGAGCGGGATGTCGGCCCTCGGACACCGGAGGGGGTCGGACGGACCGTCCCCGGTCCGAGACACCGAGAGGGCGCGACAGCCGGCCCCCCGGAGCCCCAGCGACGCCCGCCGAAGGGGTCATCGGCCGGTCACCTTCGCGAAATCTGCCGGTTTTCTGCCGTTGACCTGCGGATTTGTGCGTTTCGTAGATGCTCGGCTACTGTTTTGAACCGCACCACGGAGAGCACGACGCCGAGCGGTGCGAATGCGGATGTAGCGCAGCTGGTAGCGCATCACCTTGCCAAGGTGAGGGTCGCGGGTTCGAATCCCGTCATCCGCTCGAGAGGTTGGACTCGACCTTTTACGGTGGAGTGGCCGAGTGGTGAGGCAACGGCCTGCAAAGCCGTGCACACGGGTTCGATTCCCGTCTCCACCTCGCGCGATTAGCTCAGCGGGAGAGCGCTTCCCTGACACGGAAGAGGTCACTGGTTCAATCCCAGTATCGCGCACCAGGTTCGACCAGCACGTGGGTCGATCCGGTTCACCGAAAGAACGTGCACATGCGGATGTAGCGCAGCTGGTAGCGCATCACCTTGCCAAGGTGAGGGTCGCGGGTTCGAATCCCGTCATCCGCTCCACTCCGGCGATCACGATGCCGGCGCGATTAGCTCAGCGGGAGAGCGCTTCCCTGACACGGAAGAGGTCACTGGTTCAATCCCAGTATCGCGCACAGAAGATGAAGGCCCCCTTCGAATTTCGAAGGGGGCCTTCATCCGTTCGGGTCGGGATCCGGACCGGCGGCGGGCCGGAGCGCGGGTGATCCGGTGCGGAGGCACTCCCCGCACCGGACGGGGCACGTCATGCGCCGAGCTTGTTGATCCCCGCGACCATCGCTCGCAGCGACGACTCGTTGCCGCTCTCACCCGTGCCCATCACCCATGTCGTGTACTCGCCGGAACGGCACAGCAGGAAGGTCGCGGACATCTCGCCGAGGTCGTACCGATGGAACGACAGGATCTCGATGTTCAGCCCGAGGTCGTACAGCATCGCAGTCATCGCGGCGATCGGTCCGCAGGTCGTGGCGGATGCGGTGTGGATCGTATCGCCGATCGCGATGGTCGCCTCGAATGCGCTGCGACCCGCCCCCAGGGCGGTTGCCGACCAGCCACCGAGCCTGACGGGGCCGGGCCGGCCGCCGTAAGCGGATTCGAACTCCGCCCAGGTCATGCCGGTGGTTTCCTCGCGCAATCCCCGAGGAAGTGCACGCCCGTATCGGGCGAGGAACGGATCGGTGGCGCCCGTGGCGCCGAAAGGGAACATCGGAGCAGATCCGGAGGAAGAGGTGAAGGCGTTCATCGTTCGTAGTGGTCTTCCACGAGAAGGAAGGACCGACGCGTAGCTCAACGACCCGCAGCGAGGGGTCGGTCCGAATCAGACCCCGCTACGGCGGTGAACTACGAGTACGCGCTTCATAGCCGCGACGGTACAACGCACCGACATTTCGTGCAAGTCGCACGCACGAACTCGTGTGACGCAACCGTGACCGCCCTGGCTGGAACCTGAGGGATCCCTCATGTAGCGTGGATGGTGCCATCCCCCCGATGGTGTCGAACCCCAGCCATGACCCCCCATCCAAGGCTGGGGTTCAGCCATATCCGGGCCCTTCTCCGCATCGCATCGGTCCTGCGGGGCGTGTGCCGAATCGGGTCGTCCGGGTGCTTCACTGGTGTGCATGTCCATGCCACCACTCGAAGAAGCGGTCTCCGTCGACGAGGCGGGAATCTGGGATGCCGAAGCGATCGCCCAGGTTGCAGCGGCCACCTTCCCGCTCGCCTGCCCTCCGGATGCCGCCGAGGACGACATCGCCGAGTTCATCGAGCGAACCCTCAGTGCGGAAAAGTTCGCCGAGTACCTGTCGTCTCCCGAACGCATCGTCCTCGAGGCGCGCGCGGGCGGTGAGATCGTCGGTTATCTGATGGCAGTGGACGCCGCCCCCGAGGATCCCGCGATCGACGCCGTGATCACGGCGCGGCCGGCGATCGAGATCAGCAAGCTGTATGTGATGCCGGGTCATCACGGCGCCGGAGTGTCCACGGCGCTCATGGAGGCGATCGTCGCGCGAGCTCGTGCGCTCGGGCGGGCCGGACTGTGGCTCGGAGTCAATCAGGAGAACACGCGCGCCCGTCGATTCTACGAGAAACAGGGATTCGTGGCGGTGGGCACGCGCACGTTCGTGGTGGGCGCACGGACACACGACGATTTCGTCATGCAGCGCGCCCTGTGACGGGCGAGGGACCCCGGCGAGCGGGTGCGCGCCGGGTTCCCGATCAGCCCGCGGCGACCTCGAAGCGGGACAGTGCCAGCAGACGGGACGTCGCGCGCAGGTACTTCTTGCGGTAACCACCGGCGAGCATCTCGGGCGTGAAGATCTCGTCGAGCTTGGCTCCGGAGACCGTCACCGGGATGCTCGCGTCGTACATCCGGTCGGCGAGGACCACCAGACGCAGAGCCACCGACTGGTCCTTCGCGGGGTGGACGCCTTCGAGGAAGACCGCGGGGACACCCTCGACGAGTTTGCCGTAGCGGGAGGGATGCAGGGTGCTCAGGTGCGCGCACAGTTCGTCGAAATCGTCGAGCGTGGCACCCGGAATCGTGTCGGCGCGCTCCACCAGCTCGGCCGAATCGACCGGGTCGGGCGCGGGCGGCAGGTCGCGGTGACGGTAATCGGGACCGTCGACGCGGAGCGTCTCGAAGATGGACGCGAGCTTCTTGATCTCGCGAAGGAAGTCCTGGGCCGCGAACCGGCCCTCGCCGAGCTGGCCGGGCAGCGTGTTGGAGGTCGCGACGATCGAGACCCCGCGGGCCGACAGTTCGGTCAGCAGACGGGAGACGAGCATGGTGTCGCCCGGATCGTCGAGCTCGAACTCGTCGATGCACAGCACGCTGTGGTTCGACAGTTCTTCGACGGCCTTGTTGAACCCGAGGGCACCGACCACGTGGGTGAGTTCGACGAAGGTGCCGAAGGCCTTGGGTGCGGGTGCGCTGTGGAAGATCGAGGCGAGCAGGTGGGTCTTGCCCACGCCGAAGCCGCCGTCGAGATAGAGACCGGCACCCTGCGGCTGGGAGCGGCGACCGAACAGTCCCCGCTTGCCGCCGCGGATCTTCCCGATCTTGCCGACGAACTCCGCGGCGGTCGTCACCGCGGCCGCCTGGCTCGGTTCGTTGGGATCCGGAATGTACGACTCGAAGCTCACCTCGTCGAACATCGCGGGGGGCACCATCTGCGCCACCAACTGGTCTGCAGGCACCACCGGATTGCGATCGACGAGACGTTCGTGCATCAGCCCAGGGTACGACCGCATCATGCTCGAATCCTCACCCGAATCCGGAATGCGACCTACTTCACACGGCGTTCACCCCGCCGTCACGCTGCGGGAGGATACTTCCGGTCGGGCCGTCCACCACCGGTTGCACGCCGTCGTGGCCGAACCTGGCAGGCTGTGCGCATGCGCAGATCGGGAGTGATCGCCGCGATGTGGATCACGGTTGCCGTGGTGTCGACCGCGTGCGGAGCAGGCCCGTCGATACGTCCCGACGTCGCCGTCGTACGGGACGATCCCGGTGTCGCCGTGGATCGGCCCTCGCAGGACGAGGCCACGGTGCCCGAACTTCCGGTGCCGTCGGCCGAACCGGCCTGGCGGGACTGCACCGGAGAGACCCTGTCCGCCTTCGATGCACCCCCGGGTCCTGCGGGTCTCGTCCTCGAGTGCGCGGAGGTCGTCGCACCGATCGATGTGGCCGGAACCGTGACGGGCACCTTCCCCTTGGCCGTCATGCGTGCGCGACTGGCGGACACTCCCACCGACGCCGCTCCCCTGGTGCTCACGACCGGCGCCGACACGGCGTCGACACGCGCACTCACCGGCATGGCGACCGGTCCGATGTCCGGTGCACTGGCGATGCGTCCGATCGTCGCGGTGGATCGTCGTGGAATCGGCAGCTCGCTCGCGATCGACTGCATCTTTCCCGCTGATCGCCGCGGTCTCGGCGACCTCGGCCAATTCGGCCGCACCGGCGATGCACCCGATCGGGTCGCCGACCTCGGCCGTCAGGCGACCGTCTCGTGCACCGACTATCTGCAGCCTCAGCAACTGATGTTCGGCGCCTCGCACGCCGCCGACGACATCGAGCGTCTCCGCCAGGCGTGGGGGGTGGACCGGATCGGTCTGCTCGGAGTGGGGAACGGTGCGACCGTCGCACTCGCCTACGCTGCGGCGTATCCCGGTGCGGTCGGTCGGCTCGTCCTCGACTCCCCCGCCGCGGCCACCGCGGACGCGGAGCTCATGGCCGAGTCGCAGGCCCGTGGCGCGGAGGCCGCCGTCGACGCCTTCGCCCGTCGGTGCGCCGCCCTCGACTGCGCGCTCGGAGACGATCCCCGCGCGGCGATCGAGGAACTGCACGAGCAGGCGGCCGCGGGCGAGCTCGCGCCGGTCTCGGCCAACTCCTTCCTCACCGCCCTGACGGGGGTCCTCGGCACTCCACGCGCCGATCTGCAGGCCCGCGTCCGCGAAGTCGCGGACGTCCTCGCAGCGGCGCGGGGCGGTGACGTCATGCCGCTCATCGAGCTGGTCGGCGCGGCCGAGGCGGCGCTCTCGACGGACGGCCAGTTCGTCGCGCGGTGCAGCGACGGGCAGCGGTGGCCGACCCCGACCCACGCGGGCGATCTCGCGAAGAGCTGGTCCACGCTGTACCCGCTGTACGGAGCGGACCTCGCGACGGGCCTGACGGCGTGCGCGGCCTGGCCGAGCCTGCCGGCGCCCCCGCTTCCTGCCGCGCTCGACGTGCCCGTGCTCGTCTCCTCGGGCGCCGCCGACCCGATCGTGGGTAACGCCGGGGTGGAATCGGTGACCGGTGTACTCACCGCGGGTGGCATCGCCTGGGCGTCACTGTCGTGGCAGGGCGCCGGCTACTCGGCGGTCCTGCACTCGGGATGCGTGCAGGCGCGGGTGGAGACCTATCTGTCCGACGGAGAACTTCCACCCAACGGGAGCCTGTGCCCCGCGTGACATCGCGGGGCACCGGCCAGGGCGTGTGCGCAGGCCCGCATTCGCTCGGGGTACCGTGCCGTAGTGTTCCTCAGAAGTCTCGAACCCCGTACCGCACGCACGACCGCCGAGGTGGTCAAGGCTGTGGTGTGGCCCCTCGCCGTCCTGACGGTTCTGCACCGGGTCGTGATCAAAGCGGTCAACGGGTTTCGAACGGACGACTTCACCCCGGTCTACAACGCGGCGCTGGCCTTCCTCAACCGCCGGCCCGTGTACACCGCCGAGTTCCAGTGGGTCGACCCCCACTATCTCTACCCACCTTCCGGGACCCTGTTGATCGCACCGATCGCGGTGATCGACCCGGAACGGTCGCGGTGGCTGTTCATCCTGGCCAATGCGATCGCGATCCTCATCGCGCTGTACCTGCTGCTGCGCATGTTCGGTCTGCGACTCGATTCGCCGATCGCGCCGGTGCTGGTCTTCGCCGCGTTCGCGTCCGAGACCGTGACCAACACACTCGTCTTCACGAACATCAACGGTCTCGTCCTCCTCGGCGAGATCGCGTTCTTGACGCTGCTGCTCAAACGGCGTGACCTGTGGGCCGGAGCGGCGCTCGGCCTGACCTTCGCCGTCAAACCGATCCTGGCGCCCCTGCTGTTGTTGCCGCTCGTCCGCGGGCAGTGGAAGGTCTTCGTCACCGCTGCCGCCGTCCCGATCGCGTTGACGATCATCGCCTGGCCCCTGTCGGTCGACGCCTGGCAGTTCGTCGAGCACACCGTGCCCTATCTGCTCGAGTCCCGCGACTACTTCAACAGCGCGATCGTCGGCAACGGCATGTACTACGGGCTTCCGGGGTGGCTGATCCTCGGTCTGCGGGCGGTGCTCGCGGTGATGGTGGCGGTCTCGGTGTGGCTGCTCTACCGCTACTGCCGCCACGACGAGGTGTTCTTCGTGTGCACCGCCGGCGGTGTGCTGCTCGCGGCGTCGTTCCTGCTCGGGTCGCTCGGGCAGATGTACTACTCGATGATGCTGTTCCCGCTGCTGATGACGGTGCTGCTGCCGAACTCCGTGATGCGGAACTGGCCCGCCTGGCTCGCCGTCTACGGCTTCCTGAGCTACGACTCGTGGCTGTCGAACCGGTGGGTGGAGGCCGGACGGGCAGCGGAGTACATGAAAACCACCTTCGGGTGGTCGCTGCTGCTCATCGTGGTGTTCGCCGTCCTGGTCGACCGGTACCTCGCGGCGAAGCGCGAAGGACGCCTGGCGGACGGCATCGAACCGTCGCACCTGCTCCAGGAGAAGCAACCGGCCCGCACGTGATCCGTCCGTTCCGGTGCAGACGTGACGGGCGCCCCGGCCGCGGTTAGCGTGGAGATCATGACGTCTGCTCCTCGATCCGAACCCGCACCCAAGGTCGTCCACAGCGACGAGGAATGGCGCGCGAAACTCACTCCCGCCGAATTCGCCGTGCTACGGCAGGCCGGCACCGAACGTCCCTTCGTCGGCGAGTACACCGACACCGACACCGAGGGCCTCTACGAATGCCGGGCGTGCGGTGCCGAACTGTTCCGCAGCACCGAGAAGTTCCACTCGCACTGCGGGTGGCCGTCGTTCTTCGATCCCACCGACTCCGACGCCGTGATCCTGCGCGAGGACGACTCGCTGGGGATGCGGCGTGTCGAGGTGATGTGCGCGACGTGCCACAGCCATCTCGGGCACGTCTTCGAGGGCGAGGGCTACCCGACGCCCACCGACAAGCGGTACTGCATCAACTCGATCTCCCTGCGCCTGGTTCCGTCGGAGTGATCCCGGCCGCGGCCAGCGCGGTCCACAGCGCGTCGTGCCGCTCGGCGGTCGGTGACGGTTCGACGAGTTCGAACGCACATCCGATCGACCGTGCGGCCCCGTCCGCCTTTTCGCTGTCGCCGATCATCAGCGTGCGCCGCGGGTCGACGCCCAGCGCGTCGACGGCGTAACGGAAGATCTCCGGTTCGGGTTTGACGGCGCCCACCTCGAAGGACAACGCGAACACCGACACGAGGTCGTCGATGCCGAGCCGCGCGAAGGCGGGCCGCAGGTCGAACGCGATGTTGCTCACCACGCCGACGGCGATCCCGTCACCGGCGAGCGCCTCGATCACGGGGACCGTGTCGGGATAGACCGTCCAGCAACCGGGGTCGGTCACCTTCCGGTACAGCGCCTGTGCCTGTTCGGGATCGGCGACTCCCGACTTCCTCAGCACCGTCAGATAGGCCTCGCGGTGCCAACGGGGTTCGCGGTCGCGATTGGTCCAGGCGTGGTGCTCGTCGGCGTCCATCTCGACGGGCTGGCCGGTGGGCGCGGTCAACCGCCGCATGAGTTCGGCCTGCCGGTGCACGTCGAAGGGTTCACCCGCGTCGTCGGTGACGTCGGCGAGCCAGCTCTCGTCCTCCTCGAGCCGGAACAACGTGCCGGAGAAGTCGAACAGGACGGCGTCGAAAGGTGTCGTGGCCATGCAGTCGAGGCTAGAGCCCGCACCGCCCGTCGGTCGGGCAACCGCCGCGTCCCGTGCCGGCCGCTCCGCTCGCGCTCGTCCGTCAGGTGGGCGAGAATCTGTCCATGGCCGCGACTCGCACGAGTGCCGGAAGCAGTACGAAACTGTCCGTCGTCGGTGCCGGCAGCGTCGGTACCGCAGTGGCCTACGCATGCCTGCTGCGGGGGTCGGCCGACGCGATCGCATTGTTCGACACGAATCCCGCGAAGGTGCGCGCCGAGGTCCTCGACCTGAACCACGGCACCCAGTTCGCGCCGTCGTGCCGGATCGAGGGCGGCGACGACGTCGCGGTCACCGCCGGTTCGGATCTGATCGTCGTCACGGCGGGCGCCAAGCAGCATCCCGGCCAGTCGCGCCTCGAGCTCGCCGCTGCGAACGTCGCGCTGGCACGGGATCTGACGCCCCGCCTGCTGTCCGCCTCCCCCGATGCGGTGATCGTGTTCGTCAGCAATCCCGTCGACATCGTGACCCGTGCCGCGGTCGCGGCGACCGGAATCGCGGACGGTCGGATCTTCGGATCGGGAACGGTGCTCGATTCCGGTCGGCTGCGGTACCTGCTCGCGCACCGCGCCGATGTGGCCGTCGAGAACGTCCACGCGTTCGTCGTCGGGGAGCACGGCGACTCGGAGGTCGCTCTGTGGTCCGGTGCGACGATCGGCGGCGTGCCGGTGGACTCCTTCACCGTCGACGGACGACCGGTCTTCGGTGCCGCCACCCGCGCCGAACTCTTCGACGAGGTGGTACGCAGCGCCTACGAGATCATCCGCGGCAAGGGTGCCACGAATCTCGCGATCGGCCTGTCGAGTGCCCGCATCGTGGAGGCGGTCCTGCGCAACCAGCGCCGGGTGCTGGCGGTCTCGACGCTGCAGACCGGCCTGCACGGCTTGCAGGACGTCTGCCTGTCGCTCCCCACCATCGTCGACGCGCGCGGCGCGCACACCGTGCTCGAGGTGCCGCTGTCGTCGGAGGAGAAATCGGGGCTGGCCGCTTCCGCGGCCACCCTGCACGACGTACAGTCGTCCCTCGGCCTGTGACGGCCCTGTACCGGAGAACTCAGCGCTGTCGGACGACCGGCGGGTCGTAGGCCCGGATGGGCGGCAGCTCACCGTCGAACCGCTCGACGTCGACGAGCACGTGCTGCCCCGTGCATCCGTGGGACAGCGACGACGTCCCGACATCGGGGGTGAGCACGTTCGCATTCCCGTGCACGCACATCGACCCCGGATCGGACGGGTCCAGCGGGTCGTACCACGCACCCGTCGCGAGCTGGACGACGCTCGGGAGCAGTCCGTCGTCCACGACGACCCCCGCGAGGCAGGATCCGCGATCGTTGAACACGCGGACGATGTCTCCGGATTCCAGACCTCGCGCGGCGGCGTCGTCGGGATGCATCCGGATCGGTTCACGGCCGCGGATCTTCGACGCCTGGCTCACGGACCCGTGGTCGAGTTGGCCGTGCAGGCGCGTGGCGGGTTGGTTGGCGATCAGGTGCAGCGGGAACCGTTCGGCCCGAGGGGAACCGAGCCATTCGTCCGGCTCGTACCAGGTGGGGTGACCGGCGCAGTCGTCGTACCCGAACGAGTCGATGTCGGCGGAGAAGATCTCGAGACGTCCGCTGGGGGTTCGCAGCGGATGTCCGTCGGGATCGGAGCGGAAGTCCTCGAACAGGGTCAGATCGTCCTCGGTCCGCATCCGGACCGGTCCGCCGTACCAGAAGTCCTCGAAGGGCGGTGGATCCTCGACCCGCCGGTCGTCGGCGAGGACGAAACCGCGCCACTGCTCGTAGAGGTGTTCGAGCCACTGCCGGGAAGTCCGGCCCTCGGTGAACGTCTCGCCGAAACCGAGCCGGTGGGCCAGAGCGGTGAAGGTGTCGTAGTCGTCGCGGGCGTCGGCGAAGCGCGGTACGGCGGCCTGCATCGCGACGAGCAGCGGATCGTTGCGTGTGCACGTGAGGTCGTCGCGTTCGAGCGCCGTGGTCGACGGCACGACGATGTCGGCGTGCTTGGCCATCGCCGTCCAGTACGGGTCGTGGACGACGATCGTGTCCGGTCGCCGCAGCGCGCGACGGAGCCGCCCGATGTCCTGGTGGTGATGGAAGGGATTGCCGCCCGCCCAGTACACGAGCCGGATGTCGGGGAAGGTCGGACGTTGCCCGTCGTAGTCGAACTGTTCCCCCGGCCGCAACAGCAGGTCGGAGATCGCGGCGACGGGGATGAAGTCCGCGACGTCGTTGTTGCCCTGGAACAGGGTGGGCAACGGATACGGGACGGGCGCGAGACCGGGTTCGTTCATCGAGCCGTAGCCGTGACCGAAACCGCCGCCGGGAACCCCGAGTCGACCGAGCATCGCGGCGAGGGTCACGCCCGCCCAGGGAGCCTGCTCGCCGTGCCGGACACGTTGCAGCGACCAGGTCACGGACACCAGGGTGCGACCGCGGGCCATGCGCCGCGCGAGGTCGACGAAGGTTCCGGCGGGCAGCCCCGAGAGCGTGGCCGCCCACTGCGGGGTCTTGGGAACGCCGTCGGTGCGGCCGAGCAGATACTCCTCGAACCGGTCGTAGCCGGTGCAGTAGCGGTCGAGGAACTCGCGGTCGGCGAGACCTTCGGTGGCCAGGACGTACGCGAGGGCGAGCATGATCGCGACGTCGGTGCCCGGCCGGGGAGCGAGCCACTCGTGCTCGCCGTGCATGTCGCTGCGGATCGGGCTGAACGAGACGATCCGGCCGCCGCGGGCCCGCATCCGGTCGAGGGCGTCGCGGGTGGGGTGGTCGCTCGTGCCGCCGTCGTTGACAGCGGTGTTCTTGAGCGGGATGCCGCCGAAGCACACCATCAGATCGGTCTCGCGGGCGATGACCTCCCAGGAGGTGGAGCGCGCGAACAGTTTCCAGTGGGTGCCCAGCACGCGTGGCATGATCACGCCGGTCGCGCCGAGCGAGTAGGAGTGCACCGAGCGGGTGTAGCCACCGAACATCTTGAGGAAGCGGTGCACCTGGCTCTGCGCGTGGTGGAACCGGCCGGGCGCCGACCAGCCGTAGGAGCCGCCGAAGATCGCCCGGTTGCCGTGCCGGTCCTTCACGCGCTGCAGTTCGCCCGCGAGGATCTCGGTGAGTTCGTCCCACGAGACCGCGACGTACTCGTCGTCGCCGCGTCGCGTGCTCGGTCCCGGGCCGTTCTCGAGCCAGCCGCGGCGGACGGCCGGTCCGGCGATGCGAGCACGGTGCCGCACCGATCCGGGGATGTTCCCCAGGATCGGTGAGGGGTCGCGGTCCCCGGCGTAGGGCTGCACGGCGACGACCTCGCCGTCGCGTGCCTGCGCCGAGAACATCCCCCAGTGCGCCATCTGGGAGAACAGCCGAGCGTCTCCCTCCGGTGGCACCGCGCTCGTCGGGGTCACGTCAGGGCAGCGACGCGACCAGCGCTGCGACGTCGACCCGCGGCCCGGTGAAGAAGGGGGTCTCCTCCCGGACGTGCAGGCGCGCGTCGGTGGCACGCAGGTCGCGCATGAGATCGACGATGCGGTCGAGCTTCGGAGCCTCGAAGGCGAGGATCCACTCGTAGTCGCCGAGCGCGAAGGCCGGGACGGTGTTGGCACGCACGTCGGGGTAGCCGCGAGCCGCCATACCGTGGTCGGCGAGCATCTTCCGGCGCTGCTCGTCGGGCAGCAGGTACCACTCGTAGGACCGCACGAAGGGGTACACGCAGACGTAGTCGCCCGGCTCCTCCCCCGCGATGAAGGCGGGCAGGTGGCTCTTGTTGAACTCCGCGGGCCGGTGCAGCGCGGTGTTGGACCAGACCGGGGTGCTCGCCCGGCCCAGGAGCGTGGTGCGCCGGAAGTCGGCGTACAGCTTCTGCAGGTCCTCGATGTGCTCGGCGTGGCTCCAGATCATGAAGTCGGCGTCGGCGCGGGTGCCGGCCACGTCGTAGATGCCGCGCACGATCACGTCGGTGTCGTCGAGGCGGGCGAAGAACGCCTTCGCGTCCTCGATCGCGGCGGTGCGGTCGTCGCCGAGAACACCGGGCCGGACCTGGAAGACCGACCACATGGTGTAGCGGAGGGTGGAATTGAGTTTGTCGTAGTCGAGACGTGCCATGACGTTCATCCTTCCATTCGTGCAGCCAGGCGTGCGGCCGCGGCCGTGCCTGATGCGACACATGCGGGTACGCCCACTCCGTGCAGCATCGCGCCTGCGACCTCGAGTCCGTCGATCCCGGCGATCTCGGCCTCGAGGGCGGCGACGATCTCGCCGTGGTGTTCGCGGTACTGCGGCAGCCCGCCGTGCCATCGCTGCACGATGGCGGCCACCGGTTCGGTGTCGACTCCGGTGACGGTGGCGAGATCCGCGCGGGCGAGTGCGATCAGCTCGGCCTCCGAGGCGTCGACGAGCGCGTCGTCGCCGAACCGTCCGAACGACGCGCGGGCGAGTGCGACGGGTCGTTCCGCGAGGTGCGGCCACTTCCGGCTCGACAGCGTGAACGCCTTCGCCGACAGCTCCTCCCCCGTCGCGACGAGGATCCCGGAGTTCTGCGGCAGGCCGGTGTCGTGCGGGAACGCGAGCGCGACCACCACCGACGAGGCGAGTGGGATCTGCGCGGCGCACTGCGCGGCAGATCTCACGCTGTCGGCGAGCAGCCGGGCGGCGTCCGGCGCGGGCACGGCGAGTATCACTCCGTCGACCTCACCGAGCGGCTCGATCGACCACCGGTCGCCGTCCCGCTTCAGCCCGGAGGCCGCGGTGCCGTAGAGGAATTCCGCGTCGGCCTCGCGCACGAGGGCCTCGAGCAGGACTCCGTAGCCCTCGCGCAGCGTCCCGAAGACCGGAGCGTCCGACGGCGGGGGCAGGGCGCGGGAAACGGCATCGCTCAGGCTCGTCGCACCGGCGTCGAGGGCGGCGGCGAGCGTCGGGACGGTGGCCCGGACACCGGCGGTGTCGGACAGCCCCGAGTACACCCCGCCGAGCAGCGGGTCGACGCTGCGCCGCACCACCTGCTCCCCGAAGCGTGAACGGACGAGTTCGGCGACGGAGACATCGGAGCTGCGGTTCCACTCCAGCGGCACGGTGGGCTCGGCGGCGATACGGGCCAGGGTCTCGTCGTCGACGAGTCCCTCGACGGACTGCGCGGACGCCGGGATGCCCATCAGCGTGCCCGTGGGCAGCGGATGCAACCGTGCGCCGGCGTACAGGAGCGGTCGCGCGCCCGAGGGGTGGACGATGTGGTCGCTCAGCGCCAGTTCCTCGGCGAGTGCGAGCACCTCGGGACGGCGTGCGATGAACGCCTCGGCCCCGACGTCGACCGGGTCTCCGGCGAACGGCACGGTGCGGAGCTTGCCGCCGAGCCGCGACGATCGTTCGAGCACGACGATCCGCGCGGCGGCGCCGAGCGAACGACGCAGCCGGTATGCGGCGACGAGACCGCTGATCCCACCGCCGACGACCGCGACCGTCGGCGGGGTCACAGCGAATGCACCAGCTCGACCACTCGGGTGATGACGTCGGGATCGGTGTCGGGCAGGACCCCGTGACCGAGGTTGAAGATGTGGCCGGTGGCGCCGGCGGCCAGCGCACGATCGGCTTCGGCGGCGATGCGGCGCACCTCGCGTTCGACGACCTCCGGGCCGGCGAACAGGATGGCGGGGTCGAGGTTGCCCTGCAGGGCCTTGCCGGCGCCGACGCGCGTCGCGGCGACGTCGAGCGGGATGCGCCAGTCGACGCCGACGACGTCCGCACCGGCCTCACCCATGGCGCCGAGGAGCTCGCCGGTACCGACGCCGAAGTGGATGCGCGGTACTCCCGCATCGGCGATCTCGGCGAAGACACGCTCGGAGTGCGGCAGGACGTACTCGCGGTAGTCGGCGAGCGACAGGGCGCCCGCCCACGAGTCGAAGAGCTGGACGGCGTCGACACCGGCGCCGATCTGCGCGCGCAGGAAGCCGATGGCGACATCGGTGAGCTTGCCGAGGAGCGCGTGCCAGGTCTTCGGGTCGGCGTGCATGAGCGCCTTGGTGTGCTCGTGGTTGCGGCTGGGTCCGCCCTCGACGAGGTAGGACGCCAAGGTGAAGGGCGCCCCCGCGAAGCCGATGAGCGGGGTGTCGCCGAGCTCGCGGGTCAGCAGCCCGACGGCGCGGGCGACCGCTCCGACCTCCTCGGCCTCGAGGGACGGCAGCGCGGCGACATCGGCGGCGGTGCGGACGGGGGTCGCGACGACCGGGCCCGTCCCGGCGACGATGTCGAGGTCGATACCTGCCGCCTTGAGCGGGACGACGATGTCGGAGAACAGGATGGCGGCGTCGACCTTGTGGCGCCGCACCGGCTGCATCGTGATCTCGCAGACGAGCTCGGGGTCGAAGCACGATTCGAGCATGCCGACGCCGGCGCGGATCTCCCGGTATTCGGGGAGGGAGCGGCCGGCCTGGCGCATGAACCACACGGGCCGGTGGACGGGCCGCTCACCGCGTGCGGCCGCCAGCAGGGGCGCATGCGGCAGGATCCTCCGCGCGGGGTACTCCGCGGGCACCGCAGAGCCGACGTTCGTGTTCTCCAAGCCGGTCATCGATCCTCGTTCTTCGGGCACTGCGCGCCGTCGCGCAGGGCAGCGTCTGTCGGGTCCCGGACCGAGACGTGTGGTGCGGACCCGTTGCCCCATGCTGCCACGACCGCGCCGCCCACCGGAATCGGCGCGCCTCCCGCGTGCGGTGGGTCACCGGCACTAACGTCCGCTCGGTGACCACCTCGCCCGCCGAGCCGGCCCGCTTCCGTTCCGCAGTCGATGCGATGAACGCGGCTACCGTGCGCCCGGAGATCGAGGTCGGACCGATTCGACCACCGCAACGGCTCGCTCCCTACAGCTATGCACTGAGCGCCGAGGTTTTGCACGACGAGACGGAGAGGGTGCCCGAGCAGTCGGAGGGCGACGCGTTCGGCCGTCTCATCCTGCTCTACGACCCCGACGGCGACGAGGCGTGGCACGGCACCACCCGGCTCGTCTCGTACATCCAGGCCGACGTCGACGAGAGCCTGGCGGCCGACTCCCTGTTGCCGGAGGTGGCGTGGAGCTGGCTCGTCGATGCACTGGCCGCGCACGGCGAACCCCTCACGGCCCTGGGCGGCACGGTGACCTCGACGACCTCCGTGCGGTTCGGCGACATCGCGGGCCCGGGCCGCGCACACCAGCTGGAACTGCGCGCCTCGTGGACTCCGCAGTCGGACGTGCTGGCCCCGCACGTCGAGGCCTTCTGCGACGTCCTCGCCTATGCCGCCGGTCTGCCTCCCGCGGGGGTCGCACGACTGCAGCGGTGAAAACCGACGCAATCCGACCAGATTTCTAGAACCTGTTCTACCCTGGTTCCATGCAGCGTCTCAGCGGACTCGACGCGGGTTTCCTCTACCTCGAGACTCCCAGCCAGCTCCTCCACATCTGCGGGCTGATCGTGCTGGATCCGACCACTGTCCCGGGTCGCCACGACTATCCGAGCCTCCGCAACGAACTCGGGGCACGACTCGCCGCCGTGCCCCAGTTCCGGATGAAACTGGCCGACAGCAAGTTCAACCTCGACCATCCGGTCTGGGTCGACGACCACGATTTCGACCTCGACCGGCACGTCCACCACGTCGGCGTGCCCGCCCCGGGAAGCCGGGTCGAACTCGCCGAACTGTGCGGCCACATCGCCTCGCAGCCCCTGGATCGCTCCCGGCCCCTGTGGGAGATGTGGTTCGTCGACGGGCTCGACGACGGCCGGGTCGCCGTCGTCGTGAAGATGCACCACGCCGGAGTGGACGGGGTGTCCGGCGCCGCCCTCGTCTCACAGTTGTGCAGCCTCGACCCGGCCGATCCCCGGCCGGAACCGGTCAAGCGGGGCGCCGGCGACGCGAACGATCTCGCCATCGCCCTCGCCGGCGCCCTCAACGTCGCCCGGCGACCCCTCCATTTGCTGCGGATCCTGCCGGCCGCCGTGACGTCGGTGACCTCGTGGATCGCCCGCGCACGACGCGGCGACGCGATGCCGGCGCCGTTCACGGCTCCGCGCACACCGTTCAACTCCACCATCACCGGACGCCGCAACGTCGGCTTCGCCGAGCTGGACCTCGACGATGTGAAACTGGTGAAGAACATCTTCGGCGTCACCGTCAACGACGTGGTGATGGCCGTGTGCGCCGGCGCGCTGCGCCGATATCTGGAGCGTCGTGGGGAACTTCCCGATTCCCCGCTCATCGGGATGATCCCGGTCTCGGTCCACGGCAGGTCGGATCGGCCGGGACGCAACCAGGTCTCGGCGATGTTCGCCGACCTCCACACCCACATCGCGGATCCGGCCGAGCGCCTGCGTGCCCTTGCGGAAGCGAATGCGGTGGCCAAGGACCACAACGCCGATCTCGGTGTGAACCTGCTGCAGGACTGGTCGCAGTTCCTCGACGCGGCGGTGTTCGCGCCCGCGATGCGCGCCTATGCCGGACTCCGCCTCGCCGACCGGCATCCGGTGATCCACAACCTCGTGGTCTCCAACGTGCCCGGACCGCCCGTCCCGCTGTACTTCATGGGTGCGCGTATGACGGCCATGTACCCCTTCGGACCGATCTTCCACGGGGCGGCACTCAACGTGACGGTGCTCTCCCTCGACGGCAGGCTCGACATCGGCCTGATCTCGTGCCCCGATCTCGTTCCCGACCTGTGGGAGCTCGTCGACGACTTCTCCCCCGCCCTCGACGACCTGATCCTCGCGGCCGGCGCGGAGGGCGACGAGGCCGTGCCGCAGGAGGGGTGAGCGAGGTCCGGCGAGCCCGCGCGGTCCCGCCGATCGCACGATCCGGACACGAACGGAATTGCGCACGGGAGGGACACGGCTAGAGTCACGCCCATGCCGGCACAGAACGACGAGGACGGGCAGAACAGCGCGAGCGTGACGACGGTGCCGCTCCTCGAACCCCGTGACGGCGTCCCCGAGGTCGTCACCACGGCGCGCGGGGTCGCCGACGCGGCAGCGATGCTCGCGCAGGGACACGGCCCGCTGGCCGTCGACGCCGAACGCGCGTCGGGCTACCGCTACTCCGCGCGCGCCTATCTCGTACAGTTGCGCCGCGAGGGCGCCGGCACGGTGCTGCTCGATCCCATCCCGACGCGGGACGATCTCGCGCCCCTGGCCGAGGTGATCAACGACCTCGAATGGGTGCTGCACTCCGCCGACCAGGACCTCCCCGGCCTTGCCGAACTCGGTCTCCGGCCGGCGACGTTGTACGACACCGAACTCGCCGGTCGCCTCGCCGGTTTTCCTCGCGTCGGTCTCGCTGCGATCGTGGCCGAGACCCTCGGCCTGGAACTGCGCAAGGGTCACGGTGCCGCGGACTGGTCGACCCGGCCGTTGCCGGAGTCGTGGCTCAACTACGCCGCGCTCGACGTCGAACCGCTCGTCGAGCTCCGCGAGGCGATGGCGCGTGAACTCGAGCGGCAGAACAAGACCGAGTGGGCCGCCCAGGAATTCGAGCACATCCGCCTCGCCGGGCCTCCGGCGCCGAAGCCCGACCGGTGGCGACGTACGTCGAAGATCCACGCGATCAAGGACCGGCGCCGCCTCGCGATCGTCCGCGAACTGTGGACCACGCGCGACGAGATCGCTGCCCGTCGTGACATCGCCCCCGGGCGCATCCTGCCCGACTCCGCGATCATCGCCGCCGCGGAGGCGAGCCCCGCTACCGTCGAACAGCTGCAGGCACTTCCGGTCTTCGGTGGACCCCGTCAGCGTCGTTCCTCGCGTGCCTGGTTGAACGCGATCGAGCGGGCCCGGGCGCTGCCCGAGGACCGGCTCCCACCCCTCACGCCGCCGCTGACCGGGCCTCCCCCGGCCGGTCGCTGGTCGCGCCACCACCCGGCGGAGGCGGAGCGTCTCGCCGTGGCGCGCGGCGAACTCACCGCTCTGAGCGAGGAGGTCGCCGTTCCGGTCGAGAATCTGGTGAGCCCGGAACTCGTGCGGCGCCTGTGCTGGGACTGGGACGTCGCGGCCGGGGACGACGTCGAGGAGTACATCGGCGGTCGTTTCGCCGAGGGCGGGGCACGGCCGTGGCAATGCGAGTTGACCGTGCCGCGACTGGCGAAGGCGCTCACTGCGGAGAAGTGATCTCGGGGGATCGCCCGAGCGAGGTGCGGACCGGGGACGAGTTCTCGCCGGAAACGTCGAGTCGGCAGTTCGGCGCGGCGTAATGTTCCCTGAAGAAAACACAGTGTGTCCAGCCCTTTTCGTGCCCTCGCGGCCTGTCCCATCCAGGAGTTCCACGGTGACCCAACCATCGACCGCACACGCCGCGAAAGTCATCGCCGTGACCGTCGCAGCGGCCGTAGGCGGTTTCCTGTTCGGCTTCGACAGTTCGGTCGTCAACGGCGCCGTCGACTCCATTCAGGAGAACTTCGCGCTCAGCTCCTTCGTGACCGGCTTCGCCGTCGCCATCGCCCTGCTCGGTTGTGCCGTCGGTGCGTGGTTCGCCGGACGCCTCGCCGACAGCTGGGGCCGCAAACGCGTGATGCTCCTCGGCTCGGTCCTGTTCGTGATCTCCTCGATCGGATCCGGCCTGGCCTTCAGCGTTCCCGACCTGATGTTGTGGCGCATACTCGGCGGCCTCGGTATCGGTATCGCCTCGGTCATCGCGCCGACCTACATCTCCGAGATCGCGCCTGCGCGCTACCGCGGTGCCCTCGCGTCGCTGCAGCAGCTCGCCATCACCCTCGGCATCTTCGCGGCTCTTCTGTCGGATGCGATCCTCCAGAACGCCGCCGGTGGCGCGTCGAACGAGTTGTGGTGGAATCTCGAGGCCTGGCGGTGGATGTTCCTCGTCGGTGTGGCCCCCGCAGTCCTCTACGGTGTACTGGCGCTGACCATTCCGGAGTCGCCCCGGTATCTCGTGGGCAAGGACATGGACGAAGAGGCCGCGGCCGTGCTGGCGAGCGTCACCGGCGAGCTTCGGCCCGACGAGCGTGTCCGCGAGATCCGTCTCACGCTGCGCCGGGAATCGAAGGCCTCCTTCGGCGACATCCGCGGCCCGGTCTTCGGTCTGCAGCCGCTGGTGTGGGTCGGCATCACGATGGCGGTGTTCCAGCAGTTCGTCGGTATCAATGCGATCTTCTACTACTCGACGACGCTGTGGAAGTCCGTGGGCTTCTCGGAGAACCAGTCGTTCACGACGTCGGTGATCACGGCCGTGATCAACGTGCTCATGACGTTCGTCGCGATCCTGTTCGTCGACAAGATCGGTCGCCGCCCGTTGCTGATGACCGGCTCCATCGGCATGTTCGTCAGCCTCCTGCTGGCAGCGATCGCCTTCTCGCAGGCGGTCGGCAGCGGTGAGGATGTCGAACTGCCGGCACCGTGGGGTGCACTCGCGCTCGTCGGAGCGAACGCCTTCGTGATCTTCTTCGCCGCCACCTGGGGTCCGATCATGTGGGTGATGCTCGGCGAGATGTTCCCGAACCGCATGCGCGCGGTGGCCCTCGGCATCAGCACCGCGGCCAACTGGATCGCGAACTTCACGGTCACGCTCGCATTCCCGCCACTCACCTCCGCGGTCGGACTGTGGTTCCTGTACGGGCTGTTCGCGTTCTTCGCCCTGCTGTCGTTCTTCTTCGTCAAGGCGAAGATCCCTGAGACCAAGGGCATGGAACTCGAGGAGATGCAGAGCTAGTCGACATGCGTGAGGGGCGGTATCCGGACCACCGGATACCGCCCCTCACGCGTATGCCCTCGTGTCGGCCGGCTCAGCCCGCTTCGCGGTCGGACTGTTCGACCGCCGAGGGGCGCGACCGCTCCTCGGGTTCGCTGTCGAGGCCGGCGACCCAGCCGGTGACCTGGCGTGCCACGTCCTGGGCCGTCAGACCGAGTTCGGCGTGGATCTCGTTGCGGGAGGCGTGATCGAGGAACCTCTGCGGCACCCCGACATCGCGCGTGGGAACGTCGACATCGTTGCGGCGCAGGGCAGCGGAGACCGCCGAGCCGACACCACCGTGCAGACCGCTGTCCTCGACCGTGACGACGATCCGGAAACCGCGCGCGAGGTCGACCACCGCGTCGGGCACGGGAAACACCCACCGGGGATCGACGACCGCGGCATCGATCCCCTGCCGGGAGAGACGATCGGCGACGTCGAGCGCGAGACCCGCGAACGCTCCGACCGCGACGATCAGTGCGTCGCCGCGCCGCGCCGGCGGCATCCGCAGCACGTCGACCGTGCCGTCGATCCGTTCGACCGCGGGAATGTCTTCTCCCACCGAACCTTTGGGGAATCGGAGGACGGTCGGTCCGTCCGAGACGCCGAGCGCCTCGCCCAGTTCCTCGCGCAGCGTCGCCCCGTCGCGCGGAGCGGCGACCCGGATACCCGGCACGATGCCCAGCAGGGACAGATCCCACATGCCGTTGTGGCTGGCACCGTCCGAGCCCGTCACGCCCGCGCGGTCGAGGACCACGGTGACCGGCTGCCGGAGCAGCGCGACATCCATGAGCAACTGGTCGAAGGCCCGGTTCAAGAAGGTCGAGTACACCGCGACGACGGGGTGCATCCCGCCGAGCGCCAGACCCGCCGCCGACGTCAGCGCGTGCTGTTCGGCGATGCCCACGTCGAAAGTACGTTCGGGGAACCGTTCGCCGAACTTGGCGAGGCCGGTCGGTCCGGGCATCGCGGCGGTGATCGCCACGACATCCTCTCGCTGCTCCCCCAGCGCGATGAGCTCGTCGGAGAAGACCGACGTCCAGTCGGGTGCGGAAGCCGCCTTCGCGCGGCCCGTGCGCGGATCCATGACGCCCGTGGCGTGCATCTGATCGGCGAGGTGATTCTCGGCGGGCGCGTACCCGGCGCCCTTGCGGGTCACGGCGTGGACGAGGACCGGACCGCCGTACGCCTTCGCGCGACGCAAGGCGGATTCCATCGCCTGCTCGTCGTGCCCGTCGACCGGACCGAGGTACTTGATCCCCAGGTCGGTGAAGAGCACCTGCGGGCTGACCGCGTCCTTCACGCCGGACTTCATGCCGTGCAGCACGGAGTAGGCCGCCGAGCCGATCCACGGAATTCGCTTGACGATGCGCCTGCTGTTGTCGAGCACCTTCTCGTAGCCCGGCTTGAGGCGCAGCGCCGCGAGATGGTCGGCGAGACCGCCGATGGTGGGTGCGTAGGACCGGCCGTTGTCGTTGACCACGATCACCATCGAGCGGTCCTGCCCGGCGGCGATGTTGTTGAGCGCTTCCCAGCACATGCCGCCGGTCAGCGCACCGTCGCCCACGACCGCGACGACGGTCCGATCGGACTGCCCGGACAGCGAATAGGCCTTGGCGAGCCCGTCGGCATAGGACAGCGCAGCCGACGCGTGCGACGACTCGATCCAGTCGTGTTCGCTCTCCGCGCGGCACGGGTAGCCGGACAACCCGCCCTTCTGCCGGAGGCTGTCGAACGCGTCGCGACGACCGGTGAGAATCTTGTGTACGTAGGCCTGGTGACCGGTGTCGAAGAGGATCGGGTCGCGCGGCGAATCGAACACCCGGTGCAGAGCGATGGTCAGCTCCACGACGCCGAGATTGGGCCCGAGGTGACCGCCGGTCGCCGCGACCTTCTCGACCAGGAATTCCCGGATCTCCCCTGCGAGCTCGGTGAGCTCCACAGGGGAGAGTCGACGTAGATCGTCGGGCGACTGGATGCGGGACAGAACACCCAACTGGAACAGCTCCCTCCGGCTCGTGCCTCGCGCTCGTCGCGCGAGTGATTCCCTCAGTCTACGGAGCACGGGAACGGAGCGTCTCCCGCCACCGCCTCGGTTCCGCGTGATCTGCTGGTCACCGGTGGGCGGATCGCCCGGTCGTGATCGAGGTCACCCTTGCGGGGAGATGTCGGCGCGATCGGCCGGCGACTTCTCCTCCACGAGATCGATGGTGGTGCGCAACGCCCGGTTCGGGATCAGCACCACTGCTACCAGAGTAACGACTGCGAACGCCGCCGCCACGAGGAAGAGAGTCGCCGTCGCATCGCCGTAGGCAGCGCGGATGACCTCCGCCACCGGCGCAGGCAGCCGGGAGAAGTCGAGACTTCCGCCGGAACCGCCACCGGAGGTGTCCACACCGAGCTTCGCGAGGCCGTCGGCGGAGAGCGTCGCGACACGGGAGGCGAGGATCGAACCGAGCACCGACACACCGATCGCGCCACCGAAGGTGCGGAAGAAGGCCACGGAGCTACTCGCGGCGCCGATGTTGCGAACGCTGACGGTGTTCTGCACGGCGAGGACGAGGTTCTGCATCAGCATGCCCGTGCCCAGACCCACGATCGCGATGTACACGCTGATCAGCGTCAGCGACGTGAGGTGATCGACCGTGCCGAGCAGGCCGAAACCGACCATCTGCAGGAGCGCACCGCCGATGAGGAATCCCTTCCACTTGCCGAAGCGCGTGATGAGCTGACCCGAGAGCATCGACGAGACGAGCGTGCCGGCAACCATCGGGATGGTGAGCAGACCGGCGACCGTCGGGCTGTAGGCACGCGAGGTCTGGAAGTACTGGCCGAGGAAGGTGGTGGCACCGAACAGGCCGATACCGACTGCCACGGACGCGATGATGGCGAGGGCGGTGGTGCGTTCGGTGACGATCTTGAGCGGGATGATCGGATCGGCGACCTTCGACTCGACGATGAGCGTCGCGGCGAGCAGGACGAGGCCGGCTCCGACGTACAGGGCGGACTCGACCGAGAACCACTCGTAGTAGCCGGCCTTTCCGGCGAAGGAGACCCAGATGAGCAGGACGCTCACGGCGGCGGTGATGAGCGTGGCACCGAACCAGTCGATGCTCACGTTCTCCTTGCGGACGGTCGTGACGTGCAGCGTGCGCTGCAGCAGGACCAGCGCGACCATGGCGATCGGCACACAGACGTAGAAGCACCAGCGCCAGCCGAGGAGGTCGACGATGACGCCACCGAGCACGGGACCGCCCGACATGGCGACGGCCATGACGGCGCCCATGTAGCCGGAGTACCGACCGCGTTCACGGGGCGGGATGATGCTGCCGATGATCGCGACGACCAGAGCCGTCAGACCGCCCATGCCGATGCCCTGGATCACGCGGGCGGCGAGCAGGACCGGCACGTTGTGTGCGAGGCCGGCCAGCACCGATCCGACGACGAAGACCAGGATCCCGAGCTGGACGAGCAGTTTCTTGTTGAACAGGTCGGCGAACTTGCCCCAGATGGGGGTCGACGCGGCGTTGGCGAGCAGCGCCGTGGTGATGACCCAGGCGTACTGGGTCTGGGTGCCGTTCAGGTCGGCGATGATCGTCGGCAGGGCGGTCGAGACGATGGTGCTGCTCAGCAGCGCGGTGAAGAGAGCGGCAAGGAGGCCCGACAGCACGACGAGGATCTCGCGGTGCGTCATCTGCTCCTCGGCTGCGGGAGCAGCCGGGTGCGCTCCCGATCCGGAGACTGTGGTCATGGATTGGTCCTTCGTGTATCGATAACGAGCGGCGCCAGGGATGAGGTGAGGCGCTCGAGCGTCGTGATGGCGCCCGCGATCTCGTCCTCGTGCCAGTCCGCGAGTTCTGCGGAGAGACGTTCGGTCCGGCGTTTCTTCACGAGTTCGAGGATCTCGATTCCCGCGACCGAACAACTCACCCGGTGAGCGCGGCGGTCGTCGGGATCGGGATGTCGATCCACGAGGCCACGCTCGACGAGTTCGGCGATCTGTCTGCTCAACGACGACTGGCTGACGCACATTTCGACGGCGAGCTCGCTGGGACGGCACTCCCCCATCCGTGCGAGCACGAACAGCACCGCGACGAGTGCGGAGGGAAGCACGTCGGTGTCGTGGTGGACGAGTGCACCGCGCAGCGTGCGACCGAAGAGGAAGATGGCGTCGGCGAGTTCGTGGGTTTGGGCCTTGTCCGACACAGCGAACCTCCGTCGGGTGGATCAGTTGATTACGTCATGCAACTGTACAGATTAGTTGCATACTACAAGCAATCTCTTACCGACATCACACCACCACTCCGACGTGTTTCCCGTCACACCACATCTCCGGGAGGGTGACGGGAAACACGCTCAACGGGTGAACAGACCGATGCACTCCACATGATGAGTAGACGGGAACGCCGCGAAGGCCCGGACGTCCGCCAACTCGAACCCGTGATCGCGATACAGCCCCACATCACGGCCGAACGAGGCGGGATCGCACCCCACGTGGACGATCCGGCGCGGACCCGCCTCGGCCACGGCCGCCACCACGTCCCTGCCGGCTCCCGCCCGCGGTGGATCGAGCACGACCACCTCGGGTGCCGGTAGCTCGGGGATCATCCGCTCCACCCGACCGTGACGGAAGGACACCTGCCCGAGATCGGCGAGCGCCTCGGTCCCGTCGTCGACGGCGGTCTTCGACGACTCGACCGACACCACATGCCCGGACGGACCCACCTGCTCGGCGAGCACCGCGGCGAACACCCCCACCCCGCCGTAGAGATCCCACGCCGTCGCACCCACGGAGGCCTGCGCCCATTCACCCACCACCGTCGAATAGGTGGTCGCGGCACCGCGGTGGGCCTGCCAGAAGCCGGTCGGCACCAGCCGCCACTCTCGCTCACCGACCCGCTCGAGCACACGACCCGAACCCTCGATCACCTTCTCCGGACGGGGTGCGTTCGCCGCCGCCCGCCGCGACGCCGCGCCGCGCCGACCCTGCCGCCGCGCACCACCCGCGACGGCGGGCGGCGCGATCTCCACCACGTGCCGACCACCGTCCGCGTCGAGCACCACCTGCAACTCGGCTCCCGGTTGCCACACCCGGTCGGCGAGACCGACATAGGCGTGCGGATCGATCTGCGGACAGGCCAGCTCGGGCACGACCTCGTTGCTGCGATAGCGCCGGTATCCCGGATTCCCGACCACGTCCACCGCGAGCCGCACCCGGGTTCGCCACAAGGTCCCGTTCGAGGCACCGCCCGGCACCTCCTCGACCGTCACCTCGCGGTCCACACCGCCCAGCCGGCGCAGCTGTTCGACCACCACGGCGCCCGTGAAACGACGTTGCGCCGCGACGGTCATGTGCGACAGATCGCAACAGCCCGCTCCCCCCGGACCGGAGATCGGACAGACCCGCTCGACGCGATCCTCGGACGCCTCGAGTACGTCCTCCACGTCGGCGAAACAGAACGACCCGCCCCGATCCTCGGTGACGCGAGCGAAGACCCGCTCCCCCGGCAGTCCGTGCCGCACGAAGACGACCCGACCCTCGAACCGCGCGACACACGCACCGCCGTGGGCGGGATTCCCGAGGATCACCTCGATCCGCCGGCCGGACCAATCCGTACGCGGGTGTGCCTGACGATTCACCGGGGTTCCTCCTCGTTGTCGAACTGTCGTTCCTGTCCGTCCGGGACGGCCCGCCCCATCGCGCCCGCCTCCGCGGACGAGCGCAGCTGCCACGGCACACTCGTCACCATCACCCCCGGCTGGAAGAGGAGCCTGCTCTTGAGCCTCAACGCACTCTGGTTGTGGAGAAGCTGCTCCCACCAGTGGCCCACCACGTACTCGGGGATGAACACGGTCACCACGTCCCGGGGAGAATCGCGCCGAACCCGCCGCACGTAGTCGAGGACGGGCCGCGTGATCTCCCGGTAGGGCGACTCGACGACCTTCAGCGGAACCGTCAGATCGCTCTTCTCCCATTCGACGACGAGACGCCGGGTGCTCTCGTCGTCGACGTTGACGGTGATCGCCTCGAGCGTGTCCGGGCGGGTCGCCCGCGCATAGGCGAGCGCACGCATGGTGGGCATGTGCAAGGTCGAGACCAGCACGATGGAATGCGTGCGGCTGGGCAGCACTCCGTCCCAGTCCACGCTCTCGAGTTCCGCGGCGACCGTGTCGTAGTGACGCCGGATCGCCTTCATCAGCACGAACGCGACCACCATGGTCACCACCGCGATCCATGCCCCGGCCGCGAACTTGCCGGTCAGCACGACCAGCAGCACCAGCGTGGTGGACACGCACCCGACCCCGTTGATCAACCGCGACCGCGTCATGCGACCCCGGGCGGCGGGATCCGACTCGGTGCGCAGCTCCCGGGTCCAGTGACGCACCATGCCGGCCTGTCCCAGGCTGAACGCGACGAACACCCCCACGATGTACAGCTGGATGAGCCGGGTGACCTCGGCTTCGAAGACCCACACGAAGACGACGGCGATACCGGCAAGGAAGAGGATGCCGTTGCTGAACGCGAGGCGGTCACCACGCGTGTGGAACTGGCGCGGCAGGTAGCGGTTCTGCGCGAGAACCGAGCCGAGCACGGGGAATCCGTTGAACGCGGTGTTGGCGGCGAGCACGAGGATCACGGCGGTGACGATCGTGATCAGGACGAACGCAGCCGGTATCCCGTCGAAGACGGTATGGGCCAGCTGGGCGAGCAGCGTCTTCTGCTCGTAGCCCTCGGGCGCACCCCGCAGTTGGGTCTCGGGGTGCTCGGCCACCACGACCCCGAGTCGTCGGGCGAGGAAGACCACCCCGAGGAACAGCGTGACGGCGATGGCTCCGAGCACCAGCAACGTCGTCGCGGCGTTGCGTGCCTTCGGCTTCCGGAAGGACGGCACACCCGTGCTGATCGCCTCGACGCCCGTCAGCGCGGCGCACCCCGACGAGAATGCGCGCGCGACCAGGAGGACGAATGCGAGCGCCGTCAGGTCGGTCTGCTCGGCGACGAGTTCGAGATCGGCCGACTCGGCGCGCAGCTCGTCGCCCAGGACGAAGATCCGGAACAGGCCGGCCCCGAGCATCACCAGCATGCAGCCCACGAAGGTATAGGTGAGAACGGCGAAGGCGCGTCCGGCCCGCCGGAGACCGCGCAGGTTCACCGCGGTCAGCAACACGATCGCGAGGATGACGAAGAGAACCTTGTGCCGGGCCACGAACGGGACCGCCGATCCGACCGTCGCCGCCGCGGACGACAGCGACACCGCGACCGTCAGCACGTAGTCGACGAGCAGCGCGCTGCCCACGGTCAGTCCGGCCGTGGGGCCGAGATTCTTCGTGGCCACCTCGTAGTCGCCGCCGCCCGATGGGTAGGCGCGCACCGTCTGGCGGTAACCGGCGATCACGATCACGAGCACGAAGGCGACCGCGAGACCGATCCACGGAGAGAACGCGTAGGCCGACAGTCCCGCAACGGAGAGGACGAGGAAGATCTCCTCGGGCGCGTAGGCGACCGACGAGAGGGCATCGGAGGCGAACACCGGCAGCGCGGTGCGTTTGGGCAGCAACTCGTGCCCGAGAGTGTCGCTGCGGAACGGCCGACCCAGCACGAGCCGCTTCGCCGCGGTGGAAAGCTTGGACACGCGCAAAGCCTATGCGGTTCGGGTCCGGAAGTACCCCTCGGCCGGGTCACGACTGCTCGGGGATCGTCACGCGGTACCGTTCGGTTCGGCGGTCCGATGCGGTCCGTCTCGGAAGGATCGACCGGAACGGAGTCCACGGTGTACGTGGTGGTGATGGGGTGTGGTCGGGTCGGCTCGGCGGTGGCCACCGCTCTCGTCCGGCTCGGTCACGAGGTCGCGGTCATCGACCGCGACGAGAGTGCGTTCGGGCGACTGGGCGACGACTTCCCCGGACACACGGTGCTCGGTATGGGCTTCGACCGGCACGTGCTGATCTCCGCCGGTATCGAACGCGCCGATGCCTTCGCGGCGGTCTCCTCCGGCGACAATTCGAACATCATCTCGACACGGGTGGCCCGCGAGACCTTCGGTGTCGAACGTGTCGTCGCGAGGATCTACGACGCCAAGCGGGCCGCGGCGTACGAGCGGCTGGGCATCCCCACGGTGGCGACCGTGCCGTGGACCACCGATCGCTTGCTCCACGCGCTGACGCACGACAGCGAGACCGCCCGCTGGCGCGATCCCACCGGATCCGTCGCCATCGCCGAGGTGAACCTGCACGAGGGATGGGTCGGACGACGCGTCACCGACCTCGAGGAGGCCACGGGATCGCGCGTGGCGTTCCTGATCCGGTTCGGCACCGGGCTGCTGCCCGACCGCAGGACAGTGCTGCAGGCCGACGACTCCGTCTACATCGCGGCCGTGTCGGGTTCCGTCTCGGAGGCGATCACCCACGCCGAGAACCCGCCGGTCGACGAGAACTGACCCACCCACCCGAGAGGAAGCTCACATGAAGGTGGCGATCGCCGGTGCCGGCGCGGTGGGACGCTCGATAGCGCGTGAACTGCTGCGCAACGCCCACGAGGTGATGCTCATCGAACGCAAGCTCGAGCATGTCGAACCGGACGCCGTTCCGGAGGCGACCTGGGTCCACGCCGACGCCTGCGAACTCAGCTCGCTCGAATCCACCGGACTCGAACGGTACGACGTGGTGATCGCGGCAACGGGCGACGACAAGGCCAACCTGGTCCTCAGCCTGCTCGCGACCACCGAGTTCGGTGTCCCGCGGGTGGTGGCCCGCGTCAACGATCCGCGCAACGAGTGGCTGTTCGACGAATCGTGGGGTGTCGACGTCGCGGTGTCCACGCCGCGCATGCTCGCCGCGCTGGTCGAGGAGGCCGTCACGGTCGGCGATCTGGTGCGGTTGATGACGCTCCGCAAAGGCGCGAACCTGGTGGAGGTCACCCTGCGGGACACCACCGCCCTGGCCGGGAAGCCGGTTCGGAAACTGGAACTGCCCCGCGACACGGCGCTCGTGGCGATCCTGCGCGGCGGACGCGTGATCGTCCCGCAGCCGGACGATCCGCTCGAAGGCGGGGACGAACTGCTGTTCGTCACGGCGGAGGACGTCGAGGACGATCTCCGGCAGGCGGTGAACCGCTAGTCGCGCGAACCGTGCCGGTCGCGGAGACGGTGCCGGCCGTCGAGTCCGTGCCGGTCCTCGGGGCCCGGCTCGTCGTGGGAACCCGACCCCTCGTGGGACCCCCCGGCCGAAGCGTCCTCGATGGTCTCGGCCGGCGGGGGTTCGACGACCCGGTCCGCGCGCCGGACCGCCCAGAGGGTGACCAGCAGCGCCAGCGCGGTCAGCGGCCAGCCCATTCCGATCCGTGCGACCGCGAGCCACCCGGTGCGGTCCTGGTCGTAGAGCTGGTTCTGCACGAGATAGCGACCGAGGAAGACCAGGGTCCATGCGAGGGTGGCGACGTCGTAGGCGCGCACCGCGGTGGGATGTGACCGCCACTGCGAGCCCTGGCCGTTGAGCATCCCCCAGATCACGCCGACCAGCGGCCTACGGACGAGCACGGACAACAGGAAGGCGCCCCCGTAGACCAGGCTCGCGTAGATCCCGAAGAGGAAGTATCCCTTCGCGTCGCCGGTGCGATGAGCGATGAAGGCGCACAAGGCGACTCCGAAGAAGCCGGAGATCGCGGGCTGGATCGGCGTGCGCTGGATCAGGCGCCACACGAGCACCGCCAGTGCCACACCCAACGCGGTCCAGATGGCCGCCGTGAGCCCCCACACGCTGTTGACCGGCACGAACACCAGCACCGGCAGCGTCGAATAGATCAACCCGCTGATCCCGCCGAGTTGTTCGAGCATCGTCTGCTGGTTGGTGTCGCTCACTCCTACGAGGGTGCCACATCGGGCACAGCGGTACGACCCCGCGTATCGACGGGGAACCACTCCGCGTACGCAGGGGCCGGCAGTCCCCGGCGCGCCGGTCAGGCCGGTTCGCGCAGCTCGTAGTACGGGTTGTAGATCACCTTGCGTCCGTCGCGTTCTCCCACGCGACCGCGGACCGTCAACGTACGCCCGGGTTCGATCCCGGGGATGCGCCGACGGCCGATCCATACGAGCTGGATCGAATCGGTCCCGTCGAAGAACTCCGCCTCGACGACGGCAGCAGCGGCACGCGAACACGACTCGACACTGCGGAGGCGTCCGTACATGGTCACTTCCTGACCACGGGCGCATTCGACGACGGGTAGGGCGCCCGTGGAGTGCGACGATTCGGCCATCTCCTCGGCATCGAGTTCTTCGATGTCCTCGGTGAGCCGCCGTGTGAGCCGACGCAGGTAGCCGGCCGGGGAAGCCATAACACGCTCCTGTACGGAAGGGGCACGGATCGCGTGCCACCGGACTCTTCTTCGATCGCCACTGTAGACGCATTCTGGCCGGATACAAGTTGCACGGTGCACACCGTCGTGCAGGCACCGTCGACCTGCTGTGCAGGCACTGTCGGCACGACCGTGTGCGCAGGTGAGCGTCGTTGCCGGGGACCGATGGTGCAGGATCGTCCGCATGTCCCGCAGCGAATCCCCGGCCTCCCCGGACACCGGCCCGTCCCGGCCGGTCACCCGCACCGCGGTCGTGCTTCCCGGCACGGGTTCGGACGCATGCTTCGCCGAGAAGGCGTTCGGCCCCGAACTCCGGCGCCGCGGCATCACGCCGATCGCCGTCGACCCGGACCCTCGCGGTGTGGTGGCGAGCTACGTCGCGGCGCTCGACGATGCCGCCGAGAACGGGCCGCTCCTCGTCGGTGGTGTGTCGATCGGTGCGGCTGTTGCGTTGAGATGGGCGTTCGACAATCCCGACCGGGCCGTCGGCATCCTCGCCGCCCTACCGGCGTGGACCGGCGATCCACTGGAGTCCCCTGCCGCTGGGAGCGCGCGGTGGACGGCGTCCGAGCTACGCGCTCACGGACTCGAGGCGGTCACCGCGACGATGACCGCCTCGAGTCCGTCCTGGCTCGCGCGGGAACTGACCCGCTCGTGGAGCGCCCAATGGCCCGACCTCCCGTCCGCGCTGGACGAAGCCGCGTGCTACCGAGCGCTCGACGTCGACGAACTCCGGGCCGTGGGTACGCCGGTCGGCATCGCCGCCGCGGTGGACGATGCGGTCCATCCGCTGGAGGTGGGGCGCCGATGGGCGCGGGAGATCCCTCGCGCGCAACTCGCGACGGTGACGCTCGAGCAGATCGGGGACGATCCCTCCGTGCTCGGGAGACTGTGCCTCACCGCGCTCGACAGGATCGTCCCCGTCCCGAATCGATGATCGGGATATCGACCTAGAAGCCGAGTTGCTGCATCGCCGAACCGGATTCGCCCCGGCGCGGCGGAGGGGTCTGCTGAGTGGGCGGGGTCTGCTGGGGAGGCGGAGTCTGCTGGGGAGGCGGGGTCTGCCGGGTGGGCTGCGTCGGCGAGGTCGTCCGCGGAGCGGGTTGTGCCGGAGCAGATCCCTGCCGGGGCGCGACCTGCGGCTGCGCCGCCTGCTGCTGCTGTTGTTGTTGCGCTGCGACGAGCTGACGGGTGAGCGCCTCGGGGAGCACGATCGGCAGCGGCGTACGGACCGGATGGGGGTCGGCTCCTCGCCGGACGACCGTTCCGGAGATCACCGAGCGTGCGATCCCGACGAGTTCGGAGTCGGCTCCCGCATTCCCGGCGGGCGCCGCCACGACACAGCGGATCATCCAGCGGAAACCGTCGACACCGATGAACCGCAGATCGGCGTTCGCGGCCCTGCCGTGAAGTTCACGACCCCACGGGCCCGACTCGATGCTGACCTCCGCATTGTCGTTGCGCAGGGTCTCCGCGAGTTCGGCAGCGACCTCGCGCCACTGTCCCGGCGACTTCGGCGCGGCGTACGCGGAGACGGTGATGCGCCCGAACTGGGTCACCAGGTGGACGTTCTGAGGCGTCCCGTTCGGTGCCATCTCGACCTGGATCTGGCCGCCGGCCGGCAGCGGTACGAGCACGGATCCGAGATCCAGACGGGAGGCGGCCACCGTCTCCTCGTCGACCTCGTCGATGTCGTACGGGCCGGAATCGGCCGTACTGCCGGTGGCGTATTCGTCGGAAGGCTCGTCGTAGGCACCGAGGTCGTCGCCGGGTGCAGCGGCGTCGCTCGTCTCGACGCTCGACCCGCGGTCCTTGCGGCGTCGTCCGAACATGTCAGGAACCCTCCTTCACGAGGCCGCCGTGCCCGCCGCTCGATCCGTATCCGCCGCTGCCCCGCGCCGTGTCGTCGAGTTCGTCCACTTCGACGAAGTCGACGAGTTCGACGCGCTGGACGAGCAACTGCGCGATGCGGTCGCCTCGGCGGAGTTCGACGGCGCGCTCGGTGTCGTGGTTGATCAGGCACACCTTGATCTCCCCACGGTAGCCCGCGTCGACCGTGCCGGGTGTGTTGACGACGGACAGGCCGAACTTGGCGGCGAGGCCGGAACGCGGGTGGATCAATCCGACCGTTCCCACGGGCAGTGCCACGGCGATACCGGTACCGACGAGCGCTCGCTCCCCCGGACCGAGGGTCACGTCGGCCGAGGTGCACAAGTCCACGCCGGCGTCACCGGGGTGGGCGCGAGTGGGCACGGGGAGCTCCGGATCGAGCCGGCGCAGCGGTATCGGGGGAAGATCGGTCACGTGGATCGAGACTACTCGCGTGCCGGGCTGCTCCACCGAGGCGACTATCCTTACGGTGTGTCCCGATCCTCGCGCACCTCAGCGACAACACCTCCGACGGCCGACGCCCCGACCTTCTCCGAGCGGATGTGGGTGCCGTGGTGGTGGTGGCCGATCGGGCTCGGTGTGGCCGCTCTGCTCGCGGCGGAACTGCACATGGGCGCGCCCGGAATGTATGCGTGGCTGCCCTACGTCCTTCTGCTTCCCATGCCGATCTGGGTCCTCACCTGGCTCTCACGCAGCAGGGTCGAGGTGGTGGGCGGCGAGCTCGTCGTCGGTCGCGCACATCTACCCCTCGATGTGATCTCGCGGGGGGTGGTGGTTCCGCCGTCGGCCAAGAGCGCCGCGATGGGACGCCAGCTCGATCCGGCGGCGTTCGTCCAGCACCGCCCCTGGGTGCGGACCATGGCGCTCGTGGTGCTCGACGACCCGGAGGATCCGACGCCGTACTGGCTGGTCAGCACGCGGCGGCCGGCCGAACTGCTCGCGGCACTGGGGTGCGACGAGTCGGGTCGCCGGTAGAGGCACGAAAGCCGGGGCACAGAAAGAGAGCCCGGACGCAGAGTGCAGCGGGAGCCGCCACAGCGCCGGGGCATGTGCGAGAGAGACGCGGGTGACCACGGCGCACCGTCGTCACCCGGTCTCGTATCGCACACCTATGTCCTCACGCCGCGCAATCCCGGCAGATCATGACTCCGTTCTCCTCGCTCGCGAGTCTGCTCCGGTGGTGCACCAGGAAACAGCTCGAACAGGTGAACTCGTCGGCCTGCTTCGGAACGACCCGCACCGACAGTTCTTCTCCGGACAGGTCCGCCCCGGGCAGCTCGAAGGACTCGGCGGTGTCCGATTCGTCGACGTCCACCACTGCGGACTGGGCCTCGTTACGCCGGGCCTTCAATTCCTCGAGTGAATCCTCCGACACATCGTCGCTGTCGGTCCGCCGGGGTGCGTCGTAGTCAGTCGCCATTTCCTCTTACCTTCTAGTACTCGTACCGGTAGCCGGCCGGGACACGGACGGTGCTCCCGGCCAAGGCAACGCACGACCGTCCGTTGGAGTTCCCGACGGGTATGTCACCGGGGTGACATACCCGAATTCACTCTGTTTCCACGCCGAACCGTTCGTTCTTGGACGGTTCGGCCGCCGAACAATAGCCGACCTTGCGCACGAATATGCAATCGATGCGCGAAAACGCGGGAAATTGTCCGGCAATCGTCATCAACAACACAACGACTCGTGACATTTCCTCGGGTCGGCGGTTCCGCCCACGCAGTCCCCGCCCTCTACAGTGAGTGCGACGATCCCGGCAGAAGACGAGAGGCAGGGCCGCGTGGTTTCCCTGATCACCGAAGGAAGCGCAACCGATCGCCGCGGCCGCCCGTTCCGCCGGCGCCGGGTGGTCCCGGCTGCCGTGGCCGGCGCCGTCCTCGCCGCAGCCACCATCGTCGTGTGGACCTCGGCGATCAGTTCGTCGGAACCCGTCACGACCACCGTGGCGTGCAACGCTCCCCCGACCGAGGCGGCCGATCCCGAAGGCCCGCAACCCGCTCCGCTCGGCGAGGTCGTGGACCGGTCGACGCTGCTCGAGGTCGAACCCGCTCCCCTGGCGGCAACCCGGGTGCGCGTGTTCAACGCCAACGGAGAACGCGGTCAGGCGACGCATGTGGCCGCGCAACTGAGCGATTACGGTTTCTCGAGTCCGCCCGACGTACAGGCCGGCAACGATCCGGTCTATGTCGACCAGAACCTGCAGTGCCAGGGGCAGATCCGGTTCGGTGAAGCCGGTCGCGCAGCTGCGTCATCGGTGTGGTTGCTCGCTCCGTGCGCCGAGTTGGTGCAGGACACACGTGAGGACGACACGGTGGACCTCGCGCTCGGCACCTACTTCCGCGAGGTCTCTCCCGGGGCTGATGCGGAGGAGGTTCTGCGGGCGCTGCGCGAGGTTCCGGCGGGCGAACAGACGGCTCCCCTCGATCTCGATCTGCTCACGGCCGCCCGCACTGCGCGATGCTGAAACTATTTTCAGAGACCGTGCATGCTGTTTTTCGTCACCGTCGCAGTAAAACGTGACCGACGACAATTTCCGATGTGACAAAACGGTCAATTCGGAATTGCGTGGAACGCTCCGATTTCGGTGAGGAGAGTTTCGAAATCGGCGGCGAGTCCCGGCGCGACCGCCACGGTGAGTTCGCCGTCGTCCCCGGTGCCTGTCGGGACACGCACCACCGCACCGGCTTCCGCGGCGACCAGAGCCCCCGCCGCCCAGTCCCACGGGCCGAGCCCATGTTCGTAGTGGGCATCGACCCGCCCCGCCGCGACCATACACAGGTCGAGCGCAGCCGCTCCGACACGCCGGATGTCGCGCACCCTGGGCAATAGTGCCGCCACCAACTCCCCCTGACGCGCACGCCGTTGCGGGGAATACGAGAAGCCCGTCGCCACGAGCGCCATCCGCGGATCGGTCACCGGATTGCAGCGCAACCGGACCCGTGTGCCACCCGTATCCAGATACGCCCCGAGACCCTCCGCCGCGAAGAACGTCTCCCCGGAGGCGATGTCGACGACAGCTCCGGCCACCGAACGTCCGTCGACCTGCGCGGCCACCGAGACCGCCGACGCCGGGAGTCCGTACACGAAGTTCACGGTGCCGTCGATGGGATCGACCACCCACACCACCCCGCTCGCGGTCGTCGCCCTCGCACCGTCGCCACTGGTCTCCTCTCCCAGGAAGGCGTCCTCGGGCCGCAGTTCGGCGAGTCTGCGCCGGATGAGCTCCTCGCTTTCGGTGTCGGCGGCGGTGACGGGATCGGTCGCCGTCGACTTCGTCCCGACACGGGCGGCCTCCCCCGATCCCGGAGGGCCGAACAGCTCGGCTCTGCGTACACGAACATAGGCTGCGGCCTCACGCGCGACGGTCACGGCGACGTCCCTCAACGCGGACGACTCGGATTCGGAGAGCGTTCTCTGTACATGCACGAACCGATCCGAACACAGCGCCGAAGGTTTCGCCACCGAGCGCCGCACCGGGCGGCACCGGGCATTATCGTTGCCACACGAGCGGAGCAGCCGGCCCCACCCAGCGAGAGGAAGTACACGATGGCACAGGACGTCCCCACGGACCGATCGAATCCGGGCAACCACGGATTCGGTGTCGACATCGGGGGAAGTGGCGTCAAGGGTGCCGTGGTGGACCTCGATACCGGCCGCCTGGTCGGCGACCGGATCAAGCTCCTCACTCCGCAACCGTCCACCCCGGAGGCCGTGGCGAAGACGGTGGCACAGATCGTCGAGCAGGCGGGCTGGTCCGGTCCCGTCGGCGTGACCCTGCCGAGCGTGGTCACCGGAGGTGTCGCCCGGACCGCCGCCAACATCGACAAGTCGTGGATCGGCACCGACGCCCGTTCTCTCTTCTCCCACGCGCTCGACGGCCGGGACGTCTCGGTGCTCAACGACGCGGATGCCGCCGGCATCGCGGAGGACCGCTTCGGTGCCGCCAAGGACACCGACGGTGTGGTGATCCTCCTGACCTTCGGAACCGGGATCGGCTCGGCCGTCCTGCACAACGGTGTCCTGCTGCCCAACACCGAGTTCGGGCACATGGAGGTCGACGGCAAGGAGGCCGAGCACCGCGCCGCCTCCTCCGTCAAGGAACGCGGCGACCTGTCGTACAAGCAGTGGGCCAAGGAGGTCTCCCGCGTCCTCACACGTTTCGAGGATCTGCTCTGGCCCGATCTGTTCATCGCCGGTGGTGGGATCAGCCGCAAGCACGAGAAGTGGATCCCGCTCCTGACCAACCGCACGCCGGTGGTCCCTGCCGAACTGCGCAACGCGGCGGGAATCGTCGGGGCTGCTCATGCTGCGAAAACAGGTGTCACTCCCTGAGTCCGGCGCATCGACCGCCCGGAGGATCGTTACAATGGTCCCCAGCAGGCCGGAACCGGCCCTCATCCCGACAGACCTCTCCGCCGGAACACCTCTGGCGCGACGCCGCACTACCTCGTCACGAAAGGGCGTACGTGGCAGCCACCGACATCCACACCGCTGATTCCGCCAACGAATCGGCACCCGTTGCGGACGCTTCCAGCGTCGCAGGCGCTGCGGACTCCCCGGAGGGCACCGCACCCGGTGCGACACCGCCGGCGAAGAAGGCAGCCGCCAAGAAGGCTCCCGCGAAGAAGGCAGCCGCCAAGAAGGCTCCCGCGAAGAAGGCAGCCGCCAAGAAGACCACCGCGAAGAAGGCAGCCGCCAAGAAGACCACCAAGGCTGCGGGTGAAGAGGACTTCGACGGCGCCGAGGAAGCAGATCTCGCCGACCTCGAGGTCTCGGAGGGTGATCTCGCCGGCGCCGAGGATGTCGTGGTCGACGACGACGAGCCCAGCGAGAAGGACAAGGCCTCGGGCGACTTCGTCTGGGACGAAGAGGAGTCCGAAGCGCTGCGCCAGGCACGCAAGGATGCCGAGCTCACCGCGTCGGCCGACTCCGTGCGCGCCTACCTCAAGCAGATCGGCAAGGTCGCCCTCCTCAACGCCGAGGAAGAGGTCGAACTGGCCAAGCGCATCGAGGCCGGCCTCTACGCGACCCACATGCTGCAGCAGCTGGCGGAGAAGGGCGAGAAGCTGCCCGTCGCCCAGCGCCGCGACCTGAACTGGATCTGCCGCGACGGCAACCGCGCCAAGAACCACCTGCTCGAGGCGAACCTCCGCCTCGTCGTGTCGCTGGCGAAGCGTTACACCGGCCGTGGCATGGCGTTCCTGGACCTCATCCAGGAAGGCAACCTCGGTCTGATCCGTGCGGTCGAGAAGTTCGACTACACCAAGGGTTACAAGTTCTCCACCTACGCGACGTGGTGGATCCGTCAGGCCATCACCCGCGCCATGGCCGACCAGGCCCGCACCATCCGTATCCCTGTGCACATGGTCGAGGTCATCAACAAGCTCGGCCGTATCCAGCGCGAGTTGCTCCAGGACCTGGGCCGCGAGCCCACACCCGAAGAGCTTGCCAAGGAAATGGACATCACGCCGGAGAAGGTGCTGGAGATCCAGCAGTACGCGCGTGAGCCCATCTCCCTCGACCAGACGATCGGCGACGAGGGCGACAGCCAGCTCGGCGACTTCATCGAGGACTCGGAGGCGGTCGTCGCCGTCGACGCGGTGTCCTTCACACTGCTGCAGGATCAGCTGCAATCGGTGCTCGAGACCCTGTCCGAGCGCGAAGCGGGCGTCGTGCGTCTGCGCTTCGGTCTCACCGACGGCCAGCCGCGCACCCTCGACGAGATCGGTCAGGTCTACGGCGTGACGCGCGAGCGCATCCGCCAGATCGAGTCGAAGACCATGTCGAAGCTGCGCCACCCCTCGCGGTCGCAGGTGCTGCGCGACTATCTCGACTGACATCCGTCACAGCAACGAGGGCCACCCGATCGGGTGGCCCTCGTTCGCCGTTCCGGACCACCGCTGCTAGAGAAGCTCCGGTTCGTCCCCGGGAAGACGCTGCCGGCCGTCGCGTCCCGGGAGTCGTGCGGAGGCGAACCGCATCACGGGTTCGACGACTCGTGCGGCGACCGGACCGAGGACCGCGGTGATCATCACGTATGCGGAGGCGATCGCCGCGAGACGACTGTCGACGTGCCCCGAGGCGACAGCCAGTCCGGCGATCACGATGGAGAACTCGCCCCGAGCGATGAGTGCCGCACCGGCGCGGGCCCGGCCCATCACGGCGATGTGGTGTTGCGCCGCCGCGATCCATCCGGTGGCGAGCTTCGTCAGCGTGGTCAGCACGGCCAGCAGGATCGCCCAGCCGAGCACCGGCGGTATCTCCGTCGGGTCGGTGTTCAGTCCGAAGAAGACGAAGAAGATGGCGGCGAACAGATCACGGAGCGGTTCGAGGACACGTACCGCGTTGTGTGCCGTGGAACCGGAGATGGCGATACCCAGCAGGAAGGCGCCGACGGCCGCAGACACCTGGAGGGCGGACGCGATGCCCGCCACCAGCAGCGCCGCGCCGAGCAGCTTGAGCAACAGTGTTTCCCTGTCGGGACTGTCGAGCACGACCGAGATGTAGCGTCCGTATCGCACCACCAGCACCAGCACCAGGGTGACGAGACCGAGCGAGATCGCGACGGCTTCGAGGCCGCCGAGCAGACTCACGCCTCCGAGGATCGCGGTGAGGATCGGGAGGTACACGGCCATCGTGAGGTCTTCGAAGACGAGAATCGACAGGACCACCGGCGTCTCACGGTTGCCGAGGCGCCCGAGATCGGCGAGGACCTTCGCTACGATCCCCGACGAGGAGATGTAGGTCACGCCTGCGAGCGCAAGTGCGCCGACAGGGCCGAGACCCAGGATCAACGCGACCGCGGCCCCGGGTGCCGCGTTCAGGGCGAGATCGAGCAGACCCGCCATCCGGGAGCGTCGCAATCCGCTGATCAGCTCGTTCGCGGTGTACTCGAGCCCGAGCAGCAACAACAGCAGTACCACGCCGATCTCGCTGGCGATATGACTGAACGCGCCGATGTCGCCGAGCTGGATGAGTCCACCGTTGCCGAAGCACAGGCCGCCGACCAGATAGAACGGGATCGGCGACATGCCGATCCGCGCCGCCAGCCGCCCGAGGACACCGAGCCCGAAGAACACCGCACCCAGTTCGATGAGTGCGAGTGTCGTAGTGTCCATACCGCCGGATCAGCCGTTGCGCAGGATCCTGGCGGCAGCGTCGAGGCCGTCCGCCGTACCGACCGCCACCAGGATGTCCCCGCCCGTGAGGACGAAGTCCGGTGCCGGAGAAGGCATGACCTGGCCCGCACGCATCACGGCCACGACCGACACGCCGGTGCGGGTGCGCAGCGCGGTATCGCCCAGCGCCGCTCCGTCGAACCGGGAATCCTCGTGGACGTGGAGCTGGCGGGTGACGATTCCGGGCATGTCCCGGTGGTCCTCACTCAACTGGGCGACGAGCTGGGGGGCACCGAGCAGGTTGCTGAGCGTCGCCGCCTCCTCGACGGTGAGGGGGAGGGAGGCGGCACACGCATCGGGGTCGCCGGCCTTCGAGATGATGAGGTCGCTGTGACCGTCCCGATGGGTGATCACCCCGATGCGGCGTCCGGACGCCAGTTCGAAGTCCTTGCGTACACCGATCCCGGGGAGCGGAGTCACGTCGACGATCATGCCGAAAGACTAGTCCTCCGGACCGACGGCGTCCGCTCCCCCGGCCCCGAGGGGCGCGAATCGGCCGTCCGGTCCGGGGAGGAACGGCGCGACCTCCACCACGGCGTCCACGGGCAACGGCCCGTACAGGTGCGGGAACCGCATCGACTCGGGGTCCTCCGGCACGCCGGGTTCGAAACGGAGAGGGTCGTCGAGCCGTGTCGGGTCGACGTGCAGCAGCACCAGATCCTCGCGTCCGGAGTACAGCCGGTCGGCGGGAAGATGCACCTGCTGCGGCGTGGACAGGTGGACGAAACCCTGGGAGGCGAGAGATGCCGGAACGACGGCCCCGAGAGGTCCGGCGCGGTCCCAGTCGTCCCGGGAGATGATGTGCAGGAGGGTCTCGGTCATGTCGTCATTGTGCGTCGGAAAGCCGATCCGAGGCGTCCGCAGCGTCCCGCCCTCTGCGCTGTGAGCGAACACCTGCACGGAAAACCGGCATGTCGCAGCGTTTTCGCTGCTCGATGCGTGAAACGCGCCACGATTGGGCACCCAAGGGAACAACACGTGAACACAAATCGTCTGTCAGAGTAGATCCACCGCGCCGGCCGGTGCGGCGGACCAGACCCCGGCACCCGATATGAGCGGTGGCCAGTTTGGAGGAGTCATGCCCGGTACGTTGACCAGCCCGAAGTTGACCGCTGCAGATCGCTGCGATCGGTGCAATGCTGCCGCTCGTGTCCGCGCCGTCCTTCCCACCGGCGGAGAACTGTTGTTCTGCGGGCACCACGCCAACGAGCACACCGACCGTCTCCGTGAACTCGGAGCGACGATCGTGAGCGAGTCCGACGCCACCGTGTGAATCCGCCGTCCGGAACCGACGTTCTGTCACACGAACGAACCGTCGGTTCCGAGACCCGACCGAATGAACGGGCGACCACCTCGAGGTGGTCGCCCGTTCTCGTCGCCGGGGGCTCGGTGTGGGGCTCACCAGCTCCGCAGGATGGCGATGCGGTCGCGCAGCTGCTCGGCGGTCGCCATCGCCGTCGGCGGACCACCGCACTGGCGACGCAACTCACCGTGGATCACCCCGTGTGGCTTCCTGGTCCGATGGTGCACGACCGCGACGAGGGAATTGAGTTCGCGGCGCAGCTGCGCCAGGGTGTCTGCGGTCTCGACGCGCTCGGTGACCTGGGGCGGCGGGGTGGGCGCAGGCTCGGCCTTCGGCTTGTTCAGCTGCTGTTCCTGACGCTGACGCAGCAGCGCCCGCATCTGGTCGGCGTCCAGCAGACCCGGAAGCCCCAGATAATCGGCTTCCTCGTCGGAACCGGCGAATGTGGCGGTGCCGAACGAGGATCCGTCGTAGATGACCTGGTCGAGTTCGGCGTCCGCACCGAGCGAATGGAAGGCCTTCTCGTCCTCGCCGGGCTCGTCCTTACGCCGGTTCGCGTCGGCGAGCAGCTCGTCGTCGAAGCCTTCCTTGACCCGGTGCGGCTTGCCGAGCACGTGGTCGCGTTGCGCCTCGAGCTGGCTGGCGAGTTCGAGCAGCACCGGCACGGACGGCAGGAAGACGCTGGCGGTCTCCCCCGTGCGCCGCGACCGCACGAAGCGGCCGATAGCCTGCGCGAAGAACAACGGGGTCGAGGCGCTGGTCGCGTACACGCCGACCGCGAGTCGCGGAACGTCGACGCCTTCGGACACCATGCGCACGGCGACCATCCACCGCTGGTTGCCCTCGCTGAACTGTGAGATCCGCTCGGACGCCGTGGGGTCGTCCGAGAGCACGACGGTGGGCATCTCGCCGGTCACCGCCTCGAGGATCCTCGCGTAGGCCCGGGCCGTGGTCTGGTCGGTCGCGATCACGAGGCCGCCGGCGTCCGGCATCCCGCCGGCACGCAGCTGCTGCAGACGGGTGTTCGCCGCGCCCAGCACCGCAGGAATCCAGTCGCCCTCGGGATCGAGGGCGGTCCGCCATGCCCGGGCCGTCTGCTCGGCGCTGAGTGGCTCACCCAGACGGGCCGTGAACTCCTCCCCCGCGCTCGTGCGCCAGCGTGCCTCACCCGAGTACGCGAGGAACACGACGGGCCGCACGACGCCGTCTGCGAGGGCGTCGGCATAGCCGTAGGCATGGTCCGCCTTGGACTGCAGCAGACCGTCTCCGTTCGGCTCGTAGGTCACGAACGGGATCGCGCTGTCGTCGCTGCGGAAGGGCGTACCGGTCAGCGCCAGACGGCGGGTCGCGTCGCCGAACGCCTCGAGGATGCCCTCACCCCAGCTCTTCGCGTCGCCGCCGTGGTGGATCTCGTCGAGGATCACGAGGGTGCGGCGCGCCTCCGTGCGTACGCGGTGCTTGAACGGGTGCGAGGCGATCTGCGCGTAGGTGACCACGACGCCCTGATAGTCGCTCGACGTCTGCCCGGTCGAATTCGTGAAGTTCGAGTCCAGGGCGATGCCGATCCGGGCCGCCGCGCCCGCCCACTGGTGCTTGAGGTGCTCGGTGGGGGCGACGACGGTGATCTGGTCGACCGTCCGGTCGCGCAGCAGCTCCGACGCCACCCGCAGGGCGAAGGTCGTCTTACCGGCGCCGGGGGTGGCGACCGCGAGGAAGTCGCGCGGTTTCGTCGCGAGGTACTTGGTGAGGGCGCGGCGCTGCCAGGCGCGCAGCTGGGCCACAGGGGCGGAGGTCGTAGCTTGTCCGACGGTTTCGGTGCTCACCGGTTTCTCGTGCTCCTTGTCCGCTTCGCTCGGGCCGGTCCCACCGCACTCGTCCGGGTCCCGACCGTCATGCAGCCTATCGTCTCGGACGTCGCGGACCCGCCGAAGCCGCGGCGTCGGCGGGTCCGACGAGGGCTGCGTGGCAGAATTCGATGCACCCTCACCTGCCTGAGCGCGCACGCGAGCGTGTCATCAGGAATTCTGGAAGTAGATGAACGACACACCACGACCCCACGCACAGGCACCCCGCGGCCGCATACGGCACGCGGTGGGTAAAGGGTGGGAGGTGGTCACACACACCATGTCCTCGGCATGGGACCATTCGATCTTCAGCAAGGCCGCGACCGCGGCTTTCTGGCAGACCCTGTCGCTGCCACCGCTGGTGCTCGGTCTGCTCGGCAGCCTGGGGTACGTGGGCGGCTGGTTCGGTCCGGACACGGTCGAGATCATCACGTCCAAGACCGTCACCTTCCTCCGCTCGGTCTTCAGCGACAGCGTGGTCGACCAGATCATCGAACCCACCGTCGCGGACGTCCTCGGCCGCGGACGCGCCGACCTGATGTCGCTCGGCTTCGTGCTGTCGCTGTGGGCCGGCTCGTCGGCGATCTCGACGTTCGTGGACTCGATCGTCGAAGCGCACCATCAGCAGGACCACCGCCATCCGGTGTGGCAGCGGATCTTCGGTCTGCTGCTCTACGTGGTCTTCCTGATCCTCGCGGTCTTCACGCTGCCGCTCGTCGCGCTCGGACCCACGCTGATCGGCCGGCTGCTTCCCGATGCGTGGTTCGATCTGGGTTCGCAGATCATCGACACCTTCTATTTCCCCGCCGTGGGTCTGCTGCTGCTGATCGGCCTGACGACCCTGTACAAGGTGGCGCTGCCCAAGTCGCTGCCGTGGCACCGACTGCTCGGCGGGGCGGTGCTGGCGGGCGTGTTCTTCCTCACTTCCAGCGTGATCCTGCGGTGGTATCTGACGTGGATCGCCGCTACGGGCTACACCTACGGGGCGCTCGCCGCTCCGATCGCCTTTCTGCTGTTCACGTTCTTCCTGGGTTTCGCGGTGGTCCTCGGAGCCGAGTTCAACGCCACGGTGCAGCAGTTCTGGCCCGCACGCGCCACGCGTCTGGAGCAGTGGCGGGTATGGCTGGCGGAGCAGGCGGCGCGCGAGCCGTCGCCGGACAGTGGGCCCGTGACGAACCTCACCCGCCGACTGACGGGCACCACCACGATCCGGCTGTCCGACCTGATCCGGCCCGGGGAACGCGAACCCGAGTCGTGGCCGATCGACGGGAGACCTGCCGAGTCGGGGCCGGCATCCCACGACGACCCTTCCGGCCACGACGACAAGGCATCCCACGACGACAAGGCCGGGGGATGCGAAGTTCCCCCGGCCGAGACCGATCTTCCGCCGGGAGAGAGGCTCTCGCCGGGATCACCCGACGCCACGGTGGACGACGAGCCGTTCCACCCGGTGCCTCAGTCGCCCTTGCGCAAACCGTCGTAGACTTTCTTGCATTCGGGGCACACCGGCGAGCCGGGCTTCGGCGACCGGGTCACCGGAAAGACCTCACCGCACAGCGCAACCACGTGGGTACCCATTACCGCACTCTCGGCGATCTTGTTCTTCTTCACGTAATGGAAGAACTTGGGGGTGTCGTCGTCGGTCGTCTCGTCGGTGGTGGTATCCGGCCGTTCCTTGATATCCGTGCTCACGTGTCCATGATGCCGCACGGAGAGGCCGGATGCGTATGTGCGTGCGACGGTTCGTCGTGGGAAGGTGGAAGACATGGCGAGAACTCACGGTTTCGGCGGATCCCCCGAGAACGGATCGCCCGACAACCCGGTTCTGATCACAGCGGCGGAGACGTCGCTCGAGGATCAGCACCGAGCACGGGTTCGCAAGTACCTCACGATCATGTCGTTCCGCATACCGGCACTGCTCCTGGCGGCGATCGCGTACGGCATCTGGGAGAATCCCTGGATTTCGATGGCGATCATCGGGGTGTCGATTCCGTTGCCGTGGATCGCGGTTCTCATCGCCAACGACCGGCCGCCGCGCCGGAAGGACGAACCGAGTCGCTGGGACGGTCGCTTCGAGGACGCTCCGGCGATCGAGGCGTCGACCCACCGCGTGATCGACGGCTGACGGAGAGAGCGAGCGGGGAGCTTGCGAGAATGTCGTGGTGGACCGCGACCTTCTCCTGTCTCTCTGCCCGGCTCTTCGCACCGCATTGATCCGGTGCCGCTACGACCTCGACACCGTGCGGGATCTGCTCGGCCCCGAGGCGCACGCCGCACTCGGGCGCAGCGAACCTGTCCCCGCCCGGCGCGTCGCGCGGAGCGCCGGTGATCTCGGCGTGCTCGTCCGGCTGTTCCTCCTCCAGGACACCTGCGCCGAGACGGAGGTGGCGCACGCTCTCGAACCGGTGACGCCGGAGCAGGCCGTACGAGCGGGCCTGCTCGAACGCGACGGCGACGGCCTGCGCGCCGCACTCGATCTGAGACCCCTCGACGCCGGTACCGGAAGTCGCTGGGTGTTGTCGGATCTCGACGGTTCGATCCGGCCCGTCCCGACCCGTCCCGATCACGTTCTCGGCGTCGGGCAGGCCTCTCTGTCGTTGTTGCAGGCGACCCCCAGCGATCGGGTCGGCACGGTGCTCGACCTGGGTACCGGCTGCGGAGTGCAGGCGATCCGGGCCGCGGACCACGCGGAGAAGGTCACCGCGACCGACATCAATCCCCGGTGCCTGGCCCTGGCCGCCGCGAGCGCGGCGCTCAACGGGATCGACCTCGATCTTCTCGAGGGCTCCTGGTTCGATCCGGTCGCCGGCCGCACCTTCGATCGGATCGTCGCGAATCCGCCGTTCGTGGTGAGCGCGGGACGTGTCGAGCACAGCTACCGCGACTCCGGTCTCGACCTCGACGGTGCCAGCAGGCTCATGATCTCGCAGGCGGCCGAGCACCTGAATCCCGGCGGGACCGCCGCGATGCTCGCCTCGTGGGTGCACGTCGAGGGTGAGGACTGGCGGACCCGGGTCGCGTCGTGGTTGCCGTCGCAGGGCGTGGACGCCTGGATCGTGCAGCGCGACGTCGCCGATCCCGCCCTGTACGTCGGCACGTGGCTGAGGGACGGTGACGCCGACCAGCGCGAGCCGGAGGTCGCGGTGCGTGCCGAGCAGTGGCTCGACCACTTCGCCGAGCACGGTGTCGAAGGAGTCGGGTTCGGATTCGTCTACCTGCGTCGCACCGATCTGCCGTCCGACGTGATGGCCGAGGATCTGCGGCACGCCTTCACCGATGCCCTGGGCGACGAGGCGATCGACTACTTCCGCCGCCTCGACTGGCTGCGTACGCACGAGGTTCCGGACGCCCGGTTCGTGGTACGCCCCGACACGGCGCTCGAGCGGGTGCACCTGCCCGGCGCGGAGGGCTGGGAACAGGTGGTCGCGCGGGTGCACCGCGGCGGAGGTCCGGCCTGGCAGCACGAGGTGGACGATCTCGCTGCCGCCCTGCTCGGAGGGATGCGCGCCGACGGCCTGCCCCTCGGGGATCTCGTGTCGCTGCTCGCGGCCGCGCACGGTGAGGACGAGGACGATCTGCTCACCCGGGCGGTGGGTCTCGTGCACGGGCTCGTGCGTCACGGGCTGATCGAGCCCGCCTGACGCTCGCCGGGGTGCGTCTGAGGTTCCACCCTTCGGTTCTCTCAGCAACTTCTCAGGAGCTCACCGGGTTAGTGCAGGTCAGCGCGGTGGTATTCGAAGACCGACGGGAACTCCACGGCTTCGCCGCTCGTTGAACCCTGTGAGACACCACCGATGAGGAGGCACGTCATGGCACGCCCCGAAACCACCGCTCGCTTCGATTCCGACCTCGACGGTCAGAGCCCCGCCGCCGATCTCGTTCGCGTCTACCTGAACGGCATCGGACGGACCGCTCTGCTCACCGCAGCCGACGAGGTGGAACTGGCAAAGCGGATCGAGGCCGGCCTGTATGCCAAGCACCTGCTCGAGACGAAGAAGCGCCTGTCCGCCGCGAAGAAGCGCGACCTCGCGGTCATCGTCCGTGAAGGACAGGCCGCCCGCAGCCACCTGCTCGAGGCCAACCTGCGTCTCGTCGTCTCGCTGGCGAAGCGCTACACCGGACGCGGAATGCCCCTGCTGGACCTCATCCAGGAGGGCAACCTCGGCCTGATCCGTGCGATGGAGAAGTTCGACTACGCGAAGGGCTTCAAGTTCTCGACCTACGCGACGTGGTGGATCCGTCAGGCCATCACCCGCGGCATGGCCGACCAGAGCCGCACGATCCGGCTCCCCGTCCACCTGGTCGAACAGGTCAACAAGCTCGCCCGCATCAAGCGCGAACTGCATCAGCAGCTCGGCCGCGAGGCGACCGACGAGGAACTTGCCGACGAGTCCGGCATCCCCGTCGAGAAGATCGCCGATCTGCTCGATCACAGCCGCGACCCGGTGAGCCTCGACATGCCCGTCGGCAACGACGAGGAGGCCCCGCTGGGCGACTTCATCGAGGATGCCGAGGCGACATCCGCCGAGACCGCCGTCATCGCCGGCCTCCTGCACAGCGACGTCCGCAGCGTCCTCGCGACGCTCGACGAGCGCGAACAGCAGGTCATCCGCTTGCGCTACGGCCTCGACGACGGTCAGCCGCGCACCCTCGATCAGATCGGCAAGCTCTTCGGGCTCTCCCGTGAGCGTGTCCGCCAGATCGAGCGCGAGGTGATGTCCAAGCTCCGCGAAGGAGATCGCGCCGAGCGCCTTCGCGCCTACGCCAGCTGACCGGGCGCGTCAGCGGTATCCGATCCCCGAGAACCGGGCTGGGTTCTCGGGGATCGTTGCTGTCCGGGATCGTGTCCGACGAGTCGTCCCGTCCGGCTCCCGTCAGCGCAGCCGGCGCGGTCCGAGGTCGAGCGGATGCGGTTCGGGCCCGATCCGCACATGCGCGTCGGTGAGCTCGGCCCCCACCACCGAGGCCAGCACCGGCTCGCACACCAGCTCGCGCACCTCGGGGAGGTCGTCGGCGAGTGCCGAGATCCGCTGGACGAAATCGACCAGCGCCGGCTTGTTCACCGGTGCCGCGTTCCGGTAACCCGAGAGCAGCGGGGCGGCCTTCGGCGCATCGATCAACTCGACCGCCTCGTCCTCCGTGAGAGGAAGCACACGATAGGCGCGGTCGCCGAGCAGGTCGGAGATCACACCGGCGAGACCGAAGGAGATCAGCGAACCGAAGGACGGGTCGTCCTGCACACGGATCGCGCAGCCGATGCCCTTGTGTGCCATACGTTGCACGTGCATCAACGGCTCCCCCGACACTGCGGCCAGGTCGCAGTACGCGATCCGCACCGAGTCGGCGTCCACGAGATCGAGCCGGACACCGCTCAGGTCCGGCCGGTGCCGCCACTGCGCGCCGGTGGCCTTGACCGCCACCGGGAATCCGATCTCCTCCGCCGCCGCCACCGCCTCGTCCTCGGTGGTCACCGCACGGAAGTCCGCGACCTCCACGCCGTAGCAGGACAGCAGCAGGGCCGCTTCGGTGTCCGACAGGTACCGGCCTTCGGGTGTCGTCCCGAGCCAGCCGTCCACGAGCGCACGGGCGCGTTCGGGATCGATTCCGGCCGGCCGCACGACCTGCGAGGGCGGCCGGCTCCGCCACTTCGCATACCGCCACGCCCGTCCCAGCGCCAGCGCAGCCCGTTCCGGACCGGGATAGGACGGCACGGATCCACGGGTCGGACTGCCGTCCGGTCCGCGCACGGCCAGAACGTCGGGGATGCCCTCGGTTGCCAGGAAGGTGGTCACCACGGGCTTCTCCGACCCGGCCACGGCGTCGCGCAGGGCCTGGGCGTAGGGCTGGACGTCGACGGCGACCGGCGGGACGAAGACCGCGATCACCGAGTCGACGTCGGATGATTCGAGTGCCCGCGCGACCGCCTCGGCGAACTCCTCCGGTGACGCCTGCGCGCCGAGATCCACCGCGTCCGGGGCCTGCAGTCCCTGTCCGCGTGCGGCATCGACGGCGAGCACTCCGAGAGCGGTGGAGTTGCCCACCACCGCGACCCGCGGTCCTGCCGGCAACGGCTGATAGCCGAACAGCAGTGCCGAGTCGAAGAGCTGGCCGATCGACTCGACCTGCACCACGCCCGCCTGCTCGAACAGGTAGCGCACGATGGTGTCGTCCATCTCGCCGGTCCGCGCGGCGAGTGCGGGCGGAACCGCGTGCCGGCCGCTCTTGACCGCGACGATCGGTTTGCTGCGCGCCACCCGGCGGGCGATGCGCGAGAACTTGCGTGGATTCCCGAAACTCTCGAGGTAGAGCAGCACCACCTCGGTCGCGGGGTCGGTGTCCCAGTACTGCAGCAGGTCGTTGCCCGACAGGTCGGCGCGGTTGCCCGCCGAGACGAAGGACGACAGTCCGACCCCGGTCTTGGCCGCCTCGTCCAGAATCGCGATGCCGAGCGCACCGGACTGGCAGAAGAAGCCCACGTTGCCGGCGGCCGGGAGCACGGGCGCGAGAGTCGCGTTGAGGCGGATCGCCGGGTCGTTGTTGGCCACCCCGAGTGCGTTCGGGCCGATGAGCCGCATGCCGTGCGACCGTGCGGCGAGGGCGAGGCGGCGCTCGGCGTCGCGGCCCTCCGGTCCGGTCTCACCGAAACCCGACGACACGACGAGCAGCGCCTTGACGCCCTTCGCGAGACAGTCGTCGAGCACCGAGTCGATGGATTCGGCCGGCACGGCGGCGATGGCGAGGTCGATCTCGTCCGGGATGTCGCGGACGGTGGGGTACGCGCGGACACCCCGGACCGACCGGTTCTCGGCGTTGACCGGGTAGACCGGTCCGGTGAATCCGCTGCGCAGCATGTTCACCAGCACGGCGTTGCCCACCTTGCGGCTGTCGGTGGAGGCGCCGATGACAGCGACGCTGGCGGGGCTCAGGATGTTGCGCACGCTGCGCGCCTCGGCGGCGCGTTCGCGGGCGTTGCGCACCGACACGAGTGCCTCGGTCGGGTCGATCGCGAACTCGAGGCGGACCACTCCCCCTTCGAAGCTGCGGCTGACCTGGTAGCCGGCCTCCCGAAAGACGGTGATCATGTGCCGGTTCTCGGCGAGGACCTCGGCGACGAAGGTGTGCAGTCCGTTCTCGGCGGCCGCGCCGGCGAGATGTTCGAGCAGGATCGGGCCGAGGCCGCGTCCCTGGTGGGCGTCGGCGACGGTGAAGGCCACCTCCGCGGAAAGTCCGTCGCCTTCGTTCGACAGTCCTTCGTATCGGCCGACGGCGATGATCTCGTCGCCGAGCACCGCGACGAACGCCACTCGGGAGCGGTGGTCGACGACCGTGAAGTTGAACAGGTCCTTCTTCGAGATGGTCGGGTACGGACCGAAATACCGCAGATAGCGGGTGCGTTCGGAGAGTTTGCTGTGGAAGGCGACGATCCCCTCGGCGTCCTCGGGGACGATCGGCCGCAGGTGCACGACGCCGCCGTCCGAGGCCAGCACGTCGGCGACCCAGTGCCGCGGATAGGCGCGTGCCCGGGCGAGGGCGCGTTCGCGAGCCGGGTCGGTCTCTCTCGCCGTCGCGACAGACTTCGCGGGATCGGTGCTCGATCCCGCCGCGGGATTCTGCTGATCAGTCACGCGGATCCTCCGGGTCCAGGCCGAGCAGCGGGAACGCCGCCCGCCTCGTGGCGATGATCGCGGAATCGACGCGGGTCAGCGCACGGTCCAGAGATGCGATGCCCGTTTCCGGGGTGCCTCCGGGACCGTCCCACGGCATATACGAGACGTCGGAGTCCTCCCCCATGCCGGTGGGCAGTTCGACGCCGGGAGCGAGAGCGCCGACGCGTTCGCTCCAGTCCGCCGGGATCGGCGTGCTCGGGTCGATCTCGCGGTCCAGCGCCGCCGCGATCAGGTGCGTCCATGCGCGAGGAACCACCCGCACGAGGCCGTACCCGCCACCGCCGACGGCGAGCCAGCGGCCTTCGCAGTAGCGATCGGCGAGATCCCGCATCGCGAGATACGACGCGCGTTGACCGTCGACGGTGAGCGAGAGGTCGGCGAGCGGATCCTCGCGGTGGCTGTCGGCTCCGCACTGACTGATGAGGATCTGCGGGCGGAACGCCGCGACAGCACCCGGCACGACGGCGTGGAAGGCGCGCAACCACAACGCGTCCACGGTGCCCGGCAGGACGGGAAGGTTGATCGCGGTGCCCTCGGCCGGGCCTGCGCCGACCTCGCTGGACCATCCGGTGTTGGGCCACAGGGTCGCGGGATGCTGGTGCAGCGAGATGGTGAGGACCCGGGGGTCGCCGAGGAATGCGTGCTGCACGCCGTCACCGTGGTGGGCGTCGACGTCGATGTAGGCGATGCGGTCGTAGCCGTGGTCGAGCAACCACGAGATCGCGATGGCGGCATCGTTGTAGACGCAGAATCCGGCGGCCCAGTCGGCCATCGCATGGTGCATGCCGCCACCGATGCTCACCGCGCGCCGGGCCCGGCCGCTCGCGATCTCGCGCGCGGCCGCCAGCGTGCCTCCGGCGAGGGTCGCGCTGGCCTCGTGCATGCGGGGGAAGATCGGGTTGTCCTCGGTTCCGAGACCGTGCGGGGCGTCGGCCGGAGGTGCCGCTCCCTCCGGGGCGGAACCCGCGCGCTTGACTGCGTCGACGTAGGACGCGGTGTGGATGCGCAACAGATCGGTGTCGTCCGCAGGGGACGGACGGACCGTCTCGACGCCTTCGAGGAGACCGAGACTGCGGGACAGCGCCATCGTGAGATCGAGACGCGTGGGGTTCATCGGATGCGTCGGACCCCACCGGTAGTCGAGGTAGTCGGGGCTCCACACCACTATCCGATCGCCGCTCAGCTGTGTCGTACCGCCCGCCGCGGTGGAGCTCGTGGTCATGGACACAGACGCTACTGCGCCGCCCACGGACATGCGAGCCTCGGAGCGCGCCCCCACCGTCCTGTTCGCACGGTTAGAATCGGCCCGGACGAAGGGGTGTGAGAGTGAAGGACCTGGTCGATACAACGGAGATGTATCTCCGGACCATCTACGACTTGGAAGAGGAAGGCGTGGTGCCGCTGCGCGCGCGCATCGCCGAACGCCTCGAGCAGAGCGGACCGACGGTCAGCCAGACCGTGGCCCGCATGGAACGCGACGGCCTGCTCCGTGTCGCCGGCGACCGGCACCTGCAGCTCACCGAGAAGGGCCGCGATCTCGCGGTATCCGTGATGCGCAAGCACCGGCTCGCGGAACGGCTTCTCGTGGACGTGATCGGTCTCGACTGGGAGAACGTGCATGCCGAGGCGTGCCGTTGGGAGCACGTGATGAGCGAGGAGGTCGAACGCCGCCTCGTCGAGGTGCTCAACAACCCGACCACCTCGCCCTACGGCAACCCGATCCCGGGGCTGGCGCAGCTGGGTCTCGACCGTACGGCGGCCCTCGACGAGAAGCTGGTGCGGCTGACGGAGATCCCCCACGGCAAGCCGACCGCCGTCGTGGTGCGGCGGCTCGCCGAGTACGTCCAGTCCGATCCGGAGGTCATCGCCCGGCTGCGTGAGGCCGGTGTCGTCCCGGACGCGCGGGTTACAGTCGAGACGCGACCGGGCTCGGTGTCCATCACCGTGGCCGGTCACGACAGCTTCGAGCTTTCCGACGAGATGGCCCATGCCGTGCAGGTGAAGCAGGTCTGACACAGACCCCTTTTCGCATGTCCGGTACGGGCATGCGAAAAGGGGATGTACAGCGTGAGACTTCTGGTGACCGGCGGCGCCGGCTATGTGGGCAGCGTGTGCACGACCGTGCTGCTCGAACAGGGCCACGACGTCGTGGTCGTCGACGATCTGTCCACCGGGAATGCCGAAGCGGTACCGGCGGGCGCCGAGTTCGTCGAGGGCGACATCGCGGCCGTCGCCGACGATCTGCTCTCCGGACCCGGTCCCCGCTTCGACGGCGTCCTCCACTTCGGAGCGCAATCACTGGTCGGCGAGTCGGTGGAGTGCCCCGAGAAGTACTGGCAGGGCAACGTGGTGACCACCCTCGCCCTGCTCGAGGCCATCCGCCGCTCGGGTACGCCGCGACTGGTCTTCTCCTCGACCGCCGCGACCTACGGCGAGCCCGAGAGCGTGCCGATCACCGAGGACGCGCCCACCCGTCCCACCAACCCGTACGGGGCGTCGAAGCTCGCCATCGATCACGCGATCTCGTCCTACGCGCACGCGCACGGTCTCGCCGCGACGAGCCTGCGGTACTTCAACGTCGCCGGCGCCTACGGCGGCGCCGGCGAGAACCGGGTCGTCGAGACGCATCTGATTCCGCTGGTGCTGCAGGTCGCTCTCGGTGTCCGCGATCGCATCTCCGTGTTCGGCACCGACTGGCCGACCAAGGACGGCACCGCGGTGCGCGACTACATCCACGTCAAGGATCTCGCCGACGCCCACGTGCTGGCATTGACGAAGTCCGAACCCGGCCGGCACGGCATCTACAACCTCGGCAGCGGAGAAGGTTTCACCGTCCGCGAGGTCGTCTCGGCCTGCGAGCGGGTCACGGGACTTTCGATCGCAGCGGTCGACGCACCGCGCCGCGCCGGTGATCCGGCCGTTCTCATCGCCTCCAGCAGCCGCGCGATGTCCGAACTCGGGTGGAACCCTCAGCACACCGATCTCGACGAGATCGTCTCCGACGCGTGGGAGTTCACCCGGTCCCTCGGCGACCGACTGCACGCCGTTCGGCGCGGCTGAGCGCTGCGCGGTGTGAACCGCGTGCGCGATAGCCGTCAGGACGACTCGTCGTCGCGCGGCAGCCCGAGTCCCAATCTCATGGCGATCTCGTGGCCTGTCTCGGCGAGGCCGCGGATCGCATCGGGCCGCAGCCCCGCCTGCAACGCCTGGTCCAGCAGATCCGAAAGCCTGTGGCGGGGGTCGGATTCGAGGGCAGCAGTGAGCGCGACCCCGGCGAGCGGCCCGTCGCCGCGCACGTAGGCACCGAAGCCGACGAGTGCCGCGGCGTCCGCCCGTTCGGGATCCGGCAGTGCGCGTGCGAGTTCGCTCCACAGCCGCTCCGCCGCGCGTGCGAGCGGACCGGTCGCGAGCCCCATCGCGGCGTCCCGCACCGTGCGATTCGCGAGCAGCACCGCAAGTTCTGCGACGTCCGACGCACTCGGATCCGTTCCGGCGGCGTACGCCTCGACGTGCGCGAGCACGGCCTGCAGTTCGACGCGGTCGGCACGTTCGCCGCCACCTTCGCGGGCACAACGCTCGTACTCGCGGTCGCGGGTCTCGACGACCTCGTCGATGCAGCGCGCAACTTCCTGCCGCACCGCCGGCGGGTACGGGGCGAGCAGCGCTTCGAGTTCGTTGCGGGAGCCCCGGATCGGGCTGCCCTCGAACACCCGCGCGGCCGCGACCACCGAGGATCCGGGGTCGGCCACAGCGCCGACGATGTCCTGGCCGGGCACGAACCAGGTTGCCCCGCCGGATATCTCGGGTAGCGCGTACACACCTGCCAGATCGATTCCGACGGCGTCGAGGTGATCCGCGAAATCGTCGACGAGCCGGCACACCTCGGCGACGGCCGGGTCGTGCCGGTCGGTGAGCTCGTCGTCCACGAGGACTGCGACCACGGATTCCGCACCCTCACGGGCACAGACGGCGCAGAAACGCCGGAACGCCGCGCGCATGAGTTCGGGAACGGGTTCCCCGGCCCCGGGCAGGACGAGGTCGTGTCGCATCACGGCACCGATGGTCGCGACCTTCCCGTTCGGGCGGGTCGGGGCGTCCCCGGTCGGGGTCAGGCACATCACGACGATCGAGCGGGCCGGCGGGAATCCCATCAGCGCGGGCAGGGCCGCGATCACGTCACCGACGTCGGTGAGCCGGAGGGGATGCGAGGACGAGGGCGTGGAAGTTGTCATGCTCGGACCGTGGCCTACGGGTCCGAGCGGAGAGCCGCCCACGAGGGCGATCCGCGGCCTGCTGGGGATGAAGCGGCCGGCTGTGGACAACTTCCGCGGCCGACGGGGGTCTCCGGCGTCCACCGGCCGATCCCGTCGCCGTGCGCTGCTAGGGTGCGGGGCCGGCCGTCAGGGCCGACGGGGGTGCGGGGCGGCCGTCAGGGCCGGGCAGCGAACTCGACGGCGTCCCGGAACACACGGTCGAGACTCGCGGTGTCGGACCGGGCCGAGTCGAACGACATGTAGGTGACCGTTACGCGCACATCCCCGAGCTGGGCGATGCGCGTGGCCATCGACTGCGTCATGCCGCCCGATCCCCTGCCGGAATCGACCGTGCGGCTCAGGGCCAGGGTCTCGGCGCCGTCGACGGGCGCGGCGGGATCGTCGTCCAGGACGGTCGCGACGGTCGAGGTGACTCCCCGCACGGTCGCGTCCACCCGTGAGCACTCGGTCAGATGGGTCCGGTACTCGCTCAGGGAGGGGGCGGACCGGGCGACCTCGACGCTGATCGTCGCGCGACTCGCGTTGTCGGTACCCACCACCATGGCTGTGGTGCCCGGACCGTAATCCTGGGTGGGTGGCAGACATCCGCCCGGATCGACCTTCGAACCGGGCTGGATCCCGGTCAGGTCCGGTGCCGCCTGTGCCACCGCTTCCGGCGGAAGGACCACCGCGAGGTACGGCGCGGGGAATCGTTCCGGTGGCAGCACCAGCTCGCCCGGGGCGCGGACGGTCCCCGGCGCGGGCGCCGTCCCTGTCAGGGCTGCCGGTTCCGGACCGGGATCGCCGGCGACGGTCTCGGAACAGGCCGGTACGAACACCAGGCACGCGGCCAGCATCACGGTCCGGGCGACCGCTGCGCGGCGCCTCGGACGAACTTCGCGTCGGGTCACCCGAACCTCCCTCGGTCGTCGACGTCGGGCAGGGTGTGCGCCCCGGAATCGGTCGTCGTGGCGTCAATTAGACTCGAACACCACCATGCCACGTCGGGTGACCCCGGCGGAGAGCCGAGACGAAGTGTGATCGGAGTGGTTCGCAGATGGACGAGCAGTCCCGCATGTACGAGCTGGAGTTCCCGGCTCCGCAGCTCACGTCATCGGACGGTGAGGGGCCGGTGCTCGTGCACGGCCTCGAAGGGTTCGCCGATGCCGGACACGCGGTGCGTCTGGCGACCACCCACCTGCGCGAGAATCTGGAGACCGAACTCGTCGCGTCGTTCGCCGTCGACGAACTGATCGACTACCGGTCGCGGCGCCCGCTCATGACCTTCAAGGCCGATCACTTCTCCGACTACGCGGAACCCGAGCTGAACCTGTACGCGCTCATCGACGAGGCAGGCACCCCGTTCCTGCTGCTGGCGGGTGCCGAACCCGACCTGAGGTGGGAACGCTTCATCACTGCGGTCCGGTTGCTCGCGGAGCAGTTCGGGGTGCGGCGGACCATCGGGCTCAACGCGATCCCGATGGCGATCCCCCACACGCGGCCGCTGGCGGTCACCGCGCATTCGACGAACAAGGATCTCATCGCCGGGCACCACCGCTGGTCGGGCGAACTGCAGGTGCCCGCCGGGGTGTCGTCCCTGCTCGAATACCGGATGGGTCAGCACGGGCACGAGTCCGTGGGGTTCTCGGTACACGTGCCGCATTACCTGGCGCAGACGGACTATCCCGCGGCTGCCGAGACGCTGCTGACGAATGTCGCCGAGGTCGGGGGTCTCGAACTGCCGGTGCAAGCGCTCGGTGAGGCCGCCGCGCGGGTGCGCGAGCAGATCGACGAGCACATCGAGGACAACGCCGAGGTCCTCGGGGTGGTGCACGCGCTCGAGCGGCAGTACGACAGCTATGTGGCCGCACAGGAGCAGCAGACCTCTCCCCTGCCGACCGACGAGAGTCTGCCGACGGGTGAGGAGATCGGAGCGGAGTTCGAGCGGTTCCTCGCCGAATACGATCGGCGCGGCGCCGATGCCGGTGACGATCTCCCCGATCTGCGTGACGTGGAGGGCGACGGCGGGGCGGATGAGCCCGATTCGGACGACGGAGACGATTCCGCGACGCGTTGACCCCACGACGGGTCCGCCGGATGTTTCATGATCGTCACAATCGTCGTTGTCGACGTCACATACAGGCGGTACGCTTCGGCGACATGCCACAGTGGTAGTTGTGTCCGGTATCGGCGACAGCCCGGACAACCCGGCTACCACCACGCGATCACCGACGTCGCAGGAGACGCTCATGGTTCCACCGCGCGCCCGGACACTTCGCCCGGTTCCGGACAACGAACCCCGCATGGTGTTCCGCACGATCCACGGTTACCGACGCGCGTTCCGCATGGCCGGAGGCGGTCCTGCCCTGTTGCTCGTGCACGGTATCGGTGACGACTCGTCGACCTGGCAGGACGTCATTCCACACCTGGCGGAGAAGTACACCGTGATCGCCCCCGATCTGCTCGGGCACGGCCGCTCCGACAAGCCGCGCGCCGACTACTCGGTGGCCGCCTACGCGAACGGCATGCGCGACCTGCTGTCGGTCCTGGGGATCGAGTCCGTCACGGTGATCGGCCACTCCCTCGGTGGTGGGGTGGCGATGCAGTTCGCCTACCAGTTCCCCCACATGGTCGACCGCCTGGTGCTCGTCGCGTCGGGCGGTGTCACCAAGGATGTTCATCCCGCCCTGCGCCTGATCTCGGTGCCGATCGTCAGCGAAGCGCTGAGGGTCCTGCGACTGCCGGGGGCGATGCCGATCCTGCGGGCGGCCGGCGCCGTGCTGAACCGGATCAATGCGTCGCCGCTGCGGCCGGGCGCGATGCTGCACGACACCTCGGATCTGGTGCGTGTACTGGGGAACCTTCCGGATCCCCCGGCCTCCGAGGCGTATCTGCGCACGCTGCGTGCCGTGGTCGACTGGCGCGGTCAGGTGGTCACGATGCTCGACCGCTGCTACCTGACGGAGAACCTTCCCGTCCAGCTCATCTGGGGCGACCACGACGGCGTCATCCCGATCGCCCACGCCTATCTCGCCCATTCGGCCATGCCCGGCTCCCGTCTCGAGATCTTCCGGGGCGCCGGTCATTTCCCGTTCCGCGACGATCCGCTCCGCTTCCTGCGGGTGGTCGAGAGCTTCATGGAGAGCACCTCCCCCCTCGAGTTCGATCTGGACCGCTGGCGCAGGCTGCTCGTGTCGGGCGTGAGCGAATCGCAGATCACCGGTGGCCCGGAGACCCGGATGGCGGTGCTGGGCGCGATGGGTTCGGACGAGCGCAGCGCCACGTGACCGGCCCCGCACGGCCCACGCAGGCGAGTCCCGCGCTTCCGACTAGCCTGGAGAAGTGCTGCTTCCGGATCTGATACCCGACCCCGTCGACGACGACGCGTTGTTCGACGCGTTCACCACCTGGACGACCGATCGGGGCATCACACTCTATCCGGCGCAGGAGGAAGCGCTCATGGAACTGGTCGCCGGATCCAACGTCATCCTCGCCACGCCGACCGGCTCCGGGAAGTCGATGGTCGCGCTCGGTGCGCATTTCTTCGCCATGGCGACGGGCAAGCGCACCTTCTACACCGCCCCGATCAAGGCCCTCGTGAGCGAGAAGTTCTTCGCCCTGTGCGACGTCTTCGGTGCCGACAAGGTCGGCATGATGACCGGCGACGCGTCGGTGAACTCCGGAGCCCCGATCATCTGCGCGACGGCCGAGATCGTTGCGAATCTCGCGCTGCGCGAAGGACCGGATTCCGACATCGGCCAGGTCGTGATGGACGAGTTCCACTTCTACTCCGAACCCGATCGCGGCTGGGCATGGCAGGTTCCGCTCATCGAGTTGCCGCACGCGCAGTTCCTGCTCATGTCGGCGACGCTCGGCGACGTGACGTTCCTGCAGAAGGATCTGACCCGGCGCACCGGACGGCCCACGGTCGAGGTCTCGGGCTCCGAACGTCCGGTGCCGTTGACGTTCTCGTATTCGCAGGCGCCCATCGGTGAGGCCATCGAGGAACTCGTGACGACGCATCAGGCGCCCGTCTACGTCGTGCACTTCACCCAGGCCGCAGCTCTCGAGCGCGCCCAGGCACTGACCAGCGTGAACATGTGCACCAAGGCCGAGAAGGAGGCGATCGCCGCGGCACTGGGCGACTTCCGGTTCTCGACCGGTTTCGGCAAGACCCTCTCGCGTCTCGTCCGGCACGGCATCGGCGTGCACCACGCGGGCATGCTGCCGAAGTACCGGCGCCTGATCGAGAAGCTCGCACAGGACGGGCTGCTCAAGGTCATCTGCGGCACCGACACGCTCGGCGTCGGCATCAACGTGCCGATCCGCACCGTGTTGCTCACCGGTCTGACGAAGTTCGACGGCACCCGCACCCGGCAGCTCAAGGCACGCGAGTTCCACCAGATCGCCGGCCGCGCCGGTCGCGCGGGGTACGACACGATGGGCACGGTCGTCGTGCAGGCACCCGAGCACGAGATCGAGAACGTGCGGGCGCTCGCGAAGGCCGGGGACGATCCGAAGAAGCGACGGAAGGTGCAGCGCAAGAAGGCGCCCGAGGGGTTCGTCTCGTGGGGTGAGGGCACTTTCGACAAGCTGATCGCGGCGTCGCCCGAGCCCCTGCAGTCGCGGTTCTCGGTGAGCAACTCGCTGCTCCTCAACGTCATTGCGCGACCGGGCAACTGCTTCGACGCGATGCGTCATCTGCTCGAGGACAACCACGAACCGCGTCCGGCGCAGCGCAAGCACATCCTCAAGGCGATCTCGCTGTACCGGGGGTTGCTGCAGGCCGGTGTCGTCCAGCAGCTCGACCAGCCGGACGAGTTCGGGCGCAGGGCCCGGCTCACCGTCGATCTGCAACGCGACTTCGCGCTCAACCAGCCGCTGTCGCCGTTCGCCCTGGCAGCCATCGAACTGCTCGACGTCGACTCCCCCACCTACGCCCTCGACGTGGTGTCGGTGATCGAATCGACGCTCGACGATCCGCGTCAGATCCTCATGGCGCAACAGCACGCCGCTCGGGGTGAAGCGGTCGGGCAGATGAAGGCCGACGGCATCGAATACGACGAGCGCATGGAACTGCTCGAGGAGATCACCTGGCCCAAGCCGCTGGTGGAGCTGCTCGAGCCGGCCTTCGAGACCTACCGGGGCGGGCATCCCTGGGTCGCGGAGTTCCCACTGTCCCCGAAGTCGGTGGTGCGCGACATGATCGAGCGCAGCATGACCTTCACCGAACTGGTCTCGCACTACGGCCTGGCCCGCTCCGAGGGGCTGGTCCTGCGCTATCTCGCCGACGCCTACCGCGCCCTGCGGCAGACGGTGCCCGACTCCGCGCGGACGGAAGACCTCGAGGACATCATCGAATGGCTCGGCGAACTCATCCGCCAGGTCGACTCGTCGCTGCTCGACGAGTGGGAATCGCTCACCCATCCCGGCGTGGAAGGCGACGAGCAACAGATCGCGTTCGGTGCCGACTCGCCTCGCCCGTTGTCGGCGAACACCCGCGCGTTCAAGGTCATGGTCCGCAACGCGATGTTCAAGCGGGTCGAGCTGGCGTCGCGCCGGCGTTGGGACGATCTCGCGGCGCTCGGCGACGGTCTCGAAGCCGAGGACTGGGAGGATCTGCTCGAGCTGTATTTCGAGGAGTACGACGAGATCGGCACCGGTCCCGACGCCCGCGGGCCGTTGCTGTTCACCGTGGAGATGGGCCCCGAGCTGTGGCGGGTGCGCCAGACCCTGCACGATCCGCAGGGTGATCACGGCTGGGCGCTGATCGGCGAGGTGAATCTCACCGAGTCCGATGCCGCCGGTGAAGTGGTGTTCGACGAGTTCGAGATCGTCGAGGGCTGATTCGCCGCCGGGTGCCCGTCCGGGGAGCGGTAGCCTGACTCGGTGAGCGAACCGACCGTGGAACCCTTCCGCTTGGCCTACGTCCCGGGTGTCACCCCCGCGAAGTGGGTGCGGGTGTGGAGCGAGCGGATGCCGGACGTACCGATCGAGCTGGTCCCCGTCGAGCCGACGGCCGGCGCGGATCCGCTGCGCGAGGACGTCGCCGACATTGCGTTGCTGCGCCTGCCGCTGCAGCGGGACGGCCTGTCGGTCATCCCGCTCTACACCGAGGTTTCCGTCGTGGTGGTCCCCAAGGAGCACGTGTTCGCGGCGGTCGACGAGGTGTCGGTGGCCGACCTCGCCGAGGAGACGGTGCTGCATCCGCTCGACGACGTCCTGGACTGGGCGGCGCTGCCCGGCGAGGAGGCCTTCGAGCGGCCCGCGACGACCGAGGACGCGATCTCCCATGTCGCCTCCGAGGTGGGTGTGCTGGTGACACCCCAGTCGCTCGCCCGCCTGCACCACCGGCGCGACCTCACCTATCGCCCGGTCGTCGACGCACCGGCATCGCAGGTGGGACTCGTCTGGATCACCGACCGGACGACCGACCTCGTCGACGAGTTCGTGGGGATCGTCCGGGGACGCACGGCCAACAGTTCCCGGGGCCGCCGCAGCGATTCCGAGACGGAGTCCGGGTCCGGCGGCACCTCACGTCGCGGCGAACGCACGGGCTCGACCCCGAAGCGGCGCGCACCGGAGCCCACGACGTCCCGCCGGGCGGGAGCGTCCGCGCGGAAGCGCCCCGGGAAACCCCGGCGTGGGCGCCGTTAGCGGCACGCCGATCGCGGCCTGTCAGGGGACGGGGCGGCAGACCGACGGGACGCACCCGCGGATGGTCTCGGCGAGGATGCGGTAGTCCACTCCGCGCGGTGACGACGAGCGGAACACGAGACCGATCCGCCGTCCGGGTGCCGGGTCGGCGAAGTGCGCGACCTCGAGATCTCCCCGGGCGGTTTCGACGGCAACTGCGGAGGCCGGAACGAGGGTGATGCCCAATCGTCCTGCGACGCAGCGCACTACGGTGGACAGGGAGGTCGCACGGGTGTCACCGAGCGCAGGTCGCGCGTCGACGGACCGGCACAGGTCGAGTGTCTGGTCGCGCAGGCAGTGGCCTTCGTCGAGCAGCAACAGTTGCGCGTCGTCGAGTGCGGAGACGGACAGGTCGGTGCGTCCGGCGAGTTCGTGTCCGGTCGGCAGGACGAGGACGAAATCTTCGTCGTAGAGCGGAACTTCGATCACCCCCGAGACGTCGGCGGGCAGGGCGAGGACGGCCACGTCGAGGGTTCCGGCGCGCAATGCGTCGAGGAGCCGCGCGGTCTGGTCCTCGACGACCTGCAACGACAGGGTCGGCATCGCTGCGTCGAGTGCAGGCAGGATCTCGGGCAGCACGTACGGCGCGACGGTGGGGATCAATCCCACGCGCAGCGGACCCGAGAGCCCGTCGGACACTCCCGCCGCCGCGTCGACGAAGCCGTCGGCGGCGTCGAGCACCATCTCGGCGTAGGGAAGCAGACGTGCCCCCGCCGGCGTCACGAGCACACGGCGGGTGCTGCGCTCGATGAGCTGGACGCCGAGGCCGTTCTCGAGAGCTGCCAGACCTTGGGAGAGGGTGGGTTGGCTGACCTCGAGTCGCGCCGCGGCCGTGCCGAAGTGCCGGTAGGTGGCCACCGCCACGAAGGCACGCAGCTGCGACAGGGTGGGCTGGTAACTCTGATCGGTCACGCCTATCAGTGTAGAGCGACCTATCGTGTTTACCTTTTGCAACTGTCGGAACTCACTGCGTCGACGTGGCGCCCGCAGCCCTGCCCGCCGCCAGGTCGGCCTCGCCGAGCACGACCTCGATCTCGCCACCGAACTCCACACCCGGAGCGAGCGGCAGCCGATCCCCGCTCCAGAACCGGCCGGGGTCGTACCAGTTGCTCCCCCGATGCCGTTGCTGCAGCAGACCCATCTCCTCCAGCGTCAACCCGACCACCTCGGCGCAGTACGCGCTCTCGAGCCCGCCCGACGGGACGGATGCCCTGCGTCGACGCGGGAGCCGGCCGGAGAACCAGCGCCCGGTGAGTTTCGTCGTCGACGGGAACGGTGTGCCGTCGAGCCGCGCGACGGTGCGCAGCAACTGGTCCTCCTGATCCGGCGTGACGGCCACCGAGATCTGCCGCAACCAGCCGCGCTGGCCGTAACGCGCACCCCATACCTGCACCGCGCTGCGGAGGTCGTGCAACTGCACGCCCCGCTGATGCCGCCCCGTCCACATGTCCGGGAGGCTGCGCCCGAGTTCGGCATGCCACATCAACGGCGGCAGATCGTCGAGCGCGACCGTCATCCCCACATGGTTCACGGGCGCATTGGTCAGCGTCTGGATCGCGCGGTCCGCCGGTGTGGCGCCACGGAAGATCCACAGGTCGCCCGTGCGGGTCGCCGCCACGGCCTCGTCGAGCGTGAGACGCGAACGCGCACCGGCGGGCCGGGCTGCCGACGAAGTGTCCATGCCGCCAGCCTGCCATGCCCGGCGGCCGCTAGGGTCGTCCGCATGGCGCTGCGCGGTGGCAAGTGGTGGAAGCTCGTCGGACTCGCCGGACTGGTGGGTGTGGCGGCGACGGGCGCCGTCGCCGCCCGCAACGAGCGACAGCGGCGGAACTACAGCCCCGACGAGGTGCGCTCGGTGCTGCACGAGCGCTACGCGCGATCGCTCGCCGCCCGCGACGGCAGCGCCGAACTCCCCCTCGCCGAGGTTCCCCTCGGGCCGAAGGACCGGGTCAGCCGAGTGCTGCGGCGATTCCGTCGGCGAGATCGGCGATCTGCCCGTCGGTCATGACGAACGACGGCGAGATCTGCATCGCGCCCTGACCGGCGGCGCGTCCCGAGATCCCGTGCCGGCGCAGCGTCGTGACGAAGCCGAGCGCCTCGGCCGGGTCGGCGAGCTGCACGGCCGCCACCGCACCGACACCGCTGCGCACCTCGGCCACCCGCGGATGCTCCGCCAGCGGTGCGAGCTTCTCGTGCAGTGTCCGCTCGATCCGCGCCGCTTCGGCGAGCAGATCCTCGCGCTCGATGATGTCGAGATTGGCGAGGGCGGCAGCCGCGGCAGCGGCGTGTCCGCCGTAGGTGTACCCGTGGCGCCACCACACGCCGCCGGCGAAGAACGGTTCGGCGACCCGCGGAGCGACGAACAACGCTCCCATCGGCAGATAGCCGGAGGTGAGCCCCTTGGCGGTGGTGATCATGTCGGGACTCAGGTCGAATCGCGACGACGCGAACCACGAACCGCCGATCCGCCCGAAGCCGGTGACCACTTCGTCGACGACGAACAGGATGTCGTGGTCGCGGCAGATGTCGCGGACCTCGGCGAGATAACCGTCCGGCGGCAGGTACACCCCGCCCGCACCGATGACGGGTTCGCAGAAGAAGGCCGCGATCGAATCGGCGCCGACCGAATCGACGAGCTCGAGCAGCGCCTTGGCGTCGTCCCACGCGACCTGCGCTGTGTCCTCCCACAGGCGCCCGTAGCCCTCGCCGTTGACCGGGATGCCGGCGAGCGAGGTGCCACCGACGTGCATGCCGTGGTACGCCTTCTCGCGCGAGACCAGCAGCCGCTTGCCGGGCTTGCCGACCTCCTGCCAGTACCGGCGCGCGAGTTTGGCCGCCGAGTCGACCGAGTCGGATCCACCGGAGGTGAAGATCTTGCTGCCCGGGACCGGGGCGATCGCCGCGAGCCGCTCGGCGAGTTCGACGGCGGGCTCGGACGTCAGATCGCCGAAATTCGAGTAGTGGGCGAGCTCGGCGACCTGTGCGGCGATCGCGTCTCCGATTTCGGTGCGGCCGTGACCGACGTTGGTGAACCACAGTCCGGCGGTGGCATCGAGATAGCGGGTTCCGGCGTCGTCCCAGATGTACGCACCTTCCCCGCGCGTGACGACGAATGCGCCGTCCCGTTCGATCGCGCCCATATCGGCGAATCCGTGCCACAACGCACCCACGACCCACTCCCCTCTACGACGATCACGACACAGGTCATCGTATGCGGAGGAAACAACCCTGGCGCCCGGGACCCGCACCCGTCACGCTGATGGCGTGACCGAGTTCCGCTTCTCCGTCAACATCTTCGAGATCGGGTCGCCCCCTGTGTTCGCTCGCCGGTGCCGCGCCGTCGAGGACGCCGGCTACGACGCGGTGTACGCGGCCGACCATCTCGGTGTCCCTGCCCCGTTCCCCGTCCTGGTCGCCGCCGCCGCGGCCACCGAACGTCTGCGGGTCGGGACGCTGGTGCTCAACGCCGGGTTCTGGAATCCGGCACTGCTCGCCCGCGAGATCGCGACCACCGATGCGCTCACCGGCGGCCGGCTCGAGGTCGGCCTGGGTGCGGGACACATGAAATGGGAATTCGAGGCCACCGGGATCGACTGGGAACGGTTCGACGAACGCGCCGACCGCCTCGAGACCACCGTGCTGGAGCTGCAGCGATCGTTCGCCGAACCCGGTTTCGCCGAGCAGGCCGCGCTGCGCGAGGCGTTCGGTCTCCCGGTGCTCCGGCCGGTGCAGCGTCGCGGATTCGGCGGGCACGGCCCGCCCCTGATCATCGGGGGCACCGGGGACCGGGTCCTCCGGATCGCCGCGGCCCACGCCGACATCGTGAGTGTCGCGGGCGCCGTCCAGCTACCGGGGCGGCCACCGGGAACGTTCCGGATCGGCACCGCGGCGGAAGCGGACGACCGTGTCGCGTTCGCGCGAGGACGGGCAGGAGGCCGGGCCGGCGAAATCGAATGGCACACCCTGCTCCAGGCGGTCGTGGAGACGGACGACCGGACGGGCACCGCCGTTGCCCTCGCCGAACAGTGGGAGGGGACCGTCGAGGCCGACGACCTTCTCGACTCGCCGTTCGTGCTGTTCGGCTCGGTCGACGAGATGGCCGAGCAGATCCTGCGCAGCCGGGAACGCTTCGGGTTCACCCATTTCACGGTCCACGCGCCGTACCGGGAGATCTTCGCCCCGGTGCTCGGCCGGGTGCGTGCCCTCTCGGGCTGAGGGCCGGGACCTCCCGGACCGGCCCCGAGCGGGTCGTTTCGCTAGGCTGTGTGATCAGCATGTCCATCTCTCCCGCCCCGAATCGTCGCGAACTGCGCGCCGCCCTGTCCGAGGTCTCCCTCCGCGACGAGAACCGGCTTCGTCGCCGGCTCGACCGGGCCCGGGACGGCGAGGCGTTGACCAAGATCGCCGCCGAGATCGACAACGCCCGTACCCGGCTCGCCTCCCGCGCGGCTTCGGTCCCGCTGATCCGTTACCCCGAGGACCTGCCCGTCTCGCAGCGCAAGGACGACATCGCCGCCGCGATCCGCGACCACCAGGTCGTCGTGGTCGCCGGCGAGACCGGATCGGGTAAGACGACACAGATCCCGAAGATCTGCCTCGAACTCGGGCGCGGTGTGCGCGGTCTGATCGGCCATACCCAGCCACGCCGGATCGCCGCGCGCGCGGTCGCCGAGCGACTTGCCGAGGAACTCGACACCGAACTCGGCGACACCGTCGGCTACACCGTCCGGTTCAACGATCAGGTCACCGACTCGACACTCGTCAAGCTCATGACCGACGGCATCCTGCTCGCCGAGATCCAGCGCGACCGGCTGTTGCGGCAGTACGACACCCTCATCATCGACGAGGCGCACGAGCGCAGCCTCAACATCGATTTTCTGCTCGGCTACCTCGCACAGCTGCTTCCGCGTCGCCCCGACCTGAAGGTGATCATCACCTCGGCGACGATCGACCCCGAACGTTTCGCGCAGCACTTCGCCGGCTCGAACGGCACGCCCGCCCCCATCGTCGAAGTCTCCGGGCGCACCTACCCCGTCGAGGTGCGCTATCGCCCACTGACCGTCGAGGTGGGTGAGACACTCGTCGACCGCGATCCCGTCGACGCGGTGTGCGAGGCCGTCGAGGAACTCCAGCGTGAGGGCGACGGCGACATCCTGGTCTTCCTCTCCGGCGAGCGCGAGATCCGCGACACCGCCGACGCCCTGCGCGACCGCACACTCCGCAACACCGAGATCCTGCCGCTCTACGGACGCCTGTCGGCGGCCGAACAGCACCGGGTCTTCACGCCGCACGCGGGCCGCCGGGTCGTGTTGTCCACCAACGTCGCCGAGACGTCCCTGACCGTCCCGGGCATCCGCTACGTCGTCGACCCCGGCACCGCCCGTATCTCGCGGTACTCGGTGCGGACGAAGGTGCAGCGACTGCCGATCGAGCCGATCTCGCAGGCCTCGGCGCGTCAGCGCGCCGGACGCTGCGGTCGTGTGGCCGACGGCATCTGCATCCGTCTGTACTCGGAGGACGACTTCGAGGGGCGACCGGAGTTCACCGAACCGGAGATCCTGCGCACCAACCTCGCATCGGTCGTGCTGCAGATGACCGCGCTCGGACTCGGCGACATCGAAGCCTTCCCGTTCGTGGAGGCGCCGGATCCCCGGGCGATCCGCGACGGTATCGCTCTGCTCGAGGAACTGGGCGCGCTCGAACCCGCGAAGAAGGGCGAGGCGCCGAGCCTGACCGCGACGGGTCGCGAGATCGCCCGGCTGCCCGTCGATCCGCGCATGGCCCGCATGATCGTCGAGGGCCACCGCAACGGATGCCTGCGCGAGGTGCTCATCATCGTCGCGGCGCTGTCGATCCAGGACGTGCGCGAGCGGCCCACGGAATTCCAGCAGGCCGCCGACGAGAAGCACGCCCGGTTCGCGGTCGAGGGCTCGGACTTCCTGGCCTACCTCCGCCTGTGGGACTACCTGAAGGAACAGCGCAGAGAACTGTCGTCGAGCCGGTTCCGCAGACTGTGCCGCGACGAATTCCTGCACTGGCTGCGGATCCGCGAGTGGCAGGACCTGCAGGGGCAGCTGCGTCAGATCACCGTCGACATGGGCTGGCAGACGCACCACCGCGACGTGAACCCCGACGACGTCCACAAGTCGATGCTCGCAGGTCTGCTGTCGCACATCGGTCTTCGCGAGGGCGACAAGCGCGACTTCCTCGGCGCCCGCGGCGCACGGTTCGCGGTCTTCCCCGGGTCGTCGCTGTTCAAGAAACCACCGCGCTGGGTCATGGCGGCCGAACTCGTGGAGACCTCACGTCTGTGGGCCCGGACGGCCGCGCGCATCGAACCCGAGTGGGTCGAGAAGCTCGCCCCGCACTTGGTCAAGCGCACCTACTCGGAACCTCACTGGTCGACGCGCCGCGAATCGGCGATGGCCTACGAACGTGTCACGCTCTACGGCATCCCCTTGATCGCCCAGCGTCCCGTGCCCTACGGACGGATCGATCCGGAGGTCTCGCGCGAACTGTTCATCCGGCACGCCCTCGTCCAGGGCGAGTGGCGCACGCAGCACAGGTTCTTCCACGACAATCGCGCTCTGCTCGAGGACGTCGAAGAACTCGAACACCGGGCACGGCGGCGCGACATCGTCGTCGACGACGAGACCCTGTTCGACTTCTACGACCAGCGGGTCGGCCCGGAAGCGATCTCGGCCCGGCACTTCGACACCTGGTGGAAGAAGACCCGCAAGCAGCAACCCGACCTGCTGACCTTCACCCCGGACACGGTGGTGAACCAGGACGCCGCCTCGGTGCTCGAGGGCGATTACCCGGATGCCTGGCGCCAGGGCGAGATCCAGTTCCCCCTCACCTATCAGTTCGAGCCGGGCACCGAGGAGGACGGTGTCACCGCCCGTGTCCCCGTCGCGCTGCTCGCGAACCTCAAATCCGTCGGTTTCGACTGGCTCGTACCCGGGATGCGGACCGAGCTGGTGACGGCCCTCATCAAGACCCTGCCGAAACACCTTCGGAGACAGGTCGTCCCGGCTCCCGATTTCGCGGCGGCCGCACTCGCGTCGGTGACGCCGCGCTCCGAACCGCTCGTCAACGCGATGGCCCGCGAGCTGTCCCGGCTCGGCCGGTGCACGATCGAGCCCTCGGACTTCGATCCCGGTGCGCTGCCCGACCATCTGCGGATGACCTTCGCCGCGGTCGACGAGCGCGGCACCGTGCTCGGCCGCAGCAAGAGCCTGGCGGCCCTGCGGAAGAAGTTGGCTCCGCGGGTCGAAGCGGAGGTCTCGCGCGCTGCTGCGAGCACCGAACGTCCCGCGGCGGCGGCGTGGACGGCCGAGACCCTCGGGAACCTGCCGGAGACCGTCACCCGCGAGGTCGGCGGCCGGAAGGTCACCGGCTATCCCGCCCTGGTCGCGGAGAAGGACGGCGTCGCGGTACGCGTACTCAGCACACCGCAGGCCCAGCAGAACGCGACACGTCAGGGGCTGCGCGCCCTGCTGCTCTCGTCGGCACCGACGAAGGCGAAGGCCGTGACCTCGGGGCTGACCAACATGGAGCGGCTCGCGCTCGGGCGGAACCCGGACGGGTCGTTCGAGGCGCTGATCGAGGACTGCCGCGCCTGCGCGGTGGACGAACTCATCGCCGCGCACGGCGCACCCGTGCGCACCCCCGAGGAGTTCGAGACGCTCGCGGTCACGGTGCGCTCCCACCTGCCGGGGCGAGTCGCTCGCCTGCTGAAAGCGGTTGTGCCCGTCCTGTCGCGCGCCCACGAGGTGGGTGTGCTTCTCGATCGGTCGAACAGCGAGGCTGCCGACGACGTACGCGAACAGTTGCAGTCGCTGCTGTTCCCCGGCTTCGTCACCGACCTGGGCTCACGGCGGATCGTCGATCTACCGCGCTATCTCACCGCAGCCGCTCAGCGCCTGGAGTCGTTGCCGGCGAGTGCGAATCGGGACGCTGCCGGAATGGATGTGCTCGATCGCGTCTACGGAGCCTACGACAAGCTGCTTGCACGCCTGCCGGAGGAGCGACGCACCGCACCCGAAGTCGTCGAGATCTACTGGATGATCGAGGAGTTGCGCGTGAGCCTGTTCGCCCAGAACCTCGGGACCCGGATCCCGGTGTCGGAAAAGCGTGTGGTCAAGGCGATCGACACCATCCGGTAGCGCCCGGATCGGCCATCGTGACCGGATCTGTCCGGAACAGTCGGCCGGGTGGTCAGTCGGCCGGGGCGGAGCGGGACTTCTGGTGTTCGCGCAGTTCGTGGATCTCACGTTCGAAATCCTCTGCCGAACTGAAAGAACGGTAGACCGACGCGAAGCGCAGATAGGCGACCTCGTCGAGATCGCGCAGGGGTCCGAGGATCGCCAATCCCACCTCGTGGCTGGGGATCTCGGGGGAGCCTTTGGCGCGCACCGCATCCTCGACCTGCTGTGCCAGCTTGTTCAGTGCGTCGTTGTCGACGTCGCGTCCCTGGCAGGCGCGCGCCACCCCGCGCACGACCTTCTCGCGGCTGAACGGCTCGGTCACGCCGCTGCGCTTGACGACGGACAGCACGGCCGTCTCGACCGTGGTGAAACGGCGCCCGCATTCGGGGCACGCCCGTCGACGACGGATCGCGGCACCCTCGTCTGCCTCGCGCGAATCGACCACCCGAGAGTCGGGATGGCGGCAATACGGGCAGTACATGTCGGTTCCTTCGTCGTGCCCGTGCGGGTCGCGACGTCGGCGCCGAAGCAATACTTCCCGACCGGAACCGTCTCCACTCGCGAGTGGGCCGACACCGCCGCAACCACACGGAGTGGTGTGACTGACAGTGTTGGACAATACCCGCCTGTCCGGTTCGGGCGCGGGTCGCGGGTCGGGGCGGGCCACGGCGCCGTCATTCCCGGCCGGAATCCGGCCCGAGGAGACGGCTTCCGGCCGGCGCGGTAGTACCGTCGAGTGAATCCGATTCGGCGATCCTCGCCAGGGTGACGCCGACCGGGGCATCCGGCGCCGGCCGGGCGGCCGACGCCTCCAGGATCTCGCCCTCGCCCACGACCGTGACCGTGGTGCCGGCACTCTGCGAGATCACTTCGCCGGTACGGACGTGGGCGAGTACGAGGAGCAACGTGGTGGCCAGCGCGGTGAGCAGCAGCGTCGCCGCCATCTGCCGCCGACTCGTCTGTTCCGCCGGCCGACGGCTGCGCGGCGTGATCTCCGACCGGCGGTGGAGGGGCTCACGAGAGGACGTGACGACGCGCACCCTCGTCCGCGACGGGACACGAGCGCGGTGCACCGGGGATGTCGCGATCGGCCGGATGCGGTGCGGGTCTCCCCCACCCGGGCCCGAGACGGTCCGCTCCTCCGTGCGCGTCCGAACTGTTGTGCGCGTCCGAACTGTTGTGCCCGCCCGAACTGTCGGCCCCCGTCGTACCGCCGTGTCGATCCGAACCGCTCTGCTCATCGGAAATCCTCCGTGTCGCTGTGCGTGGTCTGCCGACCCCGTCGAGCACTCGATCATGTGTTCGAACGAAAGTCTGTTCGAATGTTCTACCACGAGCCCCGCCCCGCCGTCAGCTCCTCGAGGGGGTGAATCTCGAACATCTGTTTGATATACGCGCGAGATGTCGATAGATTCGAAAGGCAACTTGCAACCCATCCGACACTCGCCGCACGGAGGTCACGATGAAGGCGGACGGAACATCCACGGCCCGCCGGGGCGGACCCACGGCCGGCGATCCCACCACAGGACTCACCGAGCGCCAACGGCGCGTCCTCGAGGTCATTCGCGACTCCGTCAGCGAGCGGGGGTACCCGCCGAGCATCCGCGAGATCGGCGACGCCGTCGGACTCAACTCGACGTCGTCCGTCGCGCACCAGCTGCGCACGCTCGAACGGAAGGGCTTCCTGCGCCGGGATCCGAACCGCCCCCGGGCCGTCGACGTACGCGGCCTCGAGCCACCCCACCTTCCCGAGTCGTCCCCCGAGGTGGTCGCCACCTCCTCGACCGACGAGATTCCCTCTGCGGCAATGGTTCCCGTCGTGGGCCGAATCGCAGCCGGTGGCCCGATCCTGGCCGAGGAAGCAGTCGAGGACGTCTTCCCGCTGCCGCGCGAACTCGTCGGCCAAGGTTCGCTGTTCCTGCTCAAGGTCGTCGGCCGGTCGATGATCGACGCCGCGATCTGCGACGGCGACTGGGTGGTCGTCCGTCAGCAGAACGTCGCCGACAACGGCGACATCGTCGCTGCGATGCTCGACGGCGAGGCCACGGTCAAAACGTTCAAGCGGGTCGACGGCGACGTGTGGCTCATGCCCCACAACCCGATGTTCGAACCGATCCCGGGCAACGACGCCGTCATTCTCGGCAAGGTCGTCACGGTCGTCCGCAAGATCTGATCTCCGGGCTCACCGGAGACGAACGAGACCGGGGTGGGGGCGGCGGGGGGGGGGCCCCCCCCCCGGGGGCCCCACGCCCCCCCCCCCCCGCCCCCCCCCCCCCCCCCGGGGGCGGGCGCCCGCCCCCCCGCCCCCCCCCCCCCCGGTCTTCTCGCACATGCATCAGATGTCGAGACCGCGCCCGATGACTTCCTTCATGATCTCGTTCGTGCCGCCGTAGATCTTCTGCACGCGGGCGTCGAGGTACGCCTTCGCCACGGGGTACTCACGCATGTAGCCGTAGCCGCCGTGCAGCTGCAGGCAGCGGTCGATCAGCTCGACCTGCTTGTCGGTGGTCCAGTATTTGGCCATGGCCGCCTCCGGGACGGTGAGCTTCTTCTCGTTGAGCAGCTCGATGCACCGGTCCACGAACACCCGGGCCAGCTGGGTCTCGGTGGCGAGCTCGGCGAGCTCGAAGCGGGTGTTCTGGAACTTGCCGATCGGCTTGCCGAACGCCTTGCGGTCGCGGCAGTACTGGATCGTGTCGTCGAGCACGCGTTCCATGGCTGCGGCGGCGACGACCGCGATCGCGAGGCGCTCCTGCGGCAGGTTCTGCATCAGGTAGATGAAGCCCATGCCCTCCTGCCCGAGCAGGTTGGCCGCCGGAACACGCACATCGTCGAAGCTGAGTTCCGCCGTGTCCTGTGCGGCCAGACCGATCTTGTCGAGGTTGCGTCCTCGCTCGAAACCCGGCATGCCGCGCTCGACGACGAGCAGCGAGAAGCCTTGGGCACCCTTCTCGGGGTCGGTGCAGGCCACCACGATCACCAGGTCGGAGTGGATGCCGTTGGTGATGAACGTCTTGGCGCCGTTGAGGACCCAGTCGTCGCCGTCGCGCACCGCGCGAGTCTTGATGCCCTGCAGGTCGCTGCCGGTGCCCGGCTCCGTCATCGCGATAGCCGTGATGAGTTCGCCGGAACAGAAACCGGGCAGCCAGCGCTTCTTCTGCTCCTCGGTCGCGAGCTCGAGCAGGTAGGGCGCGACGACATCGTTGTGCAGCATGAAGCCCAGCCCGCTGAAGCCGAGCTTGGTGGTCTCCTCGGCCATGATGGCGTTGTAGCGGAAGTCGTCCATTCCGCCGCCGCCGTACTCCTCCGGCACCGCCATGCCGAGGAAGCCTTGCGCGCCGGCCTTCTTCCACACCTCACGGTCGACGATCTTGTCCTTCTCCCACTGCTCGTGGAAGGGGGCCACCTCCTGTTCGAGGAACTTCCGGTACGACTCCCGGAAGAGGTCGTGCTCGGGCTCGAAAAGGGTGCGTTCCATCTGCGCTCCTGTGTGAGAGGTCGTTCGACATACTCACGGTATGCAGACGATCGCGCCGTGACGCTGACACAACCGAGCGGATTTTGTGACCCGGACTACCCCCAGGCCGGGATCAGTGCCGCAGATCCGCGAGTCTGCGCAGGAGGGGATACGCGACCAGGATGCCGATCGAACCCCACGCGATGCCCCCGAGTTCGACCGATCCGATCGCCAGCGTCAGATCGCCGATGCCGGCGACGAGCGCGGCGGCCGCGACGGTGAGGTTGACAGGGTCGGTGAAGTCGACCTTCGCGTCGATCCAGATGCGCACACCGAGGATGCCGATCAGGCCGTAGAGCACGAGGGTCGCGCCACCGAGGACACCGTCGGGCACGGTGAAGACCAATGCACCGAACTTCGGTGAGAAGGCGAGGACGACAGCGGTGACCGCCGCGACGGCGTACGCCGCGGTCGAATACACGCGCGTCGCGGCCATGACGCCGATGTTCTCTGCGTAGGTCGTCGTTCCCGAACCTCCCCCCACGCCGGCCAGGGTGGTCGCGAGACCGTCGGCGATGAGCGCGTTGCCGGCCATGTCGTCGAGGTTCCGCCCGGTCATCGCCGCGACGGCCTTGACGTGCCCGACGTTCTCCGCGACCAGCACGACGACGACGGGAAGCGCCAGGAGGACGACCGACAGCTCGAAGGTGGGGCCGCGCAGATCGGGCAATCCGAACCACGCCGCGTCGCGCATGGCGTCGATGCGCTCGGAGGCGATCGCTCCGGTGAACGCCGCGAAGATCCATCCGACGATCACACCCACGAGGATGCCGAGCCGTCCCAGCATGCCCGGTCCCACCACGGTCACGAGCAGCGTGACCACGAGCGTGATGGTGGCGACGAGCGGTTGCGCCTCGAACGATCCGGTGGCGGTCGGTGCGAGGTTCAGCCCGATCAGGGCGACGATCGCCCCGGTCACCACCGGCGGCATGACCGCGTCGATGATGCGCGAACCTGCTGCCTTGACGACGAGACCGATCAGCACGAGAACGATGCCGACGGCGACGATCCCGCCGAGCTGCGCGGCCGGGCCGGAACCGGCCGAGGCGCTCAGAGGCGCGATGAACGCGAACGACGAACCGAGATAGCTGGGCACCCGTCCGCGCGTGATGATCAGGAACAGTGCCGTACCGATCCCGGAGAACAGCAGCGTCGTCGTGACGGGGAAACCCGTGATCGTCGGCACGAGCAGTGTGGCGCCGAACATCGCGATGACGTGCTGCATCCCGATGCCCACGGTGCGCGGCCAGGACAGTCGCTCGTGTGGTGCGACGACCGCACCGGGGTTGATGCGACGCCCGTCGCCGTGCAGTGCCCACCCTCGGCCCGTGGTGGTGCGTCCGGTCGTCTTCGCTCGTTCGGTCACGACAGGACATCGTAGAACCGGTCGTCCCGGTCGTGCCGCTCAGTCCAGCAGTTTCGCGGCGGCGGCCCGTGCCGCGACGGGATCGTCGGTCGCGAGGACCACCTCTGCGGCCTCGCGACAGCGATCCATCGGGACCGAGGAGAGCCGGGCGCCGACGCCCGTCACCGCCGACGCCGCGCACGACAGCGAGGTGACGCCCATCCCGGCCAGGACACACGCGAGGAGCGGGTCGGCCGCCGCCTCGCCGCACACCCCCACCGGTTTGCCGGCGGCGGTGCCTGCCTGTGCCGCGCGTGCCACCAATGCGAGTACCGCGGGTTGCCACGGATCGGTGAGGGCGGCCAACTGCGGCGACATCCGGTCGGCCGCCATCGTGTACTGCGCGAGGTCGTTGGTACCGATCGACAGGAAGTCCAGATGTTCGAGCAGCCGATCCGCGAGCAGGGCCGCGGACGGCACCTCGATCATGACCCCGGGTGAGAGCCCGCGTTCGCGCACCCGCGCAGCGAAATCGGCGGCCTCCGACACGGTCGCCACCATCGGCGCCATCACCCAGGGCCGGGCACCGGTGCGCGAGGCCGCCTCGGCCACCGCGTCGAGCTGCCGGTCGAGCACACCCGGCGCCGACGTGGTGATGCGGATACCGCGGACCCCGAGCGCGGGATTGTGCTCGTCGGGGTGGTTGGCGAAGCGGAGAGGCTTGTCGGATCCGGCATCGAGTGTGCGCAGGACGACCTTCCGTCCTTCGAACGCCTCGAACACCTCCGCGTAGATGTCGGACTGCTCCACCACGGTCGGCTCCGCGTCGCGGTCGAGGAAGCACAGTTCGGTGCGGAACAGTCCGATGCCCTGCGCCGGCGTGCGCCGCGCCGCCCGGGCGCCTGATCCGTCCTGCACGTTGGCGAGGATCTCCACCGGGTGCCCGTCCGCGGTGGCTCCGGGACCGGACCAGCCCGCCACACGTTCGCGTTCGATGCGGTCTCGTTCGACCTCGGCAGCGGCCTCGGCGCCGTCCGGTGAGAGCACGATCCGGCCCGTCGCGCCGTCGACCAGCACCGTCGTCCCCACCGGGACGTCGTCGAGGCCGGCCACCGCGACGACGCACGGGATGCCCAGCTGACGCGCGATGATCGCGGTGTGGCTCGTGGGTCCTCCGAGCGACGTGGCGAGCGCGACGATCGCGGACGGGTCCAGACCGGCGGTGTCGGCGGGTGCGAGGTCGGTGGCCAGGAGCACGGACGGTTCGTCCGGCATCTCGAGCCCGGGTTCGGGAGCGCCCTGCAACTCGGCGATCACGCGGTCACGGATGTCGAGCAGGTCGGTGACCCGCTCCGCCTGCAGACCCCCCATCTTCTCGAACAGTGCTGCGAACTGCTCCGTGGCACCGACGGTGGCGCCGACCGCGTCGGCGCCGGAACGGATCTTCGTCGCGGCCGCTCCGCGCCAGGCGCGATCCTCGACGAGTACCGCGGTGGCCTGGAGCACTTCCGCGGCGGCACCCGAGGCGCGGGAGGCGCGGGCCCGCAGTCGCTCGGCCACCACCCTCGCCGCCTCCTCGAATCTGCCCACCTCGGCTTCGCGCGCCGTGTCGGGGACGGATGCGCCCTGAGCCGGGACGACGGGACGCGCAACGGGCCGGACGACCGGTCCGTATCCGATACCGGGGACGACCGGGGTGCCGTGCAGGGCGGACACCGACTGCTCCATGGAGATCTCCTCACCGCGGTGGTTCGTTGTGACCCAGATTACTCACAAGCCTTGACATGTCAACACAGACGGGCGTAAAACAACATAAACCAACATCTATATCCCACAAATCGGGTACCCCCAGGAGTGACGGTGTACGCAGAGGAACGACAACAGGCGGTCGCAGCGCTGGTGGCGGCTCGTGGCCGCGTGTCTGTCGCCGCCCTCTCCGACCGTTACGGCATCACCACCGAGACGGTGCGGCGCGACCTCGCCCATCTCGAACGCCTGGGCCTCGTGCGACGCGTCCACGGGGGTGCCATTCCGGCCGCCTCGCTCACCGTGGCCGAACCCGCCCTATCCGAACGCGAACACACCCGCGCCGAGCACAAGGACCGCATCGCCGCCGCGGCCACGGCCTTCCTCCCACCGTCGGGGGGCAGCGTGCTGTTCGACGCGGGCACCACCACCGGCAGGATCGTCGGAGCACTGCCACCCGAGATCGAACTCACCGTCGTCACCAACTCGGTGCCGATCGCCGCACGTCTCGCGGCGATGAACACCGTGCAGTTGCACCTGCTCGGCGGGCGTGTCCGCGGAGTCACCCAGGCCGCGGTGGGCGCCGAGGCCCTGACCACCCTCTCGACAGTCCACGTGGACGTCGCATTCATCGGCACCAACGCCCTGAGCATCGACCACGGACTGTCCACGCCCGACGCCGACGAGGCCGCGATCAAGCGCGCCATGGTGCGCACGGCCGACCGGGTCGTCGTGGTCGCCGATTCGTCGAAGGTCGGCCGGCGCAACCTGCTGAGCTTCGCGTCGCTCGAGCCGATCGACGTCCTGGTCACCGACACCGACCTCGACGACACCGACCGCCGTCAACTCATCGAACACGGAATCGAGGTGGTGACGGCATGATCGTCACGCTCACGGCCAACCCCAGTCTCGACCGCACGGTCGGGCTGACGGGCCCACTCGAACGCGGAAGAGTGCATCGCACCGAGCGATCGACCGTCGATCCGGGCGGGAAGGGGATCAACGTCGCCCGCGTGCTGCACGCCGCTTCGACCGAGGTGGTCGCCGTCCTCCCGGCCAACACCGGCGACCCGCTGCTCACCGCACTCGACGAGCAGGGCATCACGCATCGGGCCGTGCCCACCTCCGGGCCGACGCGCAACAACATCACCGTCGCCGAACCCGACGGCACCACCACGAAACTCAACGAACCCGGAACTCCCTGCACCGGACGCACGCTGGGCGAACTGCACGCCGCCCTGCTCGAGTGCGCGCAGAACGCCGCGTGGACCGTCCTGTCGGGCTCCCTCCCTCCCGGAGTACCCGAATCCTGGTACGCCGATCTCGTGGATGCCCTGCGCAGCCTCGGGTGCCGCATCGCGATCGACACCTCCGAGCGGCCGCTGCTCGCCCTCGCCGCGCGGTTCCCCGCGGCCGCCCCGGACGTGATCAAGCCGAATTCCGACGAACTCGCCCAGCTCACCGGGGCGGACGCCCACGAACTCGAATCCGGCGCCGCTTCCGGAGATGTCGGCGCCGTGGTCGATGCAGGGCGGGTCCTGGTCGACCGTGGCGTCGGGGCGGTCCTCGCCACCCTGGGAGGCGCAGGCGCCGTTCTGGTCACCGAGGCGGGCGCCTGGCGCGCCACCGCCGCCGACGTCACGGTCCGCAGCACGGTAGGTGCCGGCGACTCGTCACTCGCGGGATATCTGCTCGCAGAACGGGCCGGTCACGAACCCGCCGAGTGCCTGCGACTCGCAGTCGCCTACGGGACCGCGGCCGTCGCACTACCCGGAACCGCCCTTCCCACTCCCGATTCCGTCGACCCCTCCCGAGTGCACGTCACCGACGTCCACCGCCGACCCCGACCGCTCCCCTCCCACTCCTAAGGAACGTCATGTCCGACACCACCTCCGGCCCCGCAGGCGGTTCCTCGATCATCGGTACGGAACTCGTCGCGCTCGACGCCGACCTGGGACCCGACAAGAACTCCGTCATCGCCGCGCTCGCCCGACGCCTCGCCGCGACCGGCCGCGCCTCCGACGCCGACGCGCTCACCGCAGCCGTCCTCGAACGGGAAGCCAAGTCGGCCACCGGTCTTCCCGGCGGAATCGCGATCCCCCACGCCCGCAGCGAAGCGGTCACCACGCCCTCGCTCGGATTCGCCAGACTGTCTCCGAAGGCCGATTTCGGAGCTCCCGACGGACCCGCCGACCTCGTCTTCCTCATCGCCGCGCCGGAAGGTGCGGGCGGCGACCACATGAAGCTGCTGACCGCCCTCGCTCGCGCACTCGTGCGTCCGGACTTCGTCGCGTCGCTGCGCGCGGCCGCCTCCGCCGAGGAGGTCATCGCGCTGGTCGAAGACGTCCTCCCGCCCCGACCGGAGCCGTCGGGCACCGGTGCTGCCACCTCCGCCGCAGCGGCGGAACAGCCGGCGCCCGCCGCGTCCGCGAAGCCCGCGGTCGCACCTCCGCAGAGTCCGGAGCAACCCGCCGGAAGCCGCACGATCGTCGCGGTCACCGCGTGCCCGACCGGCATCGCGCACACGTACATGGCCGCCGACGCGCTGGCGGCGGCCGGTGAACGGGCGGGCGTGACGGTCCGGGTGGAGACGCAGGGGTCGAGCGGTAGCACTCCTCTGCCCGCCGACACGATCGCCGGCGCCGACGCCGTCATCTTCGCCACCGATGTGGGGGTCAAGGGCCGGGAACGGTTCGCCGGCAAGCCCGTGATCGCGTCGGGCGTCAAGCGCGCGATCAACGAGCCGGACACCATGATCGCCGAGGCTCTGAAGGCCTCCGCCGATCCGTCCGCACACACCGTCGAGGCCGCCTCGGGCGCCCCGGCAGGCGAGTCGGAGGGCGGCAGCGACCTCGGCTGGGGCACCCGGTTGCGGCAGATCCTGCTCACCGGCGTGAGCTACATGATCCCGTTCGTCGCGGCCGGTGGTCTCCTCATCGCCCTCGGCTTCCTGCTCGCCGGTCCCGACATCACCGACTCGGCTGCCGACATCGTCCTCGACAACACGCTCACCAACCTGCCCGCGGGCGGACTCGGCACCTATCTCGGTGCGGTCCTCTACCAGATCGGCTCGCTGGCGTTCTCGTTCCTCGTCCCGGCGCTGGCCGGCTACATCGCCTTCGCGATCGCCGACCGTCCGGGTCTCGCCCCCGGCTTCACCGCAGGTGCGGTCGCCGTCTTCGTCGGCGCCGGCTTCATCGGTGGTCTCGTCGGCGGTATCATCGCCGGCTTCGCGGCCCTGTGGGTCGGCCGTATCCCGCTGCCCACCTGGGCTCGCGGCTTGATGCCGGTGGTGATCATTCCGCTGCTCGCGAGCCTGATCGTCGGTGGGCTCATGTTCCTGCTGCTCGGTCGTCCGCTGGCCGCGATCACGACGGGTCTGACGGACTGGCTCAACGGTCTGTCCGGTGGTTCCGCGGTGCTGCTCGGCGCCATCCTCGGCCTGATGATGTGCTTCGACCTCGGCGGACCGGTCAACAAGGCCGCCTACGCCTTCGCCGTGGCAGGTCTCGACGTCGCCAACACCGCCTCCCTCGAGATCATGGCGGCGGTCATGGCGGCCGGCATGGTTCCGCCGCTCGCCATGGCGCTGTCGTCGCTGGTGCGTCCCGGCCTCTACAGCACGGCCGAACGCGAGAACGGCAAGGCCGCGTGGCTGCTCGGCGCGTCGTTCATCTCGGAGGGTGCCATCCCGTTCGCGGCTGCCGACCCGATCCGGGTGATCCCGTCGATGATGCTCGGCGGCGCGGTGACCGGCGGCATCGTCATGGCGACCGGTGTCACGCTCACCGCACCCCACGGCGGACTGTTCGTCCTGTTCGCCATCGACCGCGTCGTGTGGTTCCTGATCGCACTGGTGATCGGCACGATGATCGCCGCGCTCGCGGTCAGCATCGCGAAATCGCTCACCCGTCCGGCCCGGGCCGCCGCCGAGGCGAACCCGCAACCCGTAGCAGCGCACTCCTGATCGTCCGATCGCAGTGCACTTCCCCACAACGAAGGAGATTCACATGCCCAGCACCACGGTTGCCGTCGGTTCGTCCATCGGCCTCCATGCCCGTCCCGCAGGGATCATCGCCGAGGCCGTCGTCGCGGCCGGCGTCCCCGTCACTCTCGCGGTGGACGGTGGCGAGCCCGTCGACGCGGGTTCGGCCCTGATGATCATGACGCTCGGCGCGGGGCAGGGCACGCAGGTGACGGTCTCCTGCGACGACGACGCGGTCCTCACGCAGGTCGTGGAGCTGGTGGCCGCGGATCTCGACGCCTGACATCACTCGCGGGCGCGGCGCCGGACGGCGAGTCCGAGTACCGCGAGGGCGATCACCCCGGCGGCCACGCCCGCACCCGCGATCGGCCATGCCGCGGACGACGTCTCGTCCGCGGCATCGTCGTCCGCGGGCACGAACAGCTCGGTCGCACCGCGACGGATCCGGATCGGCGGGTTCTCCGCCGCTGTCGCACCGCGCTCGGACGCCGTGAGCAGATCGCCCTCGGTGGTGAAGGCGACTGCTTCGCCCTGCGGTTCGTCCGGTACCGGGATCCGGAAGCGAGGGCCTGCGACCAGGGCGGCCGCGAGATCGCCGTCGGGCACGTGGAACAGGTACACGTCGGTGTAGGTGCGTACTGCGGCGACCGTCCCGTCGGCGCTGACGGCACCGCCGGTGATCATCGAGGAGGACGCACCGGGAACGGGTCCGCCGGGAGTGTCCGACGGCCCGAGTGCGAGCGACCCGACCTTCTCGAGGGCGGCCGGTCCCGGGACGGGGAGGTCGCCGATCGTGAGTCCGCGTGCGGGCCGGTACACGGTGCTCGACCCGAACAGCGCCTTGGTCACGATCACCGGTTCACCCGTGGCCGAGACGAGTACGGTCTCGGCGTCGCGAGGACCGTCGGGATAGGTCAGGCGGTGCAGGTCGCCCTGCCCGGTCTCGGGGTCGAGGGAGATGAGCGCGATCGTCTCGCGGACACCGGTATTGTCGCCGAGGTCGCCGAGCCACAACCGGCCGTCGGGGCCCGCAGCGAGATCCTCGACGTCGTACGGATCGACAGGAGTCGGAATCCGTTGCCGCACAGAGCATTCGTCGTCGAGTTCGAGGATGCGCTCGTCCCCCCCGGCATCCGGCGTCGCGAACAACCGTCCGTCGATCGCTGCGAGGCCGGACAGTTCGGCCAGCGCGGGATCGCCGGGGGTGCACAGGACCTCGTTCGGGAGGTCGGCGACCGGAATCCCCCCGTCCTGCGCACCGGCATGCGCCACCGGCACGAACGCCGTGACGGCAGCGACCAGCGCCGCCCGGCGCACGACCGGCATCAGGCCGCGAAGTCGACCAATGCCGACGCCAGCGCCGCCGGCACCTTCGCATGCACCCGCGTACCGTCCACCTCGTGCGCGGACGACAGGATCTGACCGTCGGAGTGGATGCGCGCGAGCAGGTCGCCGCGGGTGTACGGCAGGAGCAGCTTCACCTCGACGTCGGGATCCTCGAGCAGGGCCGCCAGCCCGGCCTGCAGTTCGTCGACGCCTTCCCCGGTGTGTGCGGAGACGAACACCGCGCCGGGGATCGCACCGCGCAACTGGGTCAGGGTGACCGGATCGGCGGCGTCGATCTTGTTGACGACGATCAGTTCGGGCGGCGGCGGCGCATCCGATTCGCGCAGCACCTCGGTGACGACCTCGCGCACCGCCTTGATCTGCTCGGTGGGCATCGGGTCGGAACCGTCGACGACGTGGAGCAGCACGTCTGCGTCGGCGACCTCCTCGAGGGTCGACCGGAACGCCTCGACCAACTGGGTCGGGAGGTGCCGGACGAAACCGACGGTGTCGGTGAGCACGTACTCGCGGCCGTCGGGCAGCGCCGACCGGCGGGTCGTCGGGTCGAGGGTGGCGAACAGCGCGTTCTGCACCAGGACACCGGAACCGGTGAGCGTGTTGAGCAGGCTCGACTTACCGGCGTTGGTGTATCCCACGATCGCGACGGACGGGATCTTGTTGCGCAGACGCCGGGTACGCTTGGTGTCGCGCGCGGCCTTCATCGCCTTGATCTCGCGACGGAGCTTGGCCATCCGCTCGCGGATCCGGCGACGGTCGGTCTCGATCTTCGTCTCACCGGGACCACGCAGGCCCACACCGCCGTTGCTGCCGGCACGACCACCGGCCTGCCGCGACATCGACTCGCCCCAGCCGCGCAGACGCGGGAGCATGTACTCCATCTGCGCGAGGGAGACCTGTGCCTTGCCCTCGCGCGAGGTGGCGTGCTGGGCGAAGATGTCGAGGATCAGCGCGGTCCGGTCGATGACCTTGACCTTGACGACCTTCTCCAGGGCGGTGAGCTGGGCGGGAGTGAGTTCACCGTCGCAGATCACCGTGTCGGCGCCGGTGGACAGGACGATCTGCCGGAGCTCCTCGGCCTTGCCCGAACCGATGTAGGTCGAGGCGTCGGGCCGGTCGCGCCGCTGGACCAGGCCTTCGAGAACCTCCGATCCCGCGGTCTCGGCGAGCGCGGCGAGTTCGGCCAGGCTCGCTTCGGCCTGGGCGGCCGTTCCGCCGGTCCAGACACCGACCAGCACGACCCGCTCGAGGCGGAGCTGGCGATACTCGACCTCGGTGATGTCTTCGAGTTCGGTGGACAGTCCGGCCACACGCCGCAACGCGCTGCGGTCTTCGAGTTGCATCTCGCCGACGGACGGATCCTCGGCGGTCCAGCCTCCGGTCGCGTCGTACGCGGTCGAAGCGCTGTCGTCTGTGGTTGCGCGATACGGGCGCTCAGTGTTCGTCATACACCTCCATGGTGTCACGAAGCCCGAATCGGTGCATTCGAGTTTCTCCGCCCTTCGCCACCGGCGTCACCGGCCACCGACGTCAGTGCGGCGCCGACCACCAGGTCTCGTCGAGTTCACCCGTCGCGACCAGCACCGACGGCCCGCGCAGCCAGGCGCGACCGTCCTCGATCCGCACCTCGACCGACCCGCCGGGAATTCGCACCTGCACCGCACCGTCGGATGCTCCGTCGAAGCGCAGGGCCGCCGCGGCCGCGGCCACCGTGCCGGTTCCGCAGGAGCGGGTCTCCCCTACGCCGCGTTCGTGGACGCGCATGTGGACCGTTCCGGCCGTGATGGGGGTCAGGAACTCGATGTTGACCCCGTGGGGGAAGAAGCCGGGGTCGAAGCCGGGCGCGGTGAGGTCGAGACCGGCCAGGCTCGTCTCGTTCAGGTGCGGGTCGACGCACGCGAGGTGCGGGTTGCCGACGTCGATGCCGAGACCCGGATAGACCCGCCCGTCGATGGTCGCCGCCGACTCGCCCAGGCTGCGCACGGTCCCCATGTCCACGGTCACCTCGCCGAGGACCGGTGAGCTCTCGTGCACCGTGACGGGCTTGCCCCCCGCCCGGCTGCCGACGACGAACTCGCGGCGGCTCTCGAGTCCGCGCGCGGTGAGATAGTGCGCGAACACCCGCACCCCGTTGCCGCACATCTCGGCGATGGATCCGTCGCCGTTGCGGTAGTCCATGAACCAGTCGTCCGCACCGGTGCCCTCGGGCAGCTCGCCGAGCACCCCGGCCGAGACCAATGCGCCGGCCCGCGCCACCCGGAGCACACCGTCGGCACCGAGCCCACGGCGCCGGTCGCACAGAGCGGCGATCCGGCCGGCGTCGAGGTCCAGGCGGGCGTCGGGATCGGGAAGGATCACGAAGTCGTTCTCGGTTCCGTGCCCTTTGCTGAACTCCATGGGCGCTACCTTATCGGGCTGGTGAGGCCGGTGACGTCCGTGCGTCCCGCACCACCCGCAGGGCCGTCCCGCGCAGGTCGGGCTCGGCGCCGTCGAGCCAGTGGATGCGCGGATCGCGGCGGAACCACGAGCGCTGCCGCCGCACGTATCGCCGGGTCCCGATGAACGTCCGCTCGCGGGCGTGGGCAAGGTCGTATTCCCCGTCGATGGCCGCGAGGACCTGGGCGTAACCGATCGCGCGTCGCGCGGTGACCCCTTCGCGCAGTCCGACCTCGACGAGTCCGTGCACCTCGTCGACGAGACCGCGTTCGAACATCAGGTCGGTGCGCCGGGCGATGCGGTCGTCGAGTTCGGCGGTGGCACGGTCGACGCCCAGGATCACGCTGCCCCAGCGGGGCTCGCCGATCGTCGGCTGCGAGGCCGCGAACGGCTGCCCGGTCAGTTCGACGACTTCGAGCGCCCGGACCATCCGGCGGCCGTCGGTGGGCAGGATCGTCGCCGCGGCGGCGGGATCCGCGTGCTGCAGCGCCCGGTGGACCGCGGCGAGCCCCTCGGTGTCGAGCAGCGCCTCCCATTTCGCCCGGACCTGCGGATCCGTCGCCGGGAACTGCCATTCGTCGAGCAGCGCCTGCACGTACATCATCGATCCGCCGACCACGATCGGGACGCGACCGCGCCCCAGGATCGCTTCGACATCGGCGATCGCGGCCTGCTGGTAGCGGGCGACCGTCGCGGTCTCGGTGACGTCGAGGACGTCGAGCTGGTGGTGCGGGATGCCGCGACGCTCGTGCGGCGAGAGCTTCGCCGTCCCGATGTCCATGCCGCGGTACTGCTGCATCGCGTCGATGTTGACGATCTCGCCGCCGAGCGTCTCGGCGAGGTCCAATCCGAGATCGGACTTGCCCGTGGCGGTGGGGCCCACCACCGCGATCGGGACGAGTGCGGCGGCGGGGCCGGTACTTCCTGCGCTCACGGTGTCCAGATCCCTACGTGGTAGCCCACGCCGTAGGGCGCGGCGGAGTAGGTGACGGAGGCCGAGCGGGGCCGCTCGCCGAAGCTCGCCGCCAGCACGTGCCAGGCGGCGCGTCCAGCCAGTTCGATCTCCGCACACAGCTCGGCGTCGAGCGCCGCGAGGGCCGCCGGATCTCCGGCGGCGAGCGCGGCCGCCAGTGCCGCCTCGACCTCCTCGGACCGCGGGTCGTAGGCGCCGGGGGCCTTGGCAGTGAGGGTCGCGGCTCCGTCGGCGACGACGAGCAGGGCCCGCGGAAGGTCGTCACCGTCGAGATCCGCACGCAGGTCGCGGCCGAGATCCGCGCAGTGCGCGGCGTCCGCGTCGACGGCCACCACGTGGGTCGTCACCCGGGTGTGGGGCGCCGTGCGGTCGCGGATCCAGCCGGCCACGAGCGCCGTCAGAGCGAGCGTGGGATCGGGTTCGCCCGCGGCATCGGGGCCGAGCTGCACCGGGATGTCGGCACCGAAACCGCGGAAGGTTCCGCGCGCGGTGGACGGAACGGTCTGCTCGACCGGCTCGGCACCCACGACCACCCATTCCGCGGCCGCGGACAGCCTGCGACCGACCTCGAGGACCGCCTCGCGCAGATCGCCGGTCTCGGATGCGGCGAGACCGGTCAGCTCGGGTACGAGCAGCGGTGGGGACGGCACGAACGCCGCGGCGGTCAACACATCGGCAACCGTAGTCCACCGGACCCGGCGCCTCGTATCGACACGACCTGTTTCAATAGTGGGCGGACACGATCGCGGAGCCCCCGGGATCGACCTGCGGTAGACCCATGCGACCAGGCAGCCGTGCCGCGCGGCAGAGATGAGGTATCGATGAGCGACCCGAACGCACAGGACCGTACCGGCGAGACGGCGCAGGAGCGGACCCCGCGTCCCGGTCCCGCCACACCCCGAGCTCATGCTGCGACCCCCGGCCCCGCCCGCGGCGGTGACGGTTCCGCCACGGCACCCCCGAAGCCGCATCCGGTGGCGGCCCAGACGCACCCCCATGTCCCGACGTTGCCCGCGAGTGATCCGAGTCTGTTCGGTCGCGTCGACGAGGACGGCACCGCATGGGTCCGCACGAGCGAGGGCGAGCGGTGTATCGGATCGTGGCAGGCAGGCGACGCCGCCGAGGGCCTCGCCCATTTCGGCCGCCGCTACGACGATCTCGCCACCGAGGTGGCGATCCTCGAGACCCGGTTGACCTCCGGCACCGCCGACGTGAAGAAGACCCGCGCAGCCGCCGAGGCACTCGCCGAGTCGCTGCCCACCGCCTCGGTCATCGGCGACCTCGATGCGCTCGCCACCCGGCTCACCGCGATCATCGAGCATTCCGAAGAGGCTGCGGTCCTCGCCAAGCAGGAGAAGGAGAAGCGGCGCGCCGAGAGCACGGCCCGCAAGGAGTCCCTTGCGGCCGAAGCCGAGACGATCGCCGCCGAGTCCACCCAGTGGAAGGCCGCGGGCGACCGGCTGCGGGAGATCCTCGAGGAGTGGAAGACCATCCGCGGTGTCGACCGGAAGGTCGACGACGTGTTGTGGCGCCGCTACTCCAAGGCACGTGAGGCGTTCAACCGGCGTCGCGGAGCCCACTTCGCCGAACTCGATCGCGAGCGTGCCGCGGCGAAGAGCCGCAAGGAGGAACTCGTCGCTCGGGCGGAGGAACTGCAGAACTCCACCGACTGGGGTGCCACCGCCGGTGCCTTCCGCGACCTGCTCGCGGAGTGGAAGGCGGCCGGTCGCGCACCGAAGGACGCCGACGACCAGCTGTGGAAGCGGTTCAAGGGTGCCCAGGACGTCTTCTTCGCGGCGCGTAACGCCGCGAACGCCGAGCGGGACGCCGAGTTCGAGGAGAACGCCCGCGCGAAGGAAGCGCTTCTCGAGGCGGCCTCGTCGATCGACCCGGCGGCCGATCTCGAGGGTGCCCGGGCCCGCCTGCGCGAGTTGCAGGACCAGTGGGAGGCGATCGGCAAGGTGCCACGCGAGCGCATGCACGATCTCGAGGGCCGGTTGCGGGCCATCGAGAAGAAGGTGCGCGAGGCCGCCGATTCCGAGTGGCGGCGCACCGATCCCGAGGCGCTCGCCCGTGCGGCTCAGTTCCGGGAGCGGGTGCGTCAGTTCGAGGAGCAGGCCGCCAAGGCGACCGCGGCGGGCCGGGCGAAGGAGGCCGAGAAGGCCCTCGCACAGGCTGCGCAGTGGCGTGAGTGGGCCGACGCAGCCGAAGGCGCTGTCGGCGAGCGCTGACCTCGCGACGCCGTAACATCCGAAACGGACGATCCCCCTCTCCCGGCCGGGAAGGGGGATCGTCGTCTTCATGCGAGAGTCGTCAGGCCTCGGTGTCGTCGCGCATCAGGCGGGGCCGTTCGTGCAGGGCCGCGACCTTGCGCAATTCGGCCTCGGCCTCGAGCTGGGCGGAGGTCCGCGCCCAGACCACGCGGGCCCAGTGGAAGACGACGACCATGACGGCGAACCAGCCGATCACGAGACCGAAACCCGGTCCTGCGGCGGACGACTCGACGGGCAGGGTCTGGCGCGACCAGATCGCGAGCATGCCGAAGACGATGGTCACCGCCGAGCCGGCCAGGGACACCCATGCCAACGCCCACTTGCGGGTGACGAGGGCGAGGATCGAACCCAGACCCGCGAAGACCACTGCGAAACCCACGAACAGCCGCGACGGAAGACCGATCTCCTCGGTGGTCGCATCCGGTGCGAAGGACAGCACCTCCCATCCGTTGGCGGATCCGGCGTGGGGCAGGCTGAACGTCGCCAGCAGGATCAGGACCGCGATCGCGACGAACATCGCCCGGGCGCCCGGGTCGATGTCGCTCGCCACCTTCCGTTCGGCGGCTTCGAGTTGGGCTCGTACGTCACCGGTCGCGTGGTGATCGTGCGGCTTGTCGGTGGTCATGCGTTGCATCCCATCTGAGGCGGCAGCGGTTCCGGGACGCCGATGCTCGGCAGTCCGAGTCCGACACCGATCGGCGGTGTCTTGGGCAGCCGGCCCTGTTCGAAGTGGTCGCCCGCGCGTGTGCGGCGGTGCGTGAGGATCGGGGTGTCCGCGACGAGGTGATGCGGCGCGGCGTCGCTGACGACGATCGTGATGACGTCGCCGGGGCGCACCGCGGTGTCGATCGCACCCTCGGGACGGAAGTGCACGAGACGTCCGTCGCGGGCACGCCCGCTCATCCGGGCGGTCTCGGCGTTCTTGCGGCCCTCCCCCGCCGCGACGAGGAGCTCGACCTCGGTGCCGACGAGCGTGCGGTTCTCCTCGAGGGTGATGCGTTCCTGCAGCGCGATCAGGCGCTCGTACCGTTCCTGCACCACGGCCTTGGGGAGCTGACCGTCCATGTCGGCTGCGGGGGTGCCGGGGCGCTTCGAGTACTGGAAGGTGAACGCGCTGGTGAACCGCGCCTTCTCGACGACCTCGAGGGTCTGCTGGAAGTCCTCCTCGGTTTCGCCGGGGAAGCCGACGATGATGTCGGTGGTGATCGCGGCGTGCGGCATCGCGGCGCGGACCCGCTCGATGATGCCCAGGAAGCGTTCCTTGCGGTACGAGCGGCGCATGGCGCGCAGGATCCGGTCGCTGCCGGACTGCAACGGCATGTGCAGCTGCGGGCACACGTTCGGGGTCCGGGCCATCGCCTCGATGACGTCGTCGGTGAATTCCGCCGGGTGCGGGGACGTGAAGCGCACCCGCTCGAGGCCCTCGATGTCGCCGCACGCGCGCAGCAGCGCCGCGAAGGCACCCCGGTCGCGGGGCTGCTCGGGATCGGCGAAGGACCGGCCGTAGGAGTTGACGTTCTGGCCGAGCAGCGTCACCTCGAGCACGCCCTCGTCGACGAGCGCCTGCACTTCGGCGAGGATGTCGCCGGGACGCCGGTCGACCTCCTTGCCGCGCAGCGACGGCACGATGCAGAAGGTGCACGTGTTGTTGCAGCCGACGGAGATCGACACCCATCCGGCGTACGACGACTCGCGCTTGGCGGGCAGCGTCGACGGGAACGCCTCGAGAGCGTCGAGGATCTCGACCTCGGCGCGGCGGTTGTGCCGCGCCCGTTCGAGCAGCGCGGGAAGATTGCCGATGTTGTGCGTGCCGAAGACCACGTCGACCCAGGGCGCCTTCTTCACGACCGTGTCGCGGTCCTTCTGGGCGAGGCAGCCGCCGACGGCGATCTGCATGTCGGGGTTGTCGTCCTTGACCGGGCGCAGATGACTCAGATTGCCGTACAGCTTGTTGTCGGCGTTCTCCCGCACCGCGCACGTGTTGAACACGACCAGATCGGGTGACGTGCCGGCAGCGGCCTTGGCGAAGCCGGCGTCCTCCAGCAACCCCGACAGGCGCTCGGAATCGTGTACGTTCATCTGGCAGCCGTAGGTGCGGACCTCGTAGGTCCGGGCACCGGTACGGGGGGCTTCTTCGTCGATCAGTGACACGTCTCAGGGTATCTCACCTCGACCGGTCCCCTTTCCACGCACCGACCCCACGAGCCCCGTCGACCTGTCCGTCACCGCTCGTGCCGGAGAAATCCCGTGACGCGTGCGTCGAAGGTGTCCCGAAATGCGAAGTCTCGGGCGCCGGACGGCATAGGGTCTGCAGATATGACATCAGCGGCAGCCGGAACGGATCGTCCGTCCGAGAAGTCGGACACCAGCTCGTCCATGATCTCCATGAACGGGGTGAACAAGCACTTCGGATCCCTGCACGTCCTGCAGGACATCAACCTCGAGATCCCCCGAGGACAGGTCGTCATCGTCGTCGGCCCGTCCGGTTCGGGGAAATCGACCCTCTGCCGCACCATCAACCGGCTCGAACCGATCGACACGGGTGAGATCCATGTGGACGGCACCCTGTTGCCGGAGGAGGGCCGGGCGCTGGCCCGTTTGCGTGCAGACGTCGGCATGGTGTTCCAGTCGTTCAACCTCTTCGCCCACAAGACGATCCTCCAGAACGTCATGCTCGGTCCCCTCAAGGTGCGCAGGATCAAGAAGGAACAGGCCCGCGAGTCGGCGATGGCGCTGCTCGACCGGGTCGGGATCGCCAACCAGGCCGACAAGTACCCGGCACAGCTGTCGGGCGGCCAGCAGCAGCGCGTCGCGATCGCGCGGGCCCTCGCGATGAACCCGAAGGTGATGCTGTTCGACGAGCCCACCTCCGCCCTCGACCCCGAGATGGTCCAGGAGGTCCTCGACGTGATGACCTCTCTCGCGAAGGAGGGCATGACGATGGTCGTGGTCACCCACGAGATGGGATTCGCCCGCAAGGCCGGCGACCGTGTGCTGTTCATGGCCGACGGCCGCATCGTCGAGGACACCGATCCCGAGACCTTCTTCACCGCACCGAAATCCGATCGCGCCAAGGACTTCCTCGGCAAGATCCTCAGTCACTGACCTTTCCGCATCCGACGGGCCGTCCGGCCCGTCGGACGTTGTTCCTGACGAACCGCACCGGAGGTATTCGATGAAACTGTCCCGCTCCATCCGCCTGGGTATCGGCGCCGTCGCCGTGGCAGTGGTCGCCACCGCGTGCGGTGGCGACGAGACGCGCAGTGTCTCGCAGTCCGCAGAGAACGGCACCCTGACGGTCGGTATCAAGTTCGACCAGCCGGGTCTCGGCCTGCGCAACCCGGACGGTTCGTTCAGCGGATTCGACGTCGAGGTCGCCAAGTACGTCGCCGGTCAGCTCGGTGTCTCCGAGGAGAACATCGAGTTCAAGGAAGCCCCGTCCGCGCAGCGCGAGACCCTCATCCAGAACGGCGAGGTCGACTACGTCGTCGCGACCTACTCGATCACCGATACCCGCAAGGAGAAGGTGGACTTCGCCGGCCCGTACTTCATCGCCGGGCAGTCGCTCCTGGTGCGCGCGGACGACACCGAGATCACCGGACCCGATTCGCTCAACGGCGGCAAGCGTCTGTGCTCGGTGGCGGGTTCGACCCCGGCCCAGAACGTGAAGGACAACTACGCACAGGACGTTCAGCTCCAGGAGTTCGACACCTATTCGCTGTGCGTCGAGGCGCTGCGCAACGGTGCGGTCGACGCGGTGACCACCGACGACATCATCCTCGCCGGTTACGCCGCGCAGAGCCCGGGTGACTTCAAGGTCGTCGGCGAGCCGTTCACCACCGAGCGCTACGGCATCGGTCTCGCCAAGGGCGACGACGAGTCCCGCAACGCGATCAACGACGCGATCCAGGAGATGATCGACAGCGGTGCGTGGGCGGCCGCATTCGAGGAGACGGTCGGCGCGTCGGGCTACCCCCTCCCCGAGCCCCCCGCCGTCGATCGCTACTGAGTGTCGATCGTTACCGCGTACGGGTTCCACCCGTCCCGTCCGCCGGTGCGGCCGGTCCGTGAGATCCCCACGGACCGGCCGGGCCGTTCCGGACTCCCACCCCGTCCCCTCGATCCCGGAGTGACCTGTGGATCTGTTGAGCAAGTACAGCAGCCAGCTACTCGACGCGTTCTGGACCACGATCCAGCTGACCGTCGTCTCGGCGATCGGCGCACTGATCCTCGGAACGATCCTCGCCGCGATGCGCGTGTCGCCCATCCCCGTGGCGCGCGCCGTCGGCACCGCCTACGTGACGATCTTCCGTAACACCCCGCTGACGCTGATCATCATCTTCTGCCTGTTCGGCCTGTCCCAGACGCTCGGCATCAAGCTGGCCTCCGAGTCGTCGCCGACCTTCCTGGTGGACAACAACTTCCGGCTCGCGGTGCTGGGCCTGATCGTGTATACGGCGGCCTTCGTGTGCGAGTCGCTCCGCTCCGGCATCAACACGGTCTCGCTCGGACAGTCGGAGGCCGGCCGCTCCCTCGGCCTGACCTTCGGTCAGAATCTGCGCCTGATCGTCCTCCCCCAGGCGTTCCGCGCCGTCATCGCCCCGCTCGGCTCGGTGCTCATCGCCTTGACCAAGAACTCGACGATCGCCTCCGTGATCGGCGTGTCCGAGGCCTCGCTGCTGATGAAGACGATGATCGAGAACGAAGCGGCCATCTTCGTCGTCGGTGGCATCTTCGCGCTCGGGTTCGTCATCCTCACCCTCCCCACCGGCCTGTTGTTCGGCCGGCTCAGCAAGCGATACGAGGTTGCCCGATGAGTGCACACGGAACAGTTCTCTACGACGCACCCGGGCCCCGCGCGAAGGCGATCTACCGGATCCTGTCGGTCGTCGTGGTCGCGCTCCTCCTCGTCGTCGGCTGGATCGTCTACCGCGCGCTCGACGCCAACGGACAGCTGACAGCGGCCAAGTGGGAGCCGTTCGTCGAATCCACCAGCTGGACGACCTATCTGCTGCCCGGCATCCGCGGCACGATCATCGCGGCCGTCGCATCGATCGTGCTGGCACTGATCCTCGGCACGGTGCTCGGCATCGCCCGCCTCTCCGATCACCGATGGGTCCGCGGGATCGCCGGCACGATCGTCGAGTTGTTCCGCGCCGTCCCGGTGCTGATCCTGATGATCTTCGCCTACCAGGTCTTCGCCGAGTACCGCGTCTTCAAGTCCGACTACCTCGCGCTCGCAGCGGTCATCACCGGTCTGACCCTGTACAACGGCTCGGTCATCGCCGAGATCGTGCGAGCGGGTATCAGGTCGCTCCCGCGCGGCCAGAGCGAAGCCGCCTACGCCATCGGCATGCGGAAGAACCAGCTCATGCGGCTGATCCTGCTGCCGCAGGCCGTGACGGTCATGCTCCCGGCGATCGTGTCGCAGATGGTGATCGCGCTCAAGGACTCTGCCCTCGGCTACCTCATCGGCTACGTCGAAGTGGTGCGTTCCGGACAGCAGCTCGGCGCGTTCTTCCAGAACTACCTGCCTGCGCTGCTGGTGGTCGCGGTGATCATGATCGTCCTCAACAGTGCGCTGACGCAGTTCGCGACCTGGCTCGAGAAGCGCCTGCGCTCCGGAAAACGCAAAAAGGGTGCCGTGGCGACCGAAGAGCCACAGACCCTACCGACGATGGCGGTGCCGGGCCTGGACATGACCGGCGAGAAACGCACGTAGTGTGCCCGACCGGCGAACGCCGGAAATAGTGTTTCAGTCGTGCGGGAGGTTGCTCGCGTCGGCACCGAAGGCCGCGAGTTCCTCCCGCACCACGTCGAACGCCATTCCCTGCGCGTAACCGCGCCGGGCCAGCATGCCGACCAGCCGCCGTACCAGCTTGTCGCGTTCGACCGCGATCTCGCGCCGATCGCCTTCGGTGGGCAGCGCCGGCTGGGTGCGGAGTTTCTTGCGAACCAGCTCCACCGCGCGTTCGCGCTCGTCGGCGGTGTCGATCTGCTCGAGGGCAGCCGCCGCATCGTCGGCGTCGATTCCTTTACGGCGCAGTTCGAGTGCGATCGCCCGCTTACCCTTCCCCGCATGCAGATGACGTGAACGCGCCCATTGGTCGGCGAAATCCGCGTCGTCGATCAACCCGACCTCGGTGAGGCGATCGAGGGCACGCTCGGCGACGTCGGACGCGAAACCCTTCTGCTCGAGCTTCGCCGCGAGCTCGGATCGACTGCGCGCGCGATCCGTCAGCAGACGCAGGCAGACATCCTTGGCCTGCGCCTCGGTACCGCCACCGGGCAGCTCCTGTTGGGTGCGAGCCGAGCGCCGCCGTCCGCGTCGTTCGGACCGTCTTTCGGGCCGTCGTTCCTCGGGGTCGTCCATGACGCGCACAGTAGCCGGACCCACCGACAGCGCGGCCGTGTGCGGATATGCCGCGGGGGCACGGACGCGATGTGCGTCCGTGCCCCCGTCCGGCCTGGGGCGGTGACTAGAAGTCGACCGGCTCCTCGGCATCGCTCGGATCGGTGAGTACGGCACCGATGCCGAGCTTCTCCTTGATCTTCTTCTCGATCTCGTCGCGCACATCGGTGTTCTCGAGCAGGAATTTGCGGGCGTTCTCCTTGCCCTGACCGAGCTGGTCGCCCTCGTAGGTGTACCAGGAGCCCGACTTGCGGATGAAGCCCTGATCGACACCCATGTCGATGAGCGAGCCCTCCTTCGAGATGCCCTGCCCGTACAGGATGTCGAACTCGGCCTGCTTGAACGGAGGCGAGACCTTGTTCTTGACGACCTTCACGCGGGTGCGGTTGCCGACCGCGTCTCCGCCGTCCTTGAGGGTCTCGATCCGGCGCACGTCCAGACGCACGGAGGCGTAGAACTTCAGCGCTTTACCGCCCGTGGTGGTCTCGGGCGAGCCGAACATCACGCCGATCTTCTCGCGCAGCTGGTTGATGAAGATCGCGGTGGTGCCGGAGTTGTTGAGCGCACCGGTCATCTTGCGCAGTGCCTGGCTCATCAGGCGGGCCTGGAGACCGACGTGGCTGTCGCCCATCTCACCCTCGATCTCGGCGCGCGGCACGAGTGCTGCGACCGAGTCGATGACGATGATGTCGAGCGCACCCGAGCGGATGAGCATGTCGGCGATCTCGAGCGCCTGCTCACCGGTGTCGGGCTGCGATACGAGCAGGGCGTCGGTGTCGACGCCGAGCTTGCGCGCGTAATCCGGATCCAGTGCGTGCTCGGCGTCGATGAACGCCGCGATACCGCCGGCGGCCTGCGCGTTGGCCACCGCGTGGAGGGCCACCGTCGTCTTACCCGACGATTCCGGGCCGTAGATCTCGATGACGCGGCCGCGCGGCAGACCGCCGATACCGAGAGCCACGTCGAGTGCGATCGATCCGGTGGGAATGACTGCGATGGGCGGACGTACGTCCTCGCCCAGGCGCATCACCGAGCCCTTACCGAAGCTCTTGTCGATCTGCGCGAGGGCGAGCTCGAGCGCCTTCTCGCGGTCGTGAGCCTGTGCTGCCATCTTGGTCCCCTTAATCGAATCTCGTCCTTGTTGTCGACGACGTTAGAACCCGGCACCGACAAGTTCGCCGCTGCGACCGCGGAAACGCCGCATCTGTGGATGGGATCACCGCCTGTGGACAACACCCATCCGGTGCATCCAGCATAGCCGAACACGTGTTCGAAATCCGGTCGCTCGGCGTCCGCGGGCAATGGTCGCATCCCTGTCGGACAGAGAACCGATGTCGCACCGCGCGCCCCTCTCGGAGGCAGGCGGAATCCCTCGTTCCCGCCGGTGAACCGTGACTACCGCCGCACGGGCGGAACGTCGAACTCGTCGCAGAGCGCGCGCCACACCTCGCGCGGTTCCTGCCCGGCCTCGATGGCCTCTGCCGGCGTCCGTCCACCGAGCGCGAGCAGCACATGATCGCGCAGCAACGCATCGCCGTGCATCTGCCCGAACTCGTCCCGGACCACCTCGTAGAACTCCGTCAACCGCACCCCGACCACGGTAGTCGCGTGCGCTGCGCGGCGACAGTTCAGTCCGCTGCGGTCTCGCACACCGCGACCGGGTCCTGCACGTCACGAGCACTGGCCGCGGCCGCACGAGCCGCGGCGGCGAAACTCGGCGACGACAGCACCGTGTCGATCGCGGAGCGGACCACAGCCGCGTCGAGCGGACGAACCACCACCGCGCTCCCCTGCCGTGCAGCGCGGTTCGCCAGCTCCCACTGGTCGCCGCCACCGGGCACGATCACCGCCGGAACCCCCGCGCTCAGCGCCTTCGCCAGCATCCCGTGCCCACCCCCGCACACGACGACATCGGCCTGCCGGAGCAGGACATCCTGCCTGCCGCGACCTGCGACGACCCGGCTCGGGAGCGCCTGCTCCGGGGGGTCGAGCATCGTCGCGGCGACCCGCATACCGGTTCCGTCGAGGGCATCGCACACCGTCTCGACCATGCCGGTGACGCCGGTCGTCGCGGTCGACGGCGCGACCATGACCAGCGGGCCGTCGCCCGGAGGCGGATCGAGGACCTCCGCGGTGGGTTCCCACAGCAGCGGACCGACCACGTGCGCGTACTCCGGCCAGTCGGGTCGAGGCAGCTCGAGTGCCGGCAGGGTGGCGATCAGCCGGGCCCGCGGCCCCGGATCACGAGCGGGTAACCCGATCCCGACGCGTGCGGCCGAGCGCTCGCGCTCCCCCTGCCGCAGCGATCTCGCGGTCATCGCACGCAGCGCGGCGTCCCGCAACCGCCCCCGCACCCCCACGCCCACGTCGAGACCGCTGCCGATCGGCGGAAGGCCACGCGACGGCAGGTACAGCGGGTGCGGCGAGAGCTCGACCCACGGGATCCCGAGTCGTTCGGCGGCCATCCCCCCGCCGGCGGTGAGAACGTCCGCCACCACGAGGTCGGGCAGCAGCGCACCGAGATCCGGGAGCATCTCGCTCGCGATATGGGCGGCGCGGGCGTGGATCTTCGCCCCCGCGTCGCCGTCGTCGTCCCCGAGCCGGGGCGCCAGCCCCTTCAACTCAGCGAACGTCACACCGGGCAGCTCGAGGCCGAGCCATCGTTCGCCCGTGAGGACGACCGCGTCGTGCCCGGCATCCGCGAGCCGCAGCGACAACGCGATCGCCGGAATCGCATGACCCGCATCGGGCCCGGCCACCACCGCCACTCGCACGCGCACAGCCTGCCACAGGCCACCGACGGCGGGACGCTTCCTATCCCGCGAAGGTGTACAACTCGAACCCGGAGGCGCGCTCGGCAGCGAATCCCGGCAGCGGCGCCGATGCGCGCTCCACCTGTTCGCGCGCTTGTGCCTCCACCGGCCTGTCGTCGAGAGCCTGCAGGTACAGACGGTGCGCCGCGAGGGACTCGACTGCCAGTTCGACCGTATCGGTCACGTCCACCGCGTGGGTCGGAGGCGAACCCGGACACACGGCAGCCCATCGCACGCCGTGCCACGGTTCCAGACCGCGTTCGGTGAGTTCCGGGAAGATCCATTCGTTCGCGGCATCGGAGACGGCGTCGAGGACGCTGATCCCGAGCGCCCGATGGTCGGCACTGTTGACCCAGCCGGGCCGGGGCGACAGCCCGAACGCGAGCGTGACCACCATCTCAGGACGATGACGTCGGATGGCGGAAGCGATGTCGCGACGGAGATCGAGACTCGGGACGAGTCGACCATCCGGGTGCCCGAGGAACTCGACGGTATCCACTCCGACGATCCGCGCGGACTCGCGCTGCTCCGATTCCCGCACCGGCCCGCTCTTCTCGGGCGACAGACCGGCGATGCCCGCCTCGCCACTGGTGGCCAGAACGTAGGAAATTTCCTTGCCCTGTCGGGTCCACCGCGCGATCGCCGCCGCCGCGCCGTATTCGATGTCGTCCGGGTGGGCGACGACGACGAGTCCGCGTTGCCAGTTCTCCGGTACCGCCTCCACAGCTGCCCCCTTCGTCTACAGACGTGTCAGGTCGTGCTTGTCACCTCCCGATACTGCCTTGTACAGCAGGTATCCGCCGAAGATCACGGCGCCGAGTACGAGAAAGCCGAACAGGTTGTCGAGCAGGGCGCCGAGGACGGCGAGACCGACCCACACCACCGCGACGATTCCTACGATCTTCCAGAACATTGGGTACTCCCACCCTCGATGCCGACCTCTTCCGAGTCGGACTCCATTTGCTCGGTACGCCTCGATCCTGACAGCTTGAGCAATGAAAAACAGCAGGTCAGCGCAGATATCAGGGAAAGATCAGGGGACACCCGGAGGCGCACCCCGGTGTGGCCCACGGGCACCCGGAGACGGGTCGGTGACCCGCGGCACGCCGGTACGGCTTAGGCTCTACGGGTTCGCCGTCCATACCAGAAGGCTGAGTAACCGTGTCCTCGTCCCCCCGTATCCCCGCGCGCGACCTCGCGCAGATCGCCGTCTTCGCCGCCCTGATCATCGCCCTGGGACTGCCCGGTCAGATCAGTATCGGATCGTCCGGCGTGCCCATCACGCTGCAGACCCTCGGTGTGATGCTCGCGGGTGCACTGCTCGGCGCGCGTAAGGGTGTCCTGTCGGTGCTCACCGTGATCGTGCTGGGACTGGCACTGCCCGTTCTCGCCGGCGGCCGCACGACCCTCACCTCGCTGGCCGGTCCCACGGTGGGCTTCCTCATCGGCTGGATTCCCGCCGTCGCCGTCATCGGCTGGCTGAGCATGAGGATGCTGCCGCGTTACCGCACGCTGCCCGGTGTGGCCGTCAACGTCCTCGGCGGCATCGTCGTGCTCTACGCCTTCGGTATCGCGGGTATGGTCCTGCGCACCGATCTCACGGTGTGGGCCGCGGCCGCCGCCAACGTCACCTTCCTGCCGGGCGATCTGGCCAAGGCGGTCGTCGCCGCCGCGGTCGCCGCCCAGGTGCACCGCGCCTATCCCGCGCTGGTGGCGCCGCGTATCGCGCACCGTCCCGCGGCGGACCCCGCCCACTGACCCCGTCGGCCGGCCGTCGATGAGCGAGATCCGATTCCGGGGGGTGCGGCACGCCTACGGCGACCGCACCGTCCTCGACGGGGTCGACGTCGTCCTCACCGAACGACGCGTCGGCATCGTCGGCGCGAACGGCAGCGGCAAGTCGACGATGGCGCGGATGATCAACGGTCTGCTCGTCCCGTCGTCCGGATCGGTGACCGTCGACGGCCTCGATACGGCCCGCAAGGGCCGGGAGGTGCGCAAGAAGGTCGGTTTCGTCTTCACCGACCCGGATCACCAGATCGTCATGCCGACGGTGGCCGAGGACGTCGCCTTCTCGTTGCGGCGCAGCGGGCTCGGCAAGGAGGAACGTGAAGCCCGGGTGCGGCAGGTCCTCGCCGATTTCGGGCTCGCGGGACACCACGACCATCCCAGCCACCTGCTCTCGGGCGGCCAGAAGCAGTTGCTCGCGCTCGCCGCGATCATGGTGACCGACCCGGCGGTGCTCGTCGCCGACGAGCCGACGACCCTGCTCGACCTGCGGAACACGAAGCTCATCGCCCGTACGTTCGCGAGCCTGCCGCAGCAGGTGATCGCGGTGACCCACAACCTCGATCTGCTCACCGATTTCGACCGTGTCCTCGTGGTGGATTCGGGGCGGATCGTCGCCGACGACGAACCGGTCGCGGCACTGGCGCACTACCGGAACCTGATCGGGTGAACACTTTCGGCCTCTACCACCCGGGAACCTCCGTCCTGCACAGGATTCCGGCGGGGGCGAAGCTGCTCGCGGTCGCAGTGCTCATCCTCGTGCTGACCCTGTGGATCCGCCAGCCGTGGCAAGTGCTACCCTCCCTGGGTCTGGCCGTGCTCGCCTATGCCGCCGCGCGGATACCGCCGCGTCTCGCCGTCGTGCAGTTGCGTCCACTGGTGTGGATGCTGGCGATCATCGCCGGCTTCCAGGTGCTCGTGGCCGGCTGGGAACGCGCGGTGGTGATCTGCGGATCGCTACTCGTGGCGGTCGCGCTGGCCGCCCTGGTGACTCTCACGACGCGGACCACCGACATGCTCGACGCGATCGTGCGCGCGGCACGTCCCCTCGCACGCGTCGGCGTCGACCCCGATCGGGTGGGCCTCGTGCTGGTGATGACCATCCGCGCGATCCCACTGCTCGGCACCGTGGTCACCCGGGTGACCGAGGCACGCAGAGCGCGCGGCCTCGGCTTCTCGTTGCGGGCCCTCGTGGTTCCGGTGGTGGTGGGAACATTGCGCACGGCCGAGGCGATGGGTGAGGCACTCGCCGCGCGGGGTGTCGACGACTGATGCATCCGCGCACTCAGCGGTAACGCTGCTCGATCTGCCCCACCTCGCGCCAGGACTGAGCCCAGCTCTCGAGCTTGTCGGACGTGGCGATCAGTTCGGCGCGGCGCCGGTCGAGCATCGCCAGCGAACGGTTGCCCTCGGCGGTCGCGGCGAGCCGGGCCGCGGCGGCCACGAGTTCCTCGAACTGGTCGACGCCCGTTCCGAGACGCTCGCCCGCGTCCGTGATGGCAGCGGACAGATGGGTCTTCGCGGCCGCACTGCCTCGCGCGGCGGATTCGAGGGCCACCACGTCCTCGACGACGGCGTCGAGTGCGGACGCGGCTGCGCGTGCGGCGTCGTCGATCTCGGCGAGGTCGTCGGAGGCCACGGAGTTCGATCTCACGAGCACACCGAGCAGGCGCCTGAGGCTCTCCTCGTTCGCCGCGAGTCGTTCCATCGGTGCGCGGGCAACCGAATCGGCCGGCGGGAGCGGCCGCCGGCGGGGCGGCGGTGGGGGCAGCGGTACCGCGTCGAGACGACGGAACGTCCGGACGGCGAGGACGGCGGGTATCGCGAAGGCAGCGGTCGCTCCCCCGGTCGCGACGAGCGTCCATTCGGGAGCCGATGCGACGGCGAGGGTGGCGGTGCCGATCGCCGTGGTGCCCGAGGTGGCTCCGAAGAAACCGGCACGCCGACGGGCACGCCGCTTCTTGCGCCGCAGCCGGGCCGCGGGATCGCGCCAGCGGCGCGCAGCGTCCATCGCGTTGTCGGTGGCGTCGCGGAATGCGGCGACGACCGAGCCGGGGATGTTCCCGGCCCGGTCGTCTCCGGAGGCGTTCACGGCGGATCAGTTCCAGGGGGTACGAATCACCGGCCGGTGGTGCCGGCGGCGTTCGGGGGTTCCTTGCGGGTGTCGACGGCAGGGTTCGCGGGGGCACCGGGGAGTGCCTCGCCCTTCATCGACGCCCGGATCTGCTCGAGGCGGCTGTGACCGGCCATCTGGACGGTGGCCTGCTGCACTTCGAGCATCCGGCCCTGCACCGAATTCTGGGCGAGCTCGGCCGAACCGAGGGCGTTGGCGTAGCGGCGCTCGATCTTCTCCCGGACGGCGTCGAGGCTCGGGGTGGTCCCCGGAGCCGAGAGGGTCGAATCCATCGACCGCAGCGACTCGCTCACGCGCTCCTGCATCTTGGCCTGCTCGAGTTGGCTGAGCAGTTTCGTCCGCTCGGCGACCTTCTGCTGCAGCGCCATGGCGTTCTGCTCGACGGCTTTCTTGGCCTGCGCGGCGGCCTGGAGCGACTGGTCGTGCAGCACCTTGAGGTCTTCGACGGACTGCTCGGCGGTGACGAGCTGCGCGGCGAACGCCTCGGCCGCATTCGTGTACTGGATCGCCTTCTCGGTGTCGCCCGCCGCCGTGGCCTGGTCGGCCATCATGACGGCCTGGCGTGCGCTGGCGTTGAGCTTCTCGACCTCGTCCAACTGCCGATTGAGCTTCATCTCGAGCTGACGCTGGTTACCGATGACGGAAGCCGCCTGCTGCGAGAGGGCCTGATGCTGGCGCTGAGCGTCCTCGATCGCCTGCTGAATCTGGACCTTCGGATCGGCCTTCTCATCGATCTTCGAGTTGAAGAGCGCCATGAGGTACTTCCAGCCCTTGACGAAAGGATTAGCCATGGGTGTGATCCTGCCTCCATCTGGTACGCCGCGCCGAACGCGACCCGGTACGCGGCCCTCGCGTCCCGGTTCGAAGATCGTCGGTCCGCTGCTACCCCCGACGACCCACCTGCCCTACCCTGGCCGGGTTCGTGCACGCACCACGACCCGGTCGATGTCGCTCATGCCCGCATCCGGCGAGGCCGGCACGGTTCGTGATCCATGTTAGGCGGCTGCCAGCGCCTGCGCGGCGGGTGCAGGAATCACCATCCGTGGCTCCTGCGCGAGCAAGCCGGGCTCGGGGCCGTCGGACCGATCGGCGGAGATCGTCTCGGATGCGGTGCTCTCCATGCCCGCGCGACGGTCGAGTCCGTCCGCCAGCAGACCACTCACGTCGAACAGCACGTCGGAGAGCGGGACATCCAATGCGTCGCAGATGGCCGCGAGCAGTTCGCTCGAGGCCTCCTTCCTGCCGCGCTCGATCTCCGAGAGGTAACCGAGACTGACCCGGGCGCTGCTGGAGACTTCGCGCAGGGTGCGGCTCTGCGAAACACGGGTGCGCCGAAGGCTGTCACCGAGTGCCTCACGCAACAACAGCGCCATCCCATCCTCCTTCGTCCGTCGTGCCGACACCTCGACAACGCGCGACGACGCTGCGAGGTTCCCGCGGATCGATCGGACCTCGATACTGCGGTGTCCAGACATTACAACGCCCATGGCCGTCGCAGACGAGCGAGTGGTCCCGACACCGCGGTGTCGACCGCCCGAGCCGGATACCGCACCGGTCGCCGCACGAGTTCGTCCACCTGTACGCCGGCCCGAGTGGCGACCACGAGGGGTCGCCCGGATTCACCGGGCGTCCTCACCCACCGCGCGGCCGTCGTCCGGAGTGTCCTCCGCAGGGGTGTTCCCGACATCGACGGTCTCCACACGTGTGGTCTCGCTCCGGCGTACTCCGGTGCGCAGACGGATGGCCTGGACGACGTAGTCGAGACCGGTCACCACCGTCAGCGCGACCGCCAGGATCATCAGGCCGATCGCCACCGGTTCCACCGAGTCGGGCAGGGGCAGCAGGTAGAGGCCGATGGCGAGCGTCTGCACCAGGGTCTTGGCCTTACCGCCGCGACTCGCCGGGATCACGGCGTGGCGGAGCACCGCGAAACGCAGCGCGGTGATCCCCAGCTCCCGGGCGGCGATGATTCCGGTGACCCACCACGACAGGTCGCCGAGCATCGACAGTCCGACGAGCGCCGCGCCGATGAGGGCCTTGTCGGCGATGGGGTCGGCGAGTTTACCGAAATCGGTGACGAGACCGTGTTTCCGCGCGAGTTGACCGTCGATCCGGTCGGTGATGGCGGCAATCGCGAAGACTCCGGTCGCCGCGAGCCTCCACGCGGTGTCGTGCCCGTCACCGACGAAGAGCAGCACCAGGAAGACCGGCACCAATGCGATCCGGCCCACCGTCAGGATGTTGGCGATGTTCCACAACGGCACCGGATCGTGCGGGCTCCCGGCGTGTGGTCCCGGTGCGGCGCCGCTCCCGCCCGACGCGGTGACATGCTGGCGGGGCGTGCTCATGTGCCCCACAATATCGGTAGCCGCACGCGCTACTGTTCACCGCATGACGACTCCGCCGACGAACCACGACTCGAACGATCGAATGGTCGTGCGGCGCGCCCGAACCTCCGACGTGCCCGAGATCAAGCGGCTCATCGACATCTACGCGGGCAAGATCCTGCTCGAGAAGAATCTGGTGACCTTGTACGAGGCCGTCCAGGAGTTCTGGGTGGCCGAACTCGGGGGGCAGGTCGTCGGGTGCGGTGCCCTGCACGTGCTGTGGTCGGATCTCGGGGAGGTACGCACCGTCGCCGTCGACCCGTCCGTCAAGGGCCACGGCGCGGGTCACCTGATCGTCGCGCGTCTCGTCGAGGTCGCCCGCGAGCTCGAGCTGGAACGACTGTTCGTGCTCACCTTCGAGGTGGAATTCTTTGCGCGGCACGGTTTCGCGGAGATCCAGGGGACTCCGGTGACGGCCGAGGTCTACGCGGAGATGTGCCGGTCGTACGATACGGGCGTCGCGGAGTTCCTGGACCTGAGCTATGTGAAACCGAACACGCTCGGGAACACCCGGATGCTCCTCACCCTCTGATCGAGATCACGAAAGCGAGGCCCGATGGCCCTGTTCGCCGTCGAGTACACCTATTCGGATGCGACCGCCGCGGCGCGCGACGAACATCGTCCCGAGCACCGCGCGTGGCTCGGTGATCTCGTGGAGCAGGGCGTCGTGCGTGCGACCGGTCCGTGGGCGGACGGGTCGGGTGCGCTCATCCTCGTCGACGTGGCCGACGAGGCCGCGGCGCGCGAACTGATGGCCCAGGACCCGTTCTCGCAGCGCGACCTCGTCGATGCCGTGCGCATCACCGGATGGAACCCGGTGATGGGCGTGTTCAACGCTTGACGGGTTCCTTCGCCCCTCGCGTCTTCAGCAGGCTCGCCACGGTCGTCACGACCAGCACCCCGACGATCACGATCAGCGATACCGAAGTGGAGATCTCCGGGACGGCGACGTGCTCGCCGCCGTTGATCCAGCCGAGCGTGTTCTCGTGCAGGGCATGGAGCACCAGCTTCACGCCGATGAACGCCAGGATGATCGACAGTCCGTAGGACAGGTAGACGAGCCGCTCGAGCAGGCCACCGATGAGGAAGAACAGCTGGCGCAGACCCATCAGCGCGAAGGCGTTCGCGGTGAAGACCAGATAGGGCTCGTCGGTCAGGCCGTAGATCGCGGGGATCGAGTCGAGCGCGAAAAGGATGTCGGTGAACCCGATCGCGACGAGCGCGAGAAGCATCGGGGTGACCATCTTCCTGCCGTCGATACGGGTGACGAGCTTGTCGCCGTCGTACTCGTCGTGCACCGGCAGGAACTTGCGGGCCAGCTTCACCATGCGGTTCTCCGAGATACCCTGCGGGTCCTCGCCGTGATCGCGGATGAGCTTGACGGCCGTGTAGATCAGGAAGATACCGAAGAGGTAGAACACCCAGCTGTAGGCGTTGATCGCCGCGGCACCGACCGCGATGAAGGCACCGCGCATGACCAGCGCCAGGACGATACCGATCGTCAGGACCTTCTGCTGGTATTCACGGGGCACCGCGAAGGTGGCCATGATGATGACGAAGACGAACAGATTGTCGACCGACAGCGCCTTCTCGGTGATGTATCCGGCGAAGTACTCGCCGCCGTAGGTCGGTCCCCACGCCGCGAAGACGATGAGACCGAAGACGATCGCGATGGCGATGAACACCGCCGACCAGAATCCGGATTCCCGCAGTGTCGGAGCATGCGGTTTGCGAACGTGAGCGAAGAAGTCGAAGACGAACAGTCCGATGATGACGGCGATCGTGATCAACCAGGTCGTCAGAGTTACGTGCACGGGCATCACAGCCTTCCGGTAGGTTGTCGTACCTGCCGGAGGTCTCTCCCGCCCGGATCGTTACCGGACCGACGGCCCCGGGGCGGCATCGGCGCCGCACGTGTTGACGAGACCGCCGCGGATAAGGGGATACTCCCCTCCACAGCTCCCTCGATTGTGCCACATGCGCCTATTCCGCGCCCGAGGGCGCCTCCGCAGCCTCGCCGCCACCGCGGATCGAGTACAGCAGACCGTCGAGTTCCTCCGGCTTGACCAGCACCTCTCGCGCCTTGCTGCCCTCACTGGGTCCCACGACCCCGCGGGTCTCCATCAGATCCATCAGGCGGCCGGCCTTCGCGAATCCGACGCGCAACTTGCGCTGCAGCATCGACGTGGAGCCGAACTGGCTCGTCACCACCAACTCGACGGCCTGGAGGAAGACATCGAGGTCGTCGCCGATGTCGGGATCGACGTCCTTCTTGTCGCCGGCCTTCGGGGCGGTCACGCCTTCGTTGTACTCGGGCTCCGCCTGGTTCTTCGCGAAGTCGACGACGGCCGCGATCTCTTCGTCGGTGATGAAAGCACCCTGCATGCGCACGGGCTTGCCCGCACCCATCGGCAGGAAAAGCCCGTCGCCCATACCGATGAGCTTCTCGGCGCCGGGCTGGTCGAGGATGACTCGCGAGTCGGTGAGCGAACTCGTCGCGAACGCGAGTCGCGACGGCACGTTCGTCTTGATCAGGCCCGTGACGACGTCCACCGAGGGCCTCTGCGTCGCCAACACGAGGTGGATGCCGGCGGCACGGGCCTTCTGGGTGATGCGGACGATCGCATCCTCCACGTCGCGGGGAGCCGTCATCATCAGGTCGGCGAGCTCGTCGACGATCGCGAGAATGTAGGGATACGGCCGGTACACGCGTTCGCTCCCGAGCGGCGCGGTGATCTCCCCCGACTTCACCTTGGTATTGAAGTCGTCGATGTGCCGCACGCGGTTGGCCTGCATGTCCTGGTAGCGCTGCTCCATCTCCTCGACGAGCCAGGCGAGCGCTGCGGCCGCCTTCTTCGGCTGGGTGATGATCGGCGTGATCAGGTGCGGGATGCCCTCGTAAGGGGTCAGTTCGACCATCTTCGGGTCGATGAGGATCATCCGCACCTCGTCGGGGGTCGCGCGGATGAGCAGTGACACGAGCATCGAGTTGACGAAGCTGGACTTACCGGAACCGGTGGAACCGGCGACCAGCAGATGCGGCATCTTGGCGAGGTTGGCGGAGACGAAGTCGCCCTCGATGTCCTTGCCGAGACCGATGACGAGGGGATGGTGGTCGCGGCGGGTCGAGGGGGCCGCGAGCACGTCCGACAGGCGCACGAGCTCACGGTCGGTGTTGGGGACCTCGATACCGACGGCGGACTTGCCCGGGATCGGCGCGAGCAACCGGACGTTGTCGGTCGCGACCGCGTATGCGATGTTGCGGGCGAGCGCGGTGATCTTCTCGACCTTGACGCCCGGGCCGAGTTCGACCTCGTAGCGGGTGACGGTCGGGCCGCGCGTGAAGCCGGTGACGGCGGCGTCGATCTTGAACTGTTCGAGGACCTCGGTGATCGCCTCGATCATCTGATCGTTCGCAGCCGACCGCGTCTTCGGCGGGTCGCCCTTGGTGAGCAGTTCCAGCGAGGGAAGCGCGTAGTCGCCTTCGATCTCGCGGTCGCGGACGAACGTCTCGGCAGCCTCGGGTTCGGACGTCTGGTCGACGACCTCGGGTACCGGAGCGGGCTTCGGCTTCTTGCGTACGGGAGCCGGGGCCGGCGCCGCGGCCCGACTCTCCGCGACCGAGGGCATCTCCAGCGTGGGAGGGGGCGACGCGGACGTCTCGGGTTCGGGTGCCCGGTCGTCCCACAGCGGCAGGATCTCGGTCTTCGCGTCGCCGTCGAACTCGTCGGGCGGATAGTTGTCCGCCGGGGTACGCCGGCGTCTGGATCTCTTCGGCGCGGGCGCCTCCTCGAGAGGGTAGCCGTCGACATCGAACATCGGTGGCTCGTCGTAGCCGTAGCCGTCGTCGTAACGGTCGTCGTACTCGTCGTACTCGTCGTCGGCGCCGTAGCCGAGACCGAAATAGTCGCGGAACAGTTCGGGCAGCTCACGCACCGTGGTGCCGGTGAGCAGCAGGATTCCGAAGCCGGCCGCGAGGAGCATCAGCGGCACGGACAGCCAGACGGTGAGTCCGGAGGTGAGCGGCCCGCCCACCGCGGCACCCACGAATCCGGCTCCCTCGGCGCGACCCTCCGCGTCGGTGGGTGAGCCGGAGGCGATGTGCCACAGGCCGAGGGCGGGCAGGCCGACGAGCAGCCCGCCGACGACGAGCCGGGGACGGATCTCGGGATGCGGTTCGGTGCGCATGAGGGTCAGCGCGATCCCGACCGCGACGAGCGGAAGGACCGCACTCGCGCCGCCGGTGACGGCGCGGACGGCCGTCTCGACCCACTCCCCCACCGGGCCGCCGACGCCGAACCACACCGTGCCGGCGATGATCACACCGATCGAGATCAGTCCGAGCGCGATGCCGTCGCGGCGGTGGCCGGATTCGATCTCGGTGGCGCGACCCATCGTGCGGGTCGTGGCCCCGACGGCACGGGCCGTCATCATCCAGCCGGCACCGACGGTGCGGCCGACGGCGGTGAGGATGCCCCCGGAACTGCGCCGGGGCCGGGCAGGTGCGGGTCTGCGACCGGCAGCCGGGGCACGGCGTGCGGTGCCACCGCTGCGGCGGTTCGTGGTCGACGTCGCGGCGCGCGGCTTGCGCGCAGCGGTGGACCTGCCCGAACCGGCCGCCTTCGATTTCGCGGTCGAGGTGCTCTTCGAGGTGGAGGTACCCGTACTGCGGGCGCGGGCCGTGCTGCCGCCCGAGCTCCGCGCTCCCGTCCGCGACCGAGAGGTCGTAGACGACGTTCCGCGGCTACCCGACGACTTTCCTGCCATATCCGCCAGGGTAGCCGCACGGACCTCTCGTGAACCATCAGCAACACGGGTACCGGACGGCGGCACTGGTCACACGTCGTCCGGAACGGTCCTCACAGTCCGCGTTTCGATCCCGCCAGCTCGGTCACCGCCGGCTCGTCGCCCTGGATCTCCAACCGCACCTCGTCGCGGCCGAACGCGTGCAGCACGAGTTCGGACGGCTCGCCGCGCAGCACGACGGTGCGCGGTCCACGCTTGCGCACGGTGACCTTCTCCCCCGAGTCCGACCTCTCGAACACCACGGTGACGTCGCACCCGCCGTAGCTGTTGCGGCCGAGCATCCGCGCGATCCGCCAGAGCTGATCCTGGTCGTCCGTCGACAACGCTCGCGGTTCCCATCCGGGCTGCGCACGGCGCACGTCCTCGTGGTGCACGAACATCTCCGCCGCGTTGGCGACGGCATCGAGCAGGAACATCGGCGACCACTTCGGCGGACCGGAATCGACGTCGGCGAGCAGGTGCGCCCACTGCCGGTCGGTGGTGGAGCGCCGCACCTTCTCCGTGTGCCCCGCCAGGGCGGGGACGACGATGCCGGGCATCGCGTCGACTCGGCGCTCGCGGACGAGCAGGTGCGCGGCGAGATCCCGGACCGTCCAGTCGCCGCAGAGCGTGGGCGCGTCGGGTCCGACCTCGGACATGGTGCGGACGAGGGCATGTCGTTCGCTGCGGGCGAGGCTCATTCCGCCACTCTAGCGATCGCTCCGGCCCTCGCCCATCGCGCGAGCCCGCGTGTCCTCCGGGCCCGCGCCGACCGTGTTCAGGAGACCGGAATCACCGTGGGCACGATCATCGGACGACGGCGATAGGTGTCGGCGACCCAGCGGCCGACGACGCGGCGGATGCCCTGAGCGATGCGGTGGGTCTCCGTGACCCCTTCGGCGGCGAGTTCGTTGAGCGCCTTGTCCACGAGCTGCGCCGCTTCGTTCAGAGCGGCCGGGTCGTCGGAGAAGCCGCGACCCGAGACCTCCGGAGTGCTCACCGCACGGCCGGTGGTGGCATCCACCGCGACGGAGATCGAGATGAAGCCGCCTTCGCCGAGCACGAGACGATCGGAGAGCGTGGACTCCCCCACGTCGCCCACCGACAGACCGTCGACGTAGACGTGACCGACCGGGACCCGCCCGACGATCTGCGCGAGCCCGTCGACCATGTCGACGACCACACCGTCCTCCGCGAGCACGATCCGCTCGCGGGGAACACCCGTGGCCTCGGCGAGGGCGGCGTTCGCCCGCAGGTGGCGCCATTCGCCGTGAACCGGCATCGCGTTGGTCGGGCGCACCGCGTTGTAGAGATAGAGCAGCTCGCCGGCCGAAGCGTGACCGGAGACGTGCACCTTCGCGTTCTGCTGGGTGACGACCTTCGCTCCGCGCTTGGCGAGACCGTTGACGACCGCGAACACGGAGTTCTCGTTGCCGGGGATCAGCGACGACGCGAGCACGACGAGGTCGTCGGCCCGGATGTTGATCTGCCGGTGCTCGCCTCGGGCCATCCGGGACAGCGCCGAGAGCGGTTCGCCCTGCGAACCGGTGGACACCAGCACGATGCGGTCGTCGGGAAGGCTCGCGGCGGTGTCGATGTCGACCTCGAGGCCGTCGGGCACGTTCAGATAGCCCAGATCCTGCGCGATCTGCATGTTGCGGACCATCGACCGGCCGACGAACGCCACGCGCCGGTTGTAACGCTCGGCGACGTCGATGATCTGCTGGATCCGGTGCACGTGGCTCGCGAAGGACGCGACGATCACCCGATTGGTGGCCTTGCCGATGACGGTGTCGAGCACTCCGCCGATCTCGCGCTCGGGTGTCACGAAACCGGGGACCTCGGCGTTCGTCGAGTCGACGAGGAACAGGTCGACACCCTCGTCGCCGAGGCGGGAGAAGCCCGCGAGATCGGTGAGGCGGTTGTCGAGCGGCAGCTGGTCGAGCTTGATGTCGCCGGTGTGCAGCACGACGCCCGCGGACGTGCGGATCGCGACGGCGATCGCGTCCGGGATGGAGTGGTTGACCGCGAAGTACTCGCACTCGAACGGTCCGTGCGAGGTGGTCTGCCCCTCGACGACCTCGACGAGGTTGGGACGCTGACGGTGTTCGCGGCACTTGGCGGCGACCAGCGCCAGGGTGAACTTCGAACCGACGACCGGGATGTCGGGCCGCAGACGCAGCAGGAACGGCACGGCACCGATGTGGTCCTCGTGGCCGTGGGTGAGGACGATCGCCTCGACGTCGTCCATCCGGTCCTCGATGTACCGGAAGTCGGGCAGGATCAGGTCGACGCCCGGCTGCTGGTCTTCGGGGAAGAGCACACCGCAGTCGACGATCAGGAGCCGTCCCCGGTGCTCGAACACCGTCATGTTGCGGCCGATCTCGCCGATACCGCCGAGCGCGACGACCCGCAGACCGTCGCGAGGGGCCTTGCGGGGCGTACCCAACCGCTCGGTGGGATCGGCGATGCGTGCATCGGGTCGCTGGGGGGTGGCGGAGTTCTGCACCACCCGGCGCGGGGCGCGGGAGGGCGGACCGGCATTGCGGGTGGCGCGGCCGCGGCCACGATCGGGGCGGCTCATCACAGCACCCCCGCAGCCTGGAGATCCGCCGCGAGAGCGTCGATCTGCGCAGTCACCGGAGCGACCTGCGGCAGACGAGGCTCTCCGACATCGATGCCGAGAAGTCGCAAACCCGCCTTCGAGGCACTCACCCCTCCCAGTCGCGCGACGGCCCGGTAGATGGGGACCATCGACAAATTGATACGGCGCGCGAGTTCGAGATCACCGGCCTCGAAGGCGGTGTGCAACTCGCGGAGGCGACCGGGCACGAGATGGCCGATCACGCTGACGAATCCGACGGCACCGACGGACAGCCACGGCAGGTTCAGCGGGTCGTCGCCCGAGTAGAACTTCAGGTCGGTGGTGCCGATCAGTTCGGCACCCGCGTTCAGGTCGCCCTTGGCGTCCTTGACCGCGACGATCCGCGGGTGCTCGGCGAGCAGACGCAGCGTATCGGTCTCGATCGGCACGACGGATCGCGGTGGAATGTCGTAGAGCATGACCGGCAGATCGGTCGCGTCGGCCACCGCGACGAAGTGAGCGTAGAGACCGGCCTGCGGGGGACGCGAATAGTACGGGGTCACCACGAGCAGTCCGTGTGCACCGGCCCGCGCGGCGTCGCGGGCGAGTTCGGCACTGTGGGCGGTGTCGTTGCTGCCGGCGCCGGCGATGATCTTGGCGCGGTCGCCGACGGATGCGAGCACGGCCCGCATCAACTCGATCTTCTCGTTCTCGGTCGTCGTGGGCGATTCGCCGGTCGTACCGGCGAGAACCAGTGCGTCGCAGCCACCGTCGACGAGGTAGTTCGCCAGACGCACGCCCGCATCCACGTCGAGCTTGCCATCGGCAGTGAACGGGGTCACCATCGCTGTGGCGACGGTGCCGAACGGAAGCTCGACAGCAGTTGCGGAATCACCGTTGGTCATGGTCAGAAGGCTACCGCGTGGCAGTGCCGCCTCGACACACGCCCGCCCCTCGAAGACGGATCGGAGATCGGTGACCTGGTCGATCGGAGATCGGTGACCTGGTCGGTCGGAGATCGGTGACCTGGTCGATCAGAGATCGGTCGCGAGCGTGGGGGCAGCGATCTCGCTGCCGTCGGGCAACTTCGTGATCGTGAAGTCCGAGAACGCGTTCGGCGCGGCCTCCGCGAGCTGCCGTACACATTCGACGGCGAGACGCCGGATCTCGACGTCCGCGTGTTCGGTCGCCCGCATGGCCACGAAATGTCGCCACGAGCGGTAGTTGCCGGTGACCACGATCCGGGTCTCGGTGGCGTTGGGGAGCACCGCCCGTGCGGCCTCCCGAACCTGCTTGGCACGCAGCGGCCCGGCAGGGAGATGCGCCAGCTTCTCGTCGAGCGCCGCCAGCAGTGCCACATAGGCCCCCCGGCTGCGTTCCGCGGCGGCGAAGAACAGCTCCTCGAGTTCGGCATCACCCGCGATCGCCGGCGGAACCACCACCGGCACGTCGCCGTCGGCGACGAAACGCTGGGACAGCTGCGAGAACGAGAAATGCCGGTGACGGATCAATTCGTGCGTGCACGAGCGCGAGATGCCGGTGATGTAGAAGGTCGCGGTGGCGTGCTCGAGAACGGACAGATGCCCGACGGTGAGCAGGTGGCGGAGGTATCCGGCGTTCGTCGCGGTGCGGGGGTTGGGTTTCGACCAGCTCTGGTAACAGGCGCGACCGGCGAACTCGATCAATGCTTCGCCGCCCTCGGCGTCGGTCTCCCAGGCGACATCGTCGGGGAGATGGAACTCCGTCGTGGCGATGAGCCGGACCTTCGGATCGGCGGATTCGGGCGCCATCGTCTCCTCCTCGCCTCTGCCGTTGCGCCCTCCGGGACGCACGGTTTCCTTCCGTCCGCACAGTAACGCTCCTCGACCTGCACCGATCGATGACGTCACCATGACACCTTGCCTGGCGCCACCGATGACGCCACACTGGCGTCATGGATATCGACAAGTACACGTCCGCCATCACCGACTCCGTGATCGCGGCGGCCGAACTCGGCGACGAACAGACCCGGCGTACCGCCGCGGCCCTGGCGACGGCCATCGCCGCTCCTGTCCGGCTCGCGGTCCTGGCCGCCCTGTCCGACATGGCCAACGAGGTCAGCGACGAACTCGGCGACCGCACGGTCACCGTGCGTCTCGACGGCACCGACGCGGTCCTCGCCGTCCACAGCGAACCCGCTGCCCCGCACGAGGATCCGACGCCGTCCTTCGAGGAGATGACGGGCGACATCAGCCGGGTGACGCTGCGCCTCGTCGAGCAGATCAAGACCAAGGCGGAGGAAGCGGCCCAGCAGAGCGGCCTGTCGCTCAACTCCTGGATGGCACAGGCCGTGCAGGGCGCGCTCCGGGAGCAGATGCGCTACCAACGCCGGGCCGACGAATGGCGCCGCCGGGGCGGCTGGGCCGAGCCCACGCCGCCCGCACCCAGCGAGCAGCAGCCGCCCGAGCGCCACGACACCACCGGACCGGACGACACCGCCGGCCGCGACGACACGGGTCCTCGCGCCGACACGTGAGGCAACTCACCGCGCGATAGAGTGCCGACGCACACACATCGGGCGACGCGGAGGGCGCATGACGGTCAGCAGCACCAGGAGTTTCGACATCGACGCACACCCCGAGCAGGTGATGGCCGCACTCGCCGCGGTCGAACGCCTGCCCGAGTGGTCGTCGACCCACAAGTCCGTCACCGTCGAGTCCACCCACCCCGACGGACGGCCGCACCGCGTGCGGATGACGGTCTCGATCGTCGGCATCACCGACGAGCAGGTCGTCGAGTACTCGTGGAACGGGGACGAGTCGATGGCGTGGACGCTGGTGGAGAGCAGCCAGCAGCGGCAGCAGGACGGCGCCTACACCCTTGCCGCCACGGGATCCGGCACGGCGGTCGACTTCTCGCTGACCATCGACCCGAAGATCCCCGTCCCCGGCTTCCTCGTCCGGCGCGCCGAGAAGATGGCCCTCGAGACCGCCGGAAAGGGACTGAAGTCGTTCACGGAAAAGAACTTCCGCTGATCGCGGGGTGAAGGATGTCCGCTGATCGCGGGCGATCGATTCAGATCTCACCGGCTGCGGTCGCCGCGACGACGGCGCCGAGCTCGTAACACTGTTCGCGCACCTTCGCGTCGACCGGCCCGGTGATCTCGAGGTCGGCGGCGGCCTGCACGAGGCCCAGCCCGGTGGTCAGGCGGCGAACCGACGCCACCGCCCCGGCAATGTCGTTGTTCCCGTGCACCCACAGCCCGTAGGGGCGGCCGGCCACGGCGTCGAGACACGGGTAGTAGACGGTGTCGAAGAAGTGCTTGAGCGCACCCGACATGTAGCCGAAATTGGCAGGGGTGCCGAACAGGAAGCCGTCCGCAGCCAGCACATCGGGGACGGTGGCGCCCAGTGCGGGAACCACCCGGACGGTGACGCCCGCGATCTCCGGATCCCGAGCACCGGCCAGTACCGCTTCCAGGATCTCGCGGGTGGGCGGCGAGGGGGTGTGGTGCACCACCAGCACCGTGCGGGATCCGTCCCCGCGTCCCGTCTCGCCCGGTCCTGCCTGGTCGCCCGCAGCCTCGTCCGTCACATCAGCAGGTTGCTGCACCCGTGCGGGGTTGTCAAAGCCGCTCGCCGCTCAGGGAAGTCGACCGCAGCGTGCGGCTTCAGGAACCGCTGTGGCCGTCCCGTTCGAGCTTCTCGAGCGCGACGGCCCGACGCATGGTCTCACGCGCACGACTGCGGTCGCCCGCATAATCGTAGGCGCGCGCGAGCCGGTAGGAGCTGCGCCAATTGTCGGGGTCTGCTTCCCATTCCTGCTTCACGGTCGCGAACAGTTCGTCGGCGGCGTCCCGCTCGATCCGGCCCGACGGCATGCGAGGCAGATCGTCGATGTCGAGTTCGAGCCCCTCGTCGTGGATCCGCTGCGCGAGGTGCTGATGTTGCAGGCCGGCTCGGATGGTCGCGTAGACGATCCAGGCACCGACGACGGGGAGGATGAGGATCCCGATTCCCAGCCCGACTCCCGCGAACTCGCCGGATCGGATCAGCTTCAGGCCCGTGGAGCCGAGCAGAACGAAGTAGAACCCCAGCGCCACCACGATGAACGCGATGGGCACGAGGACTTTCAGCAGGCCGGTTCTCACAGGTCGAGGAGAGGATCGATTCCGACGGTCAGTCCCGGCCGCCGACCGATCTCTCGCACGCCGAGCAGCACGCCGGGTGCGAAGGAGGACCGGTCGATCGAGTCGTGCCGGATGGTGAGGGTCTCGCCCTCGGTGCCGAGCAGCACCTCCTGGTGGGCGACGAGCCCGGCGAGACGCACGGAGTGCACTCGGACACCGTCGACGTCGGCGCCACGTGCGCCCTCGAGTTCGGTGGTGGTGGCGTCCGGACTCGACGCCACCCCCGCCTCGGCGCGTGCCTGTGCGATCAGTCGAGCGGTGCGGAAAGCCGTGCCGGACGGAGCATCGGCCTTGTTCGGATGGTGCAGCTCGATCACCTCGACCGAATCGAAGAACCGGGCCGCGGCCTGGGCGAAGCGCATCGACAGCACGGCACCGATCGCGAAGTTCGGTGCGATGAGCACGCCCACCTCGGGGCGGTCGGCGAGCCAGCTCCGCACGCGATCCAGCCGCTCGTCGTCGAAGCCGGTGGTGCCGACCACGGCGTGGATGCCGTTCTCGACGAGGAAGTGCAGGTTGTCCATGACGACGTCGGGATGGGTGAAGTCGACGACCACCTGGGTCTGCGAGCTCACGAAGGCGTCGAGTCCGTCGCCCTTGTCGACGGTGGCGACGAGCTCGAGATCGGGCGCGGCGTCGACAGCGGCGCAGATCGCCTGACCGACCTTGCCGGCAGCACCGAGTACACCCACCCGAACCGTTGTTGCATCCACTTGCGTCGTCACGCCCTTTCGTTGCCGTCTCCCCGGAAATCCTACGCAATCACCTGCGGATGTCCCGAGCGGGTCGCGTGCCGTCCACCGCTGCACACGGGCGTCCTACTGCCGGGCGCAGAGAGCGTCCAGCCAGAGACCGACCGTCGAACGGATCTCGTCGACCCGCACCGTCACCGAACCCGAGGACGCGTGGGCGCGTGTGCCGTGGGTGCGGTCGAACAGCACTCCTTCGAGCAGGGTCACCAGATCCCGCGCCGCCGTGTCGGGGTGGGACGCACCGAGGTCCCGCATGAGTCCGGTCGCGGCGGGGACGGAGAACATGCAGCCCGCCAGCGCCTCGGCCGTGCCGGGTTCGAGCTGCGCGTCGGTCGCGAGCGCGTAGCGGGCGAGCACGTCGGTCCGCCGCGCGGTGAGCAGTCGTTCGAGGTAGTTCGCGATCAGGTCGGCGGGTCCGCGCGACTCGTCGCCGGGCGGCGCGGGGAACAGTGCGGCGAAATCGGCGCGCGACCGTTCGGTGAGACGGGCGATCGCAGCCGCGACGAGGGCGTGGCGGGTGCGGAAGTAGTAGGAGGTCGAGCCCTTCGCCAGGCCGAGATGCATGTCGATGCCCGTGTGCGTCACCGCGTGGTTGCCACCGCGGGCGGCCAGTTCGAGGGCGGCGTCACTGATGGCCGTGCGCCGGGACGGGCGTTCGCGAGAGATCGTCACTCTACGATGATAGAGTCGGGTTCGTGAGGTTGCGACGCCGCAGTGACCCCGTCATCTCGAACCCGGTCTCCCGAACCGTGTTCGACGACGCCGCGCGCAGCCGGGGATTCGTGCTCGACTCCGCGCAATACGACGCCGTCGAGCAGCTGTGCCATCCCGGTTGCCCGAACGTCTACCTGTGGGGGCCGCCCGGGCGCGGCAAGAGCTGGCTCGCCGACGTGTACTTCTCGGCGTTCCCCGGACGGAACAAACTGCGCATGCATTTCCACGAGTTCTTCCGCGACCTGCACATCGAACTCCGGCGGCACCACTTCGATCTCGGAGCCGCCCTCGATCGTCTGACCGGCCACGCCGAACTCGTCTGCTTCGACGAGTTCCACGTCCACGACCCTGCGGACGGCACGTTCGTCGCCCGGTTGCTCCCCGCGCTGCTCGCTCGTCGCACGCGTCTCGTCCTGACATCGAACTATCCGCCTCACGAGCTGCTCCCCAACCCCCTCTTCCACGACACCTTCCTCCCGACGATCGAACTCGTCGAGCGCTCCACGACGGTGGTCGCCCTGGACGGCCCGCGCGATCACCGGCTCGATTCCGACCACGTGCGGGGGTTCGCGTCGGGGATCTGGACGACGGGCACGTCCGACCGGCAGTTACGACTTCTGGGGCTCACCCGGCCCATACCGGCCGAACAACGGGTCCTGCACCCGGCGGGTCGCCCGCTGCGTGCGATGCGGGCCGACGAGGACTGTCTCTGGTTCGATTTCGGCGATCTCTGCGGGCACACCACGGCACCGGCCGACTATCTGGCGCTCGCGGCGGAGCACCTGTTCTGGGTCGTCGACGGGATCCCGGACCTGACGGCCGCGGGTCGGGAACCTGCCCAGCGGTTCGCCAATCTGGTCGACGTGCTCCACGACCGCGACGTGCGGGTCGTGTTCGTCTCGGAGGTCGCGGTGCCGGAACTCACCATCCCGGCGGGACCCGTCTCGCACGACATCGGACGCCTGCGGAGCCGACTGGCTCAGCTGAGGACGATTCAGGACACGAGGTCGCGGACCGATGCGGGGAGATCGCGAGGCCTACGGTAGGGCCCGGCGACGGCGACCGCGAACGGCCGGTGCAGCAGGTCGGCTGCCACGCTGCGCACCTCCTCGGTCGACACCGACGAAATGCGTTCGAGGGTCTCGGTGATGCTCCAGTGCTGTCCGTAGCTCAGCTCGCTGCGGCCGATCCGGTGCATACGCGCGCCGGTGTCCTCGAGTCCGAGAACGAGACCGCCACGCAGCGATCCCTTGGCGCGAGCACATTCCGCGTCGGTGATGCCGTGCTCGGCCACGTCGGTGAGCACCTCCCGGACCACGGCGGCGACCTCTCCGAGATTGTCGGGCTGGCAGCCCGCGTACACGGAGAAAGCACCGGTGTCGGCGAAGGTGTCGGTTCCGGAGTACACCGAGTAGGCCAGACCCCGCTTCTCGCGCACCTCTTGGAACAGGCGCGAACTCAGACCGCCGCCGACTGCGGCGTTGAGCACCGACAGCGCCCAGCGGCGGCCGTCGTGCCGACCGAACGACCGCACACCGAGCGTGAGATGCGCCTGTTCGTTGTCGCGTTCGACGATGCTCGTCGTCGGGGTGGTCCGCAGTTCGAGTCGTCCGTTCCGGCAGGGCGCGGGTGCGGCCGCCTCGTCCAGGTGCCCGGCGAAGGCGCGGCGCACCAGTTCGACCGTGTGCGCGTGGTCGACGTTGCCGGCCACCGCGACCACCATCCGCGGCGGCGTGTAGCGGCGGACGTGGAACGAATGCAGTTGTGTCCGGGTCATGGACTCGATCGACTCGACGGAACCGATGATCGGCCGGCCGATGGGATGGTCGCCGTACAGCGCGGTGAGCAGCGAGTCGCCGAGCAGGTCTTCGGGATCGTCGTCGCGCATCGCGATCTCTTCGAGCACCACCTGACGTTCCACGTCGACGTCCGCACTCAGGCACCGGCCGCGCAGGACGACGTCGGCGACGATGTCGACGGCGATCGGCAGGTCGTCGTCGAGCACGTGTGCGTAGAAGCAGGTGTGTTCCTTGCTGGTGAACGCGTTGAGCTCACCGCCGAGCCCGTCCATCGTCTCGGCGATGTCGAGGGCGGTGCGCGTCGGTGTCGCCTTGAACAACAGGTGTTCGAGGAAGTGTGCGGCACCGGCGACCGACGGCTGTTCGTCGCGGGATCCGACACCGACCCACACACCGACCGCCGCGGAGCGCACTCCCGGAACGTGCTCGGTGACGACCCGCACTCCCCCGGGCAGGACCGAGCGCCGGACGCCGGTGTCCGCGACGGGCGCGGGGGTCGAAGCGTCGTTCTTCACGTGGGAACTGGAAGCCATGGGGATCTTCGATGGTCCTGACAGGTGGGAGGGCGCGGAACATTTCACAGTACACCGGAGCCCTCCCTCGGCAGCGGGCGCTCACTCACCACCCACGTCGTTGCGGTTGTGAACCCACGAGTCGGCCGGGGCGCGCCTCCTCCCGGCTGCGGTAGACGATGTACGGCCGGAACAGGTACCCGATCGGCGCGCTGAACGCGTGCACGAGACGCGTGAACGGCCAGATGGCGAACAGAACGAGACCGATCAGGGCGTGCAACCGAAAGCTGAAGGGTGCCTCCACCATCAGATCCCCGCGGGGCTGCAGCACCCAGATCGACCGGAACCACGGCGAGACGGTCTCCCGGTAGTTGTGCTCTTCGCCGACGACACCCGATCCCATCAGGGTGGTCGCGAGACCCGCGACGATCGCGGCGACCAGCACGACGTACATGAACTTGTCGTTCAGTGTCGTGGCGCTGAAGACGGGCCCGCGGGTGCGGCGGCGGTACACGAGCAGGGTGATCCCCACGAGCGTCGAGACGCCGGCGATGGTGCCGAGCAGGATCGCCTGGACGTGGTAGGCATGCTGACTCAACCCCACTGCGGCGGTCCACGACTGAGGAATCACCAGGCCGATGACGTGCCCGACGATCACGACCAGGATCCCGAAATGGAACATCGGGCTCGCGATGCGCAGCAACCGCGCCTCGTACAACTGGGACGAACGCGTGGTCCATCCGAACTTGTCGTATCGGTACCGCCACCAGGTGCCCACCACGACGACGGCCAGTGTCACATAGGGCACGACGTCCCAGAAGATCTCTCCTGCGGTCATGATTGCGAGGTTCCTTTCGGTGGCATCCGGCCGGTCCGGGGTGGCACCGTCAGCGTGAACGGCTGGAGACCGATCGATTCGCGGGGCGGTCCCGCCTGCGCGAGGCGCCGGGCCCGTTCCTCCTCCTGGTCGGTCGCCGGTGGGAGGGTTGCACAGACCGCCGCGACGACCTGCGCGTACGGGGAGCGCGCGTCGCGCAGGGAGGCATGCAGCACGTCCAACGCCGGCCGATAGCGGGTGAGGAGTTCCTCCCCGGAGGCGGGATCGACGTTCGCGGTGAACTCGAGGACCACCGGGAGATGGTCGGGTGACTCGTGCGCAGGAGGCACGACACCCGCGGCACGATAGACACTCGCGAAGGCGTGCATCTCGGCTCCGCGGTTGCGCGTGTCCCCCGATGTCCAATAGGTCAGGTACATCGTCGACCGCCGCCGCAGGTCGAAGGTCTCGACGTACTGCTGTGCCGTGGAGAGAAGGTCTTTCGCGCCCAGTTCACGAGCGGCCGTACCCAGCATGTCCTTTTCGGGCCCGGTCATGTGCTCGAGAAACTGGTCGACCGTACCGAGCCGTTCGCGGTGCCCCTCGTCGGGATAGGCGAGCAGCAGGGACGCGGACTGACGGACGAGACGGTGGTGCAGGGCGCGATCGGGGGCCGCGCGTCGTGAACGCAGCAGTCTCATCGTCGGTCTCCGTCCCCGTCACGTCCCCCCGGGAACATGCCGGTCGGCACGCCTTTACCGTCCCAGTTGAGCAGGTTCACCCGCGAGGGATTCGCCGCGTTCGCCCCCAGGCCTTCGCTGGTCTGCCGCTGAGCGAGAGCGTGGAAGTTTTCGACCGCCACCGGGACGGGGGCACCACTGGCCTCACCGAACGGTCCGGAGTTGTACATTCCGGGTCCACCCTCGTAGGACAGCGCGCAGTCCGTCGCGGTCTCCTCCAGCCGATGACCTTCGACCGCGTACGCGGTCGGGATGACGTACCGCTCGTCGTACTTGGCGAGCGCGAGGAGCCGGTACATCGCGTAGATCTGCTCTTCGCTCATGCCCACGGATTCGGGGATCTCGGGACGGGTCTCGCGTCCCAGATTGATGTCGCGCATGTACGAGCGCATCGCGGCGAGCCGGCGCAACACGGCCTCGACGACACCGGTGTCTCCGGCCGTGAACAGTTCCGCGAGGTACGCGACAGGGATACGCAGTGCGTCCAGGGCGCCGAAGAGATTGCCGATGTCCTCGCCGTCGTGCCCCTCGCGGCTGACGGCGTCGACGACGGGCGAGAGCGGTGGCACGTACCAGACCATGGGCATCGTCCGATATTCCGGATGCAGGGGCAACGCCACCCGGTAGGTGCTGATGAGGTCGTAGACGGGTGAACGCTGGGCGGCCTCGATCCACTCGTCGGAGATGCCTTCGGCGCGGGCACCGGCGATCACCTCGGGATCCTTCGGATCGAGCAGCACATTGCGCTGCGCTCCGTACAGGTCGGTGTCGTTCTCCACCGAGGCAGCTTCGAGGACGCGATCGACGTCGTAGAGGACGAGACCGATGTACCTGAGCCGGCCGACACACGTCTCCGAACACACCGTCGGCAATCCGACCTCGACCCGCGGATAGCAGAAGGTGCACTTCTCGGCCTTGCCGGTCTTGTGGTTGAAATACACCTTCTTGTACGGACATCCGGACACACACATCCGCCAGCCGCGGCACCGGTCCTGATCGACGAGCACGATCCCGTCCTCCGTCCGCTTGTACATCGCGCCGGAGGGGCACGACGCCACACACGACGGGTTCAGGCAGTGCTCGCAGATCCGCGGCAGGTAGAACATGAAGGTCTGCTCGAACTCGAGTTTCACCTGTTCGCCGACCTTCTTCAGGATCGGGTCGTCGGGCACGATCGCCGGAGAACCACCGAGGTTGTCGTCCCAATTCGCCGACCACTCCACCTTCATGGGCTCGCCGGAGATCAGACTGCGCGGCGTCGCCACCGGGATGTGGTCGCCGAGCGGGGCATCGGTGAGGTTGTCGTAGTCGTAGGTCCACGGTTGGTAGTAGTCGTCGATCGACGGCATCTTCGGATTCGAGAAGATACGGGCGAGTTTCGCGAAGCGTCCGCCGTCGCGGAGACGTACGCGGCCCCTGGAGTCCCGGATCCACCCGCCCCGCCAGCGTTCCTGGTCTTCGTACGTCCGCGGATATCCTTGCCCCGGGCGCGTTTCGACGTTGTTGAACCATACGTACTCGGTGCCCGACCTGTTGGTCCACGCCTGTTTACAGGTCACCGAACAGGTATGGCATCCGATGCACTTGTCGAGGTTCATCACCATCGCCAGCTGTGCCATGACCTTCACGACCGCCTCGCTTCCTGCGCTCCGCCTCGTCCGGCCGCTCGTTCCGTGCGCATCAGTAGACGACCTCCTGCGATCTGCGCCGCACGATCGTCACCTCGTCGCGCTGGTTACCCGTGGGGCCGAGATAGTTGAACGCGTACGCGGTCTGCGCGTATCCCCCGGCCAGGTGGCTGGGCTTGATGAGGATGCGCGTCAGCGAGTTGTGGATACCGCCGCGCGTACCGGTGGTCTCCGTCCGTGGCACGTCGATGACACGATCCTGCGCGTGATAGACGAAGACGACGCCCTCGGGCATGCGGTGCGAGACGATCGCCCGGCACACGATGACACCGTTGCGGTTGACCGACTCCACCCAGTCGTTGTCGTTCACCGAGATCTTCGCGGCGTCGGCCGGTGACATCCACATGGTCGGTCCGCCCCGGGACAGCGACAGCATGAACAGGTTGTCCTGGTACTCCGAGTGGATCGACCACTTCGAGTGCGGTGTCAGATAACGCACCGTGAGACCGATGCCGTCGCCCGTACCGACCCTCGGCTCTCCGAACAGCCGCGACATGTCGAGTGGAGGGCGGTAGACGGGGAGCTGCTCACCGAGTTCCTCCAGCCAGTCGTGGTCGAGGTAGAAGTGCATCCGGCCCGTCAACGTGCGGAAGGGCTCGAGCTCCTCGATGTTCACCGTGAACGGCGAGTACCTGCGCCCTCCCGTCTCACTCCCCGACCATTCGGGGCTCGTGATGACGGGCACGGGACGGGCCTGGGTGTCGGCATAGGTGATTCGCCTTTCCTCGCTTCCCTCCGCCAGGTGCACGAGCCTTCGCCCGGTACGTTTCTCCAATTCGCGGAACCCCTGGACCGCCAATCTCCCGTTGGAGGTGCCGGACAGAGCGAGAATGGTGTCGGCCATACGCTCGGCGGTATCGATCGCCGGACGTCCCTGTCCGGCACCGGAATTCATGACACCGAACTTCTTCGCAAGTTCGGCGACCTCCCGATCCGGCCGGGTGGTCACGCCCTTGGTGTTGAGCCCGAGCGTCTCGACGAGCGGCCCGAGGGTGGCCCACTTCTCCGCGATCGCGCCGTAGTCGCGTTCGACGACCGTCAGCGGCCCCATCGTCTTCCCCGGAACCGGCACCTCGCCCGTCGACCGCCAGTCCCGCTCCGCGCCGGAGGGATACGCCATCGCTCCCGGGGTGTCGTGCTGCAGGGTTCCCATCACGATGTCGGTGCGGGTTCCGAGGTGCGTGCGCGCCAGACTGCTGAACACCTTCGCGATGGCGCCGAAGGCGTCGTAGTCCGAACGGGTCTCCCAGGGCGGGTCGACCGCCGCGGTGAAGGCGTGGATGTAGGGGTGCATGTCGGTGCTCGACAGATCACCCTTCTCGTACCAGGTGGCAGCGGGAAGCACGATGTCGGAGAACAACGTCGTCGACGTCATGCGGAAGTCGATCGACATGAGCAGGTCGAGTTTCCCGTCGGGGACGGCCTCTCTCCAGGTGACCTCACCCGGCCGCAGGTCCTCTGCCGCAGGGCCGGCCTGCACGTTCGCATCGGTGCCGAGCAGGTGCCGGAGGAAGTACTCGTTGCCCTTGCTGGACGAGCCGAGCAGATTCGACCGCCACACGCTGAGCACCCGGGGCCAGTTGCGCGGGTCGTCCGGGTCGGTCACCGCGAGTTTCAGGTTCCCTTCCGCGAGTTGCTGCGCGACGTATTCCGGGATGTCCCGGCCCGCCGCGCGCGCGTCATCGACGACGTCGTGGGTATTGCGGTCGAACTGGGGATAGAAGGGCGACCAGCCCATCGCCACCGCGGACGCCATGACATCCATCGTGTGCTTGTCGCGAAAACGCCCGCGTCCCAGCGGGCTCGACAGCGCGTCGGCGCGATATCCGTCGTAGCGCCATTGATCGGTGTGCACGTACCAGTAGGAGGTGCCGGCCATCTGCCGGGGCGGGCGGCTCCAGTCGGTCCCCATCGCCATCGCGGCCCATCCCGTGACCGGACGGCATTTCTCCTGGCCGACGTAGTGCGCCCACCCTCCTCCGTTGCGGCCCATGCAGCCGGTGAGCATGAGCAGCGCGAGCACTGCGCGATAGGTCGCGTCACCGTGGAACCACTGGCAGATGCCCGCGCCCATGATGATCATCGAACGCCCGCCCGATTCCTCGGCGTTGCGTGCGAACTCCTTCGCGATTCGGATCGCTTGGGCCGCAGAGACTCCGGTGATCGCTTCCTGCCATGCCGGGGTGTACGGGGAGGTCGCGTCGTCGTACCCGCTCGGCCACTGCCCGGGTAGAGCGAGTCCCGGACGGGTCACTCCGTACTGCGCGAGCATCAGATCGAAGACGGTGCAGACGAGATGGTCCCCGACCCGACGGACCGGTACGCCCCGTTCGATGCTCTCACCGTGGCCGTCGACGGTGTCGAAACTCGGCAGGTACACCGTGGCGGTCTCCCCCGCTCTCCCACCGGCGGGGGCGACCGTCAGTGTCGGGACGAGGTCGCCGAGTTCGAGATTCCACTTGCCGACACCGTCGTCGCCGTAGCGGAAGCCGAGCGAGCCCGGTGGCACGACGACCGTGTCGGTCGCCCCATCGAGGAGGATCGGTTTGAAGGCCGCGTTCTCGACGCTGTGCCCCAGGTCGGCAGCGGTGAGGTTCTTGCCCGGCACGAGCTTCCCGTCGCGTTCCTCGAGCCGCACGAGGAACGGCAGGTCGGTGTACCGGCGGACGTAGTCGACGAAGAACGGAACCCGCTGCTGCACATAGAATTCGTTCAGCAGCACATGTCCCATCGCCATCGCCAGGGCCCCATCGGTACCTGCTGCGCACGGCATCCACTCGTCGGCGAACTTGGTGTTGTCGGCGTAATCGGGGCTCACCGAGACGACCTTGGCACCCCGGTAGCGGACCTCCGTCATCCAGTGTGCGTCCGGCGTGCGGGTGACCGGCACGTTCGAGCCCCACATCATCAGGTAGGAGGCGTCCCACCAGTCCCCCGATTCCGGCACGTCGGTCTGGTCGCCGAAGACCTGCGGCGACGCCACCGGCAGGTCTGCGTACCAGTCGTAGAACGAGGTCATCACGCCGCCGAGCAGTTCGATGAACCGCGAACCGGCAGCGAACGAGACCATCGACATGGCGGGGATCGGAGAGAAGCCGGCTACCCGGTCGGGGCCATACTCCTCGATGGTGTGGACGTGGGCCGCGGCGATCATCTCGGTGGCCTCGGCCCACGTGATCCTCACCAGCCCACCCTTACCGCGGGCACGCTGATAGCGCCGGCGGCGCTCGGGATCGCTCTGGATGTCGGCCCACGCGAGAACCGGATCGCCGAGCCGCTGTCTGGCCTCCCGGTACATCTCGACGAGCAGGCCCCGCGCGTACGGATACCGCACACGTGTCGGCGAGTAGGTGTACCAGGAGAATGCCGCGCCGCGCGGGCATCCCCGCGGTTCGTACTCCGGTCGGTCGGGACCCACTGTGGGATAATCGGTTTCCTGGGTCTCCCAGGTGATGATGCCGTCCTTGACGTAGATCTTCCACGAGCACGAGCCGGTGCAGTTCACCCCGTGGGTGGACCGGACGACCTTGTCGTGACTCCAGCGGTCCCGGTAGAAGATGTCGCCTTCGCGACCACCCCGCCGGGTGACGGTGCGTGTATCGGCGGACTGCTCGCCGGACGTGAAGAACCGTCCGCTGCGCACGAGCAGTTCCTCGATCCGGTTCCCGACTCCGGCGGTGTCCGTCACGGCTTCTCCTCACGTACCTCACGGTCGTCGCGGATCACGGAGCCTGCGGCCCGCGGGGGTGGTTCGTGGGCATGCAGGCGGAACGCGGTGTAGAGCAGGCACACCAGTGCGGTCGCGGCGAGCAGGAGCAGACCGACCGTGTAGTTGTTGTCCTCGGCGTTGTAGGTGGCGCCCATCACCAGAGGCGGGAAGTAGCCGCCCAGTCCTCCCGCCGCGGCCACGATGCCGGTGACGCTCCCCACCGCATGTGCGGGTGCCCGCCGGGCCACCCAGGCGAAGACGCCGCCGGTTCCGATGCCGAGGAAGATCGCCAGCGTAATGAAGGTGGCGGCCGACCACAGATCCGCCGGGGGCTTGAAGGTCGCGATCACGGCCATCACCGCGGTGCCGGCGAACGAGGTGAGCACGACGTATTTCGGGGGCACCCGATCCGACAGTGCTCCACCTACGGGCCGTGCGAGGACCGCGGCGACCGCGAAACCGGCGGTGCGTGTTCCGGCGTCGACGGTGGAGAAGTCGTAGATCGTCTTGATGTAGGTGGGCAGGTAGGTACCGAACGCCACGAACCCGCCGAATACGACGGCGTAGAGGAACGACATCTCCCAGGTGACACGGAGTTTCGCCGCGACGGCCAATTTCGGCAGGACCGGATCGGTGGTGGGGGTGAAACAGGGTGCGTTGCGCATCACGAGGATGCACACCACCGCCGTCACCGCGAGGGCCCCCGCGACGATCAGATGCGTGGGCACCAACCCGAACCAGTTCACGAAGCGAGGGGTGAAGAAGGCGGAGAGCGCGGTGCCGACCATGCCGGCGCCGAACACGCCGGTCGCGAAGCCCCGGCGGGCGGGTTCGTACCAGTTGTTGGCGAACGGGATACCGACGGCGAAGATGGTGCCCGCGATGCCGAGGAAGAACCCGCAGACGAGCAGGAGCGGAAACGATCCCGCTTCAGCGACGAACCCGACCGCGACGACGGGCACGATCGACAGCAGGGAGATGGCGATGAACATCGCCCGCCCGCCGTACCGGTCCGTCATCGCTCCCACCGCGATGCGGCCGAGGGAGCCGACGAGGATCGGCGTAGCCACCAGCATCGACGCTTCCGTGCTGCTGAGCGACATGTCGGTGGCGTAGGTCGTCGACAACGGCCCGATCATGTTCCAGGCCCAGAAGTTGATTGCGGACACCCAGGTCGCCAACGCCAGATTCGCGCCCTGCGCTCGTCCGAGACCTTCGGGAGTGGCGGTGCTCACACCTTCAGGAAACCATTCCTGCCGGTGCCCGGGACGCACTTTGGAAGATCCTCGCCTTCGCGACGTCCGGCCGTGACACCCGGTGGTCGCCGGGCCGGAAACGACGCACCCGTGGTGCCCGAACGAATGTCGGGCACCACGGGTGCGAGTTCAGGCGCCTACCGGAAACCGGCAGGCGGCCGGGTGAGAATCAGGACTCGGCGCCCTCGCCGGTCGCAGTGGCCTCGGCCGATTCGTCCTCGACGGGAACAAGGCTGATCTTGCCGCGGTTGTCGATGTCGGCGATCTCGACACGGATCTTCGATCCGACGTTCACGACATCCTCGACCTTGGCGATGCGCTTGCCGTTGCCCAGCTTGCTGATGTGCACCAGTCCGTCGCGGCCGGGGAGCAGGGACACGAACGCGCCGAACGCCGTGGTCTTGACCACGGTGCCGAGGAAGCGCTCGCCGACCTTCGGCAGCTGCGGGTTGGCGATGGCGTTGATCTTGTCGATCGCGGCCTGCGCGGACGGGCCGTCCGCCGCACCGACGTAGACGGTGCCGTCATCTTCGATGGAGATGTTGGCGCCGGTCTCCTCGGTGATCGAGTTGATCATCTTGCCCTTGGGGCCGATGACCTCACCGATCTTGTCCACCGGGACCTTGATGGTGGTGATGCGCGGAGCGAACTCGCTCATCTCGTCCGGGGCGTCGATGGCCTCGGCCATGACCTCGAGGATCGTGGCGCGGGCGTCGTGGGCCTGCGAGAGCGCACCGGCGAGCACCTGCGAGGGAATGCCGTCGAGCTTGGTGTCGAGCTGCAGGGCCGTGACGAAGTCCTTGGTACCGGCGACCTTGAAGTCCATGTCGCCGAAGGCGTCCTCCGCACCGAGGATGTCGGTGAGGGCGACGTACCGGGTCTCGCGGGAACCGTCCTCGAGCTCGATCTCGTCGGAGACCAGGCCCATCGCGATACCTGCGACGGGAGCCTTGAGCGGCACACCGGCGTTGAGCATCGACAGGGTCGAGGCACACACCGAACCCATGGAGGTCGAGCCGTTGGAGCTCAGGGCCTCGGACACCTGACGGATCGCGTAGGGGAACTCCTCCTGGCTCGGGAGCACCGGCATCAGGGCGCGCTCGGCGAGCGCGCCGTGGCCGATCTCACGACGCTTCGGGGAGCCCACACGACCGGTCTCACCGGTGGAGTACGGCGGGAAGTTGTAGTGGTGCATGTAGCGCTTGCTGGTCTCGGGGCCGAGCGAGTCGACCTGCTGCGCCATCTTCACCATGTCGAGAGTGGTCACACCCATGATCTGGGTCTCGCCACGCTCGAACAGCGCCGAACCGTGAGCACGCGGCACCACGGCGACCTCCGCCGAGAGCGCGCGGATGTCGGTGACACCGCGGCCGTCGATGCGGAACTGGTCGCGCAGGATGCGCTGACGCACGAGCTTCTTGGTGAGCGAGCGGAAGGCCGCGCCGATCTCCTTCTCGCGACCCTCGAAGTTCGGGGCGACCTGCTCGAGCACCTCGACCTTGATCTCGTCGGTGCGGTCGTCGCGGTCCTGCTTGCCGGCGATGGTGAGCGCCTCGGCGAGCTTCTCCGACGCTGCGGCCTCGACCGCGGCGTACACGTCGTCCTGGTAGGCCGGGAACAGCGGGAAATCGCCGGTCGGCTTCGCGGAGGCGGCGGCGAGCTGCTGCTGCGCGATGCACAGGCGGGCGATGAAGGGCTTGGCGGCCTCGAGGCCCTCGGCGACGATCGTCTCGGTCGGCGCCTGCGCACCACCGTCGACGAGCGCGATGACGTTCTCGGTCGCCTCGGCCTCGACCATCATGATCGCGACGTCGGCGGTGTCCGGGTCGTCGGCTCCGCCGACGATCCGGCCGGCGACGACCATGTCGAAGACGGCGTTCTCGAGCTGCTCGACGGTCGGGAACGCGACCCACTGGCCCGACTTGTTGTCGTCGGAGGTGATCAGCGCGACACGCACACCGCCGACGGGGCCGGAGAACGGCAGGCCCGCGAGCTGGGTGGACGCGGATGCGGCGTTGATGGCGACGACGTCGTAGAGGTCGTTCGGGTTCAGACTCAGAACCGTGACGACGACCTGGATCTCGTTGCGCAGTCCGTCGACGAAGGACGGGCGCAGCGGCCGGTCGATCAGACGGCAGGTGAGGATCGCGTCGGTGGAGGGGCGTCCCTCACGACGGAAGAACGAGCCGGGGATGCGACCCGCGGCGTACATGCGCTCTTCGACGTCGACCGTCAGCGGAAAGAAATCGAAATGCTCTTTGGGCTGCTTCGACGCACTGGTGGCGGAGAGCAGCATGGTCTCGTCGTCGAGATAGGCGACGACCGAACCGGCGGCCTGGCGAGCGAGGCGGCCGGTCTCGAAACGGATGGTGCGGGTGCCGAAGGCACCGTTGTCGAGCGTCGCGGTGGTCTCGTAGACCCCTTCGTCGATCTCGACTGCGGTAGTGCTTGTCATCTGTATGTCTTCTCTTCCCTCTTCGTCTTCGCCGTACCCACGCGGGCGCCGCGACCCCCGTGGCCACGGCTGCGCACCGACTCACGGAGGCGGTCGTCGATCGAAACCCTCCGGCGGATTCGGGATACGACACCCGACGGGACCGGAAGGTCACTACCGAGGACCGACACCGTCGGTGCATACGGATCATCGCCTCTGGAGGCGATGGAAGTCGCCGGCCGAACCGGCACAAACACCGGCAGCCAACGAGGCCCAGTGTAATGGGTACCCCGTCGGCTGCCGGAAAAGATCAGCGAATGCAGATCAGGTCGTGTCGTGTCCGCGTCAGCGACGCAGACCCAGACGCTGGATGAGCGGGCGGTAACGCTCGACGTCGACCTTCTCGACGTACTTCAGCAGGCGGCGACGACGACCGACCAGCAGCAGCAGGCCGCGGCGGGAGTGGTGGTCGTGCTTGTGCTGCTTGAGGTGCTCGGTGAGGTCCACGATGCGCTTGGTGAGCATCGCCACCTGCGCCTCGGGGGAACCGGTGTCGGTCTCGTGGAGGCCGTACTCGCCGAGGATCTGCTTCTTCTGGTCGGTGGTCAGAGCCACTGGGTCACTCCTGTACAACTGACGTCCGCGTGACGGAAGACGGACGAAGTCCGCCCGGTACGGCCGCCGCGAACCGCAGCACGCACCGACGGTCCAGCCTATCAGAGACGGTGGGGCCGTCGCCGAGCCTGCGTGCAGTGTCATCCGTTCCGACGACACGAACGTCGCTACGCGGTGTCCGTGAGAACCTGTCGTGCGCGTTCGGCGTCGCGGTGCATCGCGGAGATCAACGCTTCCACGGAATCGAACTTCTCCATGCCCCGCAGCCGCTCGACGAAATCGACCGCCACGTGCTGGCCGTACAGATCGGCCTTCTCGTCGAGGACGAACGCCTCCACCGTGCGCTTGCGTCCGGAGAAGGTGGGATTGGTGCCCACCGAGACTGCCGCGAGGTAGCGCTGACCGGCGGTCAGCCCCTCGACGGGCGAACCGGAGTCGAGCACGGTGAACCAGGCCGCGTAGACGCCGTCGGCGGGGATCGCCGCGTAGATCGGCGGGGCGACGTTGGCGGTCGGGAATCCGAGACCGCGTCCGCGACCGTCGCCGTGTACGACGACACCCTCGACCCGATGCGGACGCCCGAGCGCGTCCGCGGCCGCGGCGACGTCACCGGCGTCGACGCACGAACGGATGTACGTCGACGAGAACGTCACGGCGTGCTCGGCGACCAGTGTGAGCCCCTGCACCGCGAACCCGAAACGCTCGCCGATGGAGCGCAGCATGTCGACGGTGCCGGCCGCCTTCTTCCCGAAGGTGAAGTTCTCCCCCACGACGACCTCGGCCACGTGCAGTCGCTCGACGAGGATCTCGTGGGCATACCGCTCCGGCGAGAGCTTCATGAACTCCGGGGTGAAGGGCATGACGCAGAAGACGTCGATGCCGAGTTCCTCGGCGAGTTCGGCCCGTCGCGCCAGAGTGGTGAGCTGTGCGGGATGGCTACCCGGGCGGACCACTTCCATGGGGTGGGGATCGAAGGTCATGAGCACGGCGGCCACACCGCGCGCGCGGGCCGCTTCCACGGCACGCGCTATGAGCTGCTGATGGCCGCGGTGTACACCGTCGAACACACCGATCGTGAGTACACACCGACCCCAGTCCGCGGGAATTTCGTCCAGACCTCGCCATCTCTGCACATCGGCAGCCTACGGCGCGTGCACGGGTGGGGCACGTTCGGCTGTGCCACGGCGTGGCCGCGTGACGCTGACGGCCGTGCGAATGCATAATTTCGGTGTGCCGAACTTTTTGTCGACAGCCCACAGAACATGCACCGTACGTTCCCACGCCGGCCGCGTGGTCGCCGCTCTCGCGGCCACCGCCTGTGCCGCCGCCCTCGCGGCGTGCTCGACCACAGGTTCCGCCGACGACCGTCCCCTGGTCCTCACCACCTTCACGGTGCTCGCCGACATGACTCGGAACATCGCCGGTGAACACGTGCGGGTGGAGTCCATCACCAAGCCCGGCGCGGAGGTCCACGGCTACGAGCCCACACCGGGCGACCTGCGGTTCGCGACCGACGCCGACCTGATCCTCGACAACGGACTCGGTCTCGAACGGTGGTTCGAGCAGTTCGTCACCGATGTCGACGCCGAGCACGTGGTCGTGAGCGAAGGTGTGGATCCGCTGCCCATCGGTGAGGGCGCGGCGACGGGACCGTACAACCCCCACGCCTGGATGTCCCCTCTCGCGGCCCGTATCTACGTCGACAACATCGCCACGGCACTGGCCGATCTCGCGCCCGAGCACGCGGACGACTTCACGGCCCGCGCCGAGGCGTACACCGCCGAACTCGACGGTCTCCACGCCGAACTCGTCAGCGCCCTCGACGAGGTTCCCGCGAATCGGCGGGCACTCGTCACCTGCGAGGGGGCATTCAGCTATCTCGCCCGCGACGCCGGCCTGCAGGAGGCCTATCTGTGGCCGGTGAACTCCGATCAGCAGGGCACTCCTCAGCAGATCGCCCGCACCGTCGATTTCGTACGCACCAACGAGGTACCCGCGGTGTTCTGCGAGTCGACCGTCTCGGACAAGGCGCAACGGCAGGTCGCGGCCGACACCGGAACCGAATTCGGCGGGATCCTCTACGTCGACTCGCTGTCCGAGCCGGACGGGCCCGTGCCCACCTACCTCGATCTGCTCCGACACGACATCGACGTCATCACGACAGGACTGGGCTCATGACCTCGACACTCGACGCACCTGCACTGTTCGTCGACGACCTGACGGTGCGCTACGACACCGTTCCGGCCCTGCAGGACGTCACCCTGAAACTCGCGCAGGGCCGCGTGTGCGGACTCGTGGGCACGAACGGCTCGGGTAAGTCGACGCTGTTCAAGACCATCATGGGTCTGGTGCGACCCACCTCGGGCCGCGTCGCCATCGGCGGTGCCACCACCGCCGCGGCGCGGCGCCGCACCCAGGTCGCCTACGTGCCGCAGTCCGAGGCGGTCGACTGGAACTTCCCGATCGGTGTGCGCGACGTCGTCATGACGGGACGCTACGGCCACCAGGGCTTCCTGCGCCGACCGCGTCCCGCCGATCACGAAGCCGTCGACGCCGCACTCGACCGCGTGGGCATGACCGCGCTCTCCGGCCGTCAGATCGGGCAGCTCTCGGGCGGCCAGCGCAAGCGTGTCTTCGTGGCACGGGCGATCGCGCAGGGCTCGCCCTTGCTGCTGCTCGACGAGCCGTTCGCGGGGGTCGATACCACCACCGAGCACGCACTGACCGCCGTCATCCGCGAACTGGCCGCGAGCGGCCACGCGATCCTCGTGGCCACCCACGATCTCGCGGGCCTGACGCAGCTGTGCGACGAGGCGGTGCTGCTGCAGCGCCGCGTCCTCGTCCACAGCTCCCCCGAGGAGGTCCTGCGCCCGGAGAACCTCGCCCGCGCCTTCGGCGCTCCCCCACCGGTGAACGGTGGACGAGCCGAGGACCTCGCACGGAACACATACGCACAGGAGGCCGGACGATGATCGACGTGCTGATCGAACCCCTGCAGTACGGCTTCATGCAGCGCGCGCTGCTCGTGGCCGTCGCCGCGACCGTCGTGTGCGCCCTGCTCAGTTGCTGGCTCGTGCTCATCGGCTGGTCGCTGATGGGCGACGCGGTCTCGCATGCCGTGCTGCCCGGCGTCGTGCTCGCCTACCTGGTAGGAGTGCCGTTCGCGCTCGGCGCACTGGTCTTCGCCGGGATCGCCGTGGCGTTGATCTGGCTCGTCCGCGGAACGAGCCGCGTGAAGGAGGACGCCACCATCGGCATCGTCTTCACGACGCTGTTCGCCCTCGGCGTGGTGCTGATCTCGAAGAACCCGAGCCAGATCGACCTGCACCACGTGCTGTTCGGCAATCTGCTCGGCCTCGCCACGGGCGACGTCTGGCAGGTCTCGATCCTGGCGGCCGTCGTCCTGGCTGTGCTCGTCGCGAAGCGCCGCGATCTGACGCTGTTCGCTTTCGACCGCGTCCAGGCACACACGCTCGGCCTGTCCCCCGCCGCGTTGTCGGCACTGCTGCTGTCGCTGCTGGCGGTCACCATCGTCAGCGCGCTGCAGGCGGTCGGCGTGATCCTGGTCGTCGCGATGCTCATCATCCCGGGCGCGACCGCATACCTGCTCACCGACCGGATGGCCCGGATGCTGGTGATCGCGCCGGTGCTCGCCGTGATCGCGTCGGTGGTCGGTGTGTACACCAGCTACTACACCGACGCCGCGACCGGCGGCGTGGTGGTGCTCGCCCAGGCAGTGGTCTTCACCCTCGCGTACCTGTTCGCGCCGCGGCAGGGCGTCGTCACCCGATTCGTCACGCGCCGCCGGTCGCCGGAGGGCGTGAAGACGAGCGAGCCGACGGAGAGCGTGATTCCCGGGTGACGGTTACCTAAGCTGGACGCGTGCCTGAGAGTAACGAGACCACCGCGACCGAACTGCTGTCCTCGGTGGCGCAGGACTATCTCAAGATCATGTGGACGGTCCAGGAGTGGTCCGGAGACAAGATCTCGACCAAGCTGCTCGCGGAGAAGCTCGGCGTGTCGGCGTCCACCGTGTCCGAAGCGGTGCGCCGCCTCGCGGATCAGGGACTCGTCGACCACGAACGCTACGGTGCGATCTCCCTCACCGACGAGGGGCGCCAGGCCGCGGTGGCGATGGTCCGCCGCCACCGCCTCATCGAGACGTTCCTCGTCCGCGAGCTCGACTACGGGTGGGACGAGGTCCACGACGAAGCCGAGATCCTGGAACACGCCGTGTCCGAACGGATGGTCGCGGCGATCGACGCCAAACTCGGTCATCCCGAACGCGACCCGCACGGCGACCCGATCCCGTCACCCGACGGCACGATCCCCTCACCGCCGGCCCGCGCCCTGAGCGAGTTCCGCGACGGCGACCACGGACGGGTGGCCCGCATCTCCGACTCCGACCCGGCCATGTTGCGCTACTTCGACGAGGTGGGCATCGCGCTGGACACCGACATCACCGTGCTCGAACGCCGAGACTTCGCGGGCACCATCTCGATTCGGCTGGGCAGGGCCGAAGGACCCACGATCGATCTCGGTCATCCGGCGGCCGAGGCGATCTGGCTCGTCTGACCCCGTCCGGGGCAGAACTCACAACGCAGGCGGAGCTCACGACACAGGCAGGCTCACACCAGCGGCAGAAGGCTCACACCACCGTCGTCGGCCGACAGTGTTGCGAGCCCGCGGTCCGTGTGGCGGGCCTGTCCGATCACATGTTGGCGGGCCGCACCACGAAGACGGCCGACGCGCGGCTGCCCTTCTCTTGGAGGAGCGCCGCTGCCCGTCCCCGGGAGTCGACGGCGGCGTAGACACCGCGCAGTCCGACGGGTTCGAGCCAACGGCCGTTCGCGAGCAGACCCGCCTCCTCGTCGCTGATGGTCCGGCACTCGAAGGCGGTGCGTACCGCCGCGTCGATGTCCAGGCTCGGTGTCGGATCGTCCGCGAGCTGCTCGAGCGTGCGGGCGTGCCCGAGGTCGAACGGGCCGACCTGCGTGCGGCGCAGCACGGTCAGGTGACCACCGACTCCGAGGGCCGCACCGAGATCGCGTGCGAGCGCGCGGATGTAGGTGCCGGACGAGCAGTCCACGTCGACGTCGAGGTCCACGAACCCGTTCTCGGGCACATCGCGGCGTGCGCGGACGTCGAAGCGGGAGACCGTCACCGGCCGGGCCTTCAGCTCGACCGTTTCCCCCTCCCGCATACGGGCGTAGGCACGTTTCCCGTCGATCTTGATGGCGCTGACACTGGCGGGCACCTGCTGGATGTCGCCGGTCAGCACGGCGACGGCCTCGGCGATCTGCTCGTCGGTCACAGAGGTGGCGTCCGCCGTCGCGACGGTCTCACCTTCGGCGTCGTCGGTCACGGTGCTCTGGCCGAGACGCACGGTCGCGCTGTACGACTTGGTGGTCAGCGCGAGCAGCCCGAGCAGTTTCGTGGCGCGTTCGACGCCGAGGACGAGCACACCCGTCGCCATCGGGTCGAGTGTGCCCGCGTGCCCCACCTTGCGTGTGCCGAGCAGTCGGCGGCAGCGGGCCACCACGTCGTGGCTCGTCATGCCGGCGGGTTTGTCGACGACGAGCAGACCCGCACGGGCGAGAGCCGGATGTTCCTCCGGGGATACGGTGTCGTTCATCAGCGCACCGTGATCGCGGTGAGGACGAGACCGTCGGCGATCAGCCACCGGCCGTCGAAGCCGGTCAGCGGCTCCCCGTCGACGGTGTCGCCCGGAACGAGCAACCGCGAGTGGAAGGTACCGGTCGTCGCGTCCGCGCTGGTGTCGCGTTCGAACGTGATGTGGGCGTCCTCGAAGCCCAGCCACCGCCGCGTGAGCGGGAACCACGCCTTGTAGGTGGCCTCCTTGGCGCAGAACAGCAGGCGGTCCCAGTGCAGGTCGTCGCCGGCCGATGCGAGCCATTCGCGTTCGGGTTCGAGGCTCACCGCGGGCAGCACCCCGTCGGGGAGCACGTCGTGCGGTTCGGCGTCGATGCCCAGCGAGCGGATCTGCAGCGAATAGCCCAGCACGGCACCGCGATAGCCGTCGCAATGGGTGAGGCTGCCGACGACGCCGCGCGGCCAGATCGGATCGCCGTTCTCTCCGCGCAGCACCGGCGCGGGGTCGACGCCGAGGGTGCGCATGGCCTCCCGAGCACAGTGGCGGGCACCGGCGAACTCACGTCGCCGCTTGTCCACCGCCCGGGCCACGAGCCGCTCCTCCTGGGGATGCGGCCGCAGTCCCGGTGGGTCCTCGAACAACTCGGCTGCAGCGACGCCGTCCGGCACGATGCGCCCGATCAGCGCCCCGGGCGTATCCGTCTTCTGCTCGGTGTCCGGTTCCGTCACCACAACTCCTTCTCTCGTTGAGCCCGCATCTTCTCGACCTCGGCTTCCATCTCGGGGGTCACGGTGAAGTGACCGCCCCACTTGTTCAGGCTGCCCGGCGGATACGCCGGGACGGGGAGGATCTGCCGCAACGGCTGCTGCGGGAGACCGCGTCGCTGCCATTCGCGCGGATAACCGACCGAGACCTCCTCGAAGCGCACACCGTCGTAGTAGGTGGTCCGCGGAATGTGCAGGTGACCGTAGACGCTGCACAGCGCCCGGTAACGCAGGTGCCAGTCGGCCGTCTCGGTGGTGCCGCACCACAGCGCGAACTCGGGGTAGAACAGCATCCGGGTGGGTTCGCGTACCAGGGGGAAGTGGTTGATGAGCACCGTGGGCAGCGCGGGATCGAGCGCGTCGAGTCGCGCCCGGGTCTGCTCCACCCGTACCCGGCACCAGGTGTCGCGCGTGACGTACGGATCCGGCTTCAGCAGGAATTCGTCGGTCGCGACGACGTTGCGTTCCCGCGCGAGCGCGAGGCCGTCCGCCTTCGTCGTGGTGCCGTCCGGGAGGAACGAGTAGTCGTAGAGCAGGAACATCGGGACGAGCACCACCGGACCGTCCTCCCCCTCCCAGATCGGATAGGGATCCTCCGGGGTGAGCACGTCGAGTTCGCGGCACATCGTCACGAGGTAGTCGTAGCGGGCGACCCCGAACATCTGCACCGGGTCCTTGGCGGTCGTCCACAGTTCGTGGTTGCCGGGTACCCAGACGACCTTCGCGAAGCGGCTGCGGAGCAGTGACAGCGCCCATCGGATGTCGTCGGTCTTCTCCGACACATCGCCCGCGACGATCAGCCAGTCGTCGGGCGACTCGGGATGCAGATCCTCGGTGACCGGCCGGTTGCCCCGATGGGCCACATGGATATCGCTGATCGCCCACAGCTTCGCTGCCACCGGCACTAACCTCCCGACTCGTCGTGGACACGCACCTGCCGGTCCGCACCCGTCACCGCCCATCGTCCCGAGAGCGTGCGCCATACGACGGCGATCATCCGGAACACGATGAACACCGTAAGCCCCGTCCAGATACCCGCCAGACCCCAGTCGTACGCGAGCGACAACCAGATCGACGGCAGGAACCCGAACAACGCCGAGGCCAGCGTCGCGGTGCGCAGGAACGCCGCGTCCCCGGCACCGAGAAGAACTCCGTCGAGCGCGAAAACGATTCCCGCGAGCGGCATGATCGCCACGAAGAACCACCATGCGACACCGATCTGGTCGAGCACCGCGGCATCGTCGGTGAACAGACCCGGAATCACGTCCCGGCCGAGTACGAAGATCACGGCCAGGACCGCGGCGAAGATCGCGGACCAGACCGACAGGCGCCACGCCAGCCGCGACGCGCCCCGCCGATCCGCCGCGCCGAGCGCGGCGCCGACGAGGGCCTGCGCGGCGATCGCCAGCGAGTCCAAGGTCAGCGTCACGAAATTCCACAGCTGCAGCACGACCTGGTGACCGGCCACCGCGGCGGCACCGAATCGGGCCGCCACCGCTGCCGCGGACAGGAAACACGCCTGGAACGCGAGACTGCGGGCGATCAGGTCGCGTCCGAGGCGCAGTTGCGCGCCGATCACCGTGGGGTTCGGTCGCAGCGGGACGCCCGACCGCAGCAGGGCGATCACGAACAGGACGGCCGTCACGGACTGCCCGATCACGTTGGCGACGGCGGAACCGACGAGTTCCCATCGGGGAGCTCCCAGCAGACCGTGGACCAGTACCGGGCACAGCACCGCCGACAGGGCGAGACCCGCGACGACGAAGCTCAACGGCCGCATCGTGTCCTGGACGCCGCGCATCCAGCCGTTGCCGGCCAGACCGACCAGGATGAGGGGTGCCCCGAACAGCGCGACACGCAGCCACGACACCGCCGCGTCGGCGATCTCGGCATCGCCCGCGAGCAATCGTGCGACGGGTCCGGCCAGCGCCTGACCGGCGATCAGGATCGCCAGTCCGACGATCATCGCGAGCCAGGTCGCCTGCACACCTTCGCCGACCGCGTCGCCGTGCCGGCCGGAGCCGTGGAAGCGCGCCGCCCGCGAGGTGGTCCCGTACGACAGGAACGTGAGCTGGGTGCTGACCTGTGCGAGGATCAGCCCGCCGATCGCGAGGCCTGCCAGGGGCAGAGCCCCGAGCCGGCCGACGACGGCGATGTCGAAGAGAAGGTAGAGCGGTTCGGCTGCAAGGACTCCGAGAGCGGGCACGGCGAGACCGAGGATGCGCCGTCCCGTCACGTCCGAGGTGAAGGACCCGTCGGGCGTGTCCGAGCTGCAGGACGCGCCGGGCGGATCCGGGGCGGCCGACCCGCCGGGCACCGTCAACCGAGCACGCCGCGCAGTGCGGCGACGATCCGATCGGGGTCGCCGTGGGCGGTGTATCCCGCGGCCAGGCGATGCCCTCCACCGCCGAGCACGGTGGCGACGGCCGACACGTCCACCGAGGTCTTCGCGCGCAGCGAGACGGTCCACTCCTCGGGAACGACCTCCTTGAACACCGCGGCGACCTCGGCTTCGGCGGTGGTGCGCACGATGTCGATGACGCTTTCGACCTCTTCCGGGCCGAGATGCGCCGAGTCGGCCCGTCGGACGAACGCGTAGACCAGTCCCTTGCCCTGCGCTGCGGCGCGGTCGAGCGTGGCCGTGGCCAGCACCGACGACAGCATCGGCAGCCACCCGAAAGGATGGGTGTCGAGCAGCACCCGTGTGATCGAGGTGCCGTCGATCCCCGTGGCGAGGAGACGCTCGGCGAGTCCGTGGGCCTGCGGGCGTCCCCACCGGAACGATCCGGTGTCGGTCACCAGTCCCGCGTACAGGCAGTGCGCGAGCGCGGCGTCGATGTCGACACCCCACGCATCGAAGAGGTCCGCGAGCACCATCGCCGTGGCCTCGGACTCCGGATCGATGAGGTTGTGGGTGCCGAACCGGGTGTTGGACAGGTGATGGTCGATCACCAGGACGTTCGGAGCGGTGTCCAGGCGGTCGCGCAGGACACCGAGACGGCCCGCGGTGCCGCAGTCGACGGTGACCACGAGATCGACTTCTCGGCGCACGTCCGCCACCGGGGTGACCAGGTGCCCGCCCGGCAGCGACCGCATCGACTCGGGCATGCTCGCGGGCGAACCGAAGGCCACCTGCACGGCGACCCCGCGCCGTTCGAGGGCGATCCCGAGAGCCAGACCGCTGCCGAGGGTGTCGGCGTCGGGATTGATGTGGCACAGCACCGTGACGGTGGCCGCCGCGTCCAGCAGAGCGGCGGCACCGTGCAGGTCGACGGATCCTGCCGGGACGAGCGGGACGCCGGCATCGTCCCGGCGCGAGGGGATCACCGGCGGGTTCGACTCGGGCACCGGTGTGCTATTCGTCGTCGTCACCGGCGTCGCGCTCACGGGGCTCCTTGTAGGGATCGGCGTCGCCGGCCGGAACGGCACCTTCGCGAGCACGGGCGACCTCGTTGTCGGCGGCGCGAGCACGCTCGAGGAGTTCCTCCATGTGACGGGCCGTATCGGGCACCGTGTCGGTGACGAACGTCAGCGTGGGGGTGAACCGCACGCCCGTGCCCGCACCCACCTTCGAGCGGAGCACACCCTTGGCCTTCTCGAGCCCCGCGGCGGCGGCGGCGTGATCGGGTTCGGTGTTCAGATCCGCGCCCCGGACCGTGTAGTACACGGTGGCGTCGTGCAGATCCGCGGTGACCTTCGCGTCGGTGATCGTCACGAACTCGAGCCGCGGATCCTTGATCTCGAGATCGATGGCGGTGGCCACGATGGTGGCGATGCGCTTCGCGAGGCGGCGGGCCCGTGCTGGATCGGCCATGTCGTTCGTTCCCTTCTGTGGCCGCCGGCCGGCGGCCCGTCGTGCGGCCGGGATCAGTCCTCGGGCCCGAACAACCTGCGCCTGACCGACAGCAGATCGAGTTCGGGCCGCTGGGCGACCAGCCGCTCACACTTGTCCAGTATCTCCCCCACGTGCGCGAGATCGGAGGCGACAACCGCCACACCCACCCGCGCACGGCGGTACAGATCGTGTTCCCCGGTTTCGGCGACGGACACCCCGAGTCGGCGCAGTTCGGCGACCACCGGGCGGATCGCCGAGCGCTTCTGTTTGAGCGAATGCACGTCACCGAGCAGCAGATCGAGTTCGAGTGCTCCCAGGTACATCCGTTGCTCCCGTCATCGTCGACGCCTCGGTGCCGGTGCACCTCGACGGCCGACCGGGCCGACGGTGCGCCGGCCGAGTCGGGCATCCCGACACGCCCGTGGCGGCGAACGACGAATCGTTCACCGCCACGGCCGCGGGTGGATCAGTCGCGCGGCTTCTCGCGCAACTCGTACGCCTCGATCACGTCGCCGACCTTGATGTCGGAGTAGGTGACCGTCATACCGCACTCGAAGCCCTCGCGGACCTCGGTGACGTCGTCCTTCTCGCGGCGCAGCGACGAGATGGTGACCGTCTCGGCCACGACGTTGTTGTCGCGGATGAGGCGGGCCTTCGCGTTGCGCTTGACGATGCCGGACTGCACGAGGCAACCCGCGATGTTGCCGATCTTCGACGACTTGAAGATCGCGCGGATCTCGGCACGGCCGAGCTCGACCTCCTCGTAGATCGGCTTGAGCATGCCCTTGAGGGCCTTCTCCACCTCGTCGATCGCCTGGTAGATGACCGAGTAGTAGCGGATGTCGACACCCTCGCGGTTCGCGAGCTCGGTGGCCTTGCCCTCGGCGCGGACGTTGAAGCCGATGATCACGGCGTTCGACGCGGCAGCGAGGTTGACGTTGGTCTCGGTGACGCCACCGACACCGCGGTCGATGACCCGCAGGCGCACCTCGTCGTCGATCTCGATACCCATGAGCGCCTCTTCGAGGGCCTCGACGGTACCCGAGTTGTCGCCCTTGAGGATGAGGTTGAGCTCGTTGTGCTCCTTGAGCGCGGCATCGAGGTCCTCGAGGCTGATGCGCTTGCGGCTGCGTGCTGCAAGCGCGTTGCGCTTGCGGGCATTACGCCGGTCGGCGATCTGACGCGCGATGCGGTCCTCTTCGACGACGACCAGGTTGTCGCCGGCGCCGGGCACCGAGGTGAAGCCGACGACCTGGACCGGACGCGACGGCAGTGCCTCGAGCACGTCTTCACCGTGCTCGTCGACCATGCGGCGCACGCGGCCGTAGGCATCGCCGGCGACGATCGAGTCGCCGACCCGCAGGGTGCCGCGCTGGATGAGCACCGTGGCCACCGGACCGCGACCGCGGTCGAGGTGCGCCTCGATGGCGACGCCCTGCGCCTCCATGTCCGGGTTGGCACGCAGATCGAGTGCCGCATCAGCGGTGAGCAGCACCGCTTCGAGCAACTGCTCGATGTGCAGGTTCTGCTTCGCGGAGATGTCGACGAACATGGTCTCGCCGCCGTACTCCTCCGCGACCAGCCCGTACTCGGTGAGCTGCTGACGGATCTTCTGAGGGTTGGCACCCTCCTTGTCGATCTTGTTCACCGCGACCACGATCGGGACGTCCGCGGCCTGCGCGTGGTTGATCGCCTCCACCGTCTGCGGCATGACGCCGTCGTCGGCGGCGACCACGAGGATCGCGATGTCCGTCGACTTGGCACCTCGAGCACGCATAGCGGTGAACGCCTCGTGACCCGGGGTGTCGATGAAGGTGATCAGGCGATCTTCACCGTTGAGGTGCGTCATCACCTGGTAGGCACCGATGTGCTGGGTGATGCCACCGGCCTCGCCCTCGCCGACGTTCTCCTTACGGATCGTGTCGAGCAGGCGGGTCTTGCCGTGGTCGACGTGACCCATGACGGTGACCACCGGCGGACGCTGGCGGAGGTCTTCCTCGCCGCCCTCGTCCTCGCCGTACTGGATGTCGAACGACTCGAGCAGCTCGCGGTCCTCGTCCTCGGGCGAGACGACCTGCACGACGTAGTTCATCTCCGAGCCGAGCAGCTCGAGGATGTCGTCGTTCACCGACTGAGTGGCCGTGACCATCTCACCGAGGTTGAACAGTGCCTGCACCAGGGCCGACGGGTTGGCATCGATCTTCTCGGCGAAGTCCGACAGCGACGCGCCGCGAGCGAGACGGATGGTCTCGCCGTTGCCACGCGGCAACCGCACGCCGCCGACCGACGGCGCCTGCATCGAATCGTATTCCTGCCGCTTCTGCCGCTTCGACTTGCGACCACGACGCGGAGCACCACCGGGACGACCGAACGCGCCGGCTGCACCGCCGCGACCGCGGCCACCGCCGCCGCCACCGGGGCGACCACGGAAACCACCGGGAGCGCCTGCACCGGCAGGTGCGCCGCCGCCGCCACCGGCACCGCCACCGCGGTAACCGCCGCCACCGCCGCCGGGACGTCCACCGGGAGCTCCGCCGGGGCGACCCGGGCGACCGGACGCGGCCGGACGTGCAGCACGCTGCGGCATCGCACCCGGGTTGGGGCGCGGAGGCATCGAACCCGGGGACGGACGGGGTCCGCCCTGACCGGGAGCGGGACGAGGACCGCCCTGACCGGGAGCCGGCCGGGGGCCGCCCTGACCGGGAGCGGGACGCGGGCCACCGGGGCCCGCCGCGGGACGTCCCTGTCCGGGCGTCGGGCGGGGGCCGCCCTGACCGGGAGCCGGACGCGGTCCGCCCGGGCCGGGACGCGGTCCACCCGGACGCGGAGCGGGACGCTCGGCCGGAGCCGAGGAGTACGGGTTGTTACCGACGCGTGGGGTCTTCGGACCCGGACGCGGACCGGCCGGCTTGGGGCCGGGCTTGGCCGCGGGGGCCTGCGGCGTCGGGCTGGGAGCCTGCGCCTGCGCAGCCGGGGCCTGGGGTGCCGCCTCGGCGGCGGGCGCCTGCGGCGCGGGAGCCGCGGGCTTCTCCTCCGGTGCCGGAGCCGGCTTGGGAGCGGCCGGCTTCGGCGCGCCCGGCTTGGGACGCGCGGTCTCGGCCGCGGGGGCCGGGCTCGCAGGAGTGGGCCGGGGACCCGGCCGGGGGGCACCGGGCTTCGGTGCGGGGGTGGGTGCAGCCTTAGCGGCTGCGCCGTCGCCTTCGGTCTTGCCGAACGATTCGCGCAGACGACGCGCGACCGGCGGTTCGACGGTCGAAGACGCGGACTTGACGAACTCGCCCTGTTCCTTCAGGCGTGCGAGTAGTTCCTTGCTGGTGACACCGAGTTCTTTCGCCAACTCGTGCACGCGGGCCTTGCCTGCCACTGCTCTCCTCACTGATGAGGTCGAGCGGCCGACTGCCCGCACGACCTCGGGTTATCTCCGATGGACGTTCATCGCTGGTGCTTCACGGTGTGCTCATGAGTGTTCGTGCCTGTTCTTCTCAGAGTGCGATGTCACTGTTGGTGTTCCTCGTCGTCGTTCCCACGATCGTCGTACCCGGCCGAGGCCGACTCGATGCGTCCGTGATCACTGTGCCGTGGACCCGACCAGCTGATCCAGCGCTGTGGTGTCCGGATACCCGGTCACGCGCAGTGCCCTGCCGAATGCTCGACGCCGAACCGCCAGTTCCAGACATTCCGGAGTGGGATGCAACCACGCACCTCGCCCGGGAAGCCTGCGTCGCGGATCGGGAATCACGGCGAAACCTGACGGTTCCGTATCGCGCGCCACCACCCGGAGCAGTTCGGCAGTCAGCCTTCGCTGCCGACATCCGACACAGGTACGCACCGTAGAGGCACGTTCCCCGTCGTTCGAGGACAGGTCATGCTGAACCATCGACCACTGTACCGCTGTTTTGCCCGGAATCCCGCATCCCACTCCTACGAGCCTGTCGAGCCGCCGTGGGAATCGTCCTTCCCGGCGGGCGCGGCGTCGCTGCGGATGTCGATGCGCCAGCCGGTCAGGCGGGCCGCGAGCCGGGCATTCTGCCCTTCCTTGCCGATCGCGAGGGACAACTGGAAGTCGGGAACGACGACCCGGGCAGCGCGCGCGTCGGGGTCGACGACCGTGACCGACACCACCTTCGACGGCGACAGTGCGTTGCCCACGAACTTCGCGGGGTCCTCGTCGTAGTCGATGATGTCGATCTTCTCCTCGCCGAGTTCGCGCATCACGTTGCGCACCCGCTGCCCCATCGGGCCGATGCACGCACCCTTGGCGTTGAGACCGGGGACGGTCGAGTGCACGGCGATCTTCGAGCGGTGCCCGGCCTCACGGGCGACCGCGACGATCTCCACCGACTCGTCGGCGATCTCCGGGACCTCGAGGGCGAACAACTTGCGCACCAGATTGGGATGCGTCCGCGACAGGGTGATCTGCGGGCCGCGCTGTCCACGGGAGACGCCCACGACGTAGCACTTGATGCGGTCGCCGTGCTCGTAGGACTCCCCCGGCACCTGCTCGGCCGGCGGGATGAGCCCCTCGGCGTTGTTCGTCTCGCCGCCGATCTTCACGACGACCATGCCGCGGGCGTTGGCACGCGAGTCGCGCTGCACGACGCCGCTGACGATCTCACCCTCGTGGGTCGCGAACTCACCGAAGCGCTGTTCGTGCTCGGCGTCGCGGATGCGCTGCATGATGACCTGACGCGCGGTGGTCGCCGCGATCCGGCCGAAGTCCTCGGGGGTGTCGTCCCACTCGGCGATCAGGTTGCCGTCGGCGTCGCGTTCCTCTGCCAGGACCTGGATGGCGCCGGTCTTCGTGTCGACCACGACCCGCGCGTGCGGCTGGTGTCCGTCGACGTGCCGGTAGGCCGTGAGCAGGGCCGTCTCGAGCGTCGCGATGAGCTCGTCGAACGGGATGTTCTTCTCCGCCTCGAGCATGCGCAGGGCAGCGATCTCGATATTCACTTGTCCACCTTCGTTTCGTTCGTCTCGTCGTGATCGTCGCTGCCGGTCTCGTCCTCGGGTCCCTCGGCGAGCTCCCCGGCCGCGACCCGGCCGTCCGGAACCCCACCCGCGAGCTCGAGTTCCCTCGGCGGCGGCGGGGAGAACTCCACCTCCACCACCGCTCTGTGCACCGCGGCGAGCGGGACCGAACGGACCACCGGCCCGGACCGATCGGGCAGCACGAGTCTGATCTCGTCTCCGACGAGCTCGCCGATGCGTGCGACGAGGGTCTCGTCGGCCAGTTCCACCTTCGCCTTGCGGCCCTGGGCGCGCCGCCAGTGGCGGGCCTCGGTCAGGGGCCGACCGATACCGGGGCTGGTGACCTCGAGCACGTAGGGCGACTCGCCGAAGTCCGGCACCTCGTCGAAGGACTCGGAGACCACCCTGCTCAGGCGGGCCGCCTCGTCGAGACCGAGACCTGCGTCGCTGTCGACGAGCAGACGCACCGTACTGTGCTTTCCGGCGGCCGTGACCACCACGTCCTCGAGGTCGTATCCCTCTCTGGCGAGCAGATCGGAGACGAGCTCGACGATCCTCTCCGGGGGCGGCACAGGCATGGCGGGCAGGCTCCTCGTTCAGTTGTGGTCGCAGCGGACAGCGGGCCGGAACGGATGCGTACCGGCAGACTTCAAGCCTAACCCGCGTTTCGTGCTGTCGTGACCAGGGCGGCGTCCTTCTCCCGGCGACGCGACTGGCAGGATGGTCCGGTGCCGATGCCACTCGACCGACCCGCCGTCTCCCGACGAACCGTCCTGCGATGGTCGTCGGCCGCCGTCTGTGGGCTCGGAATCACGACGATCACCGCGTGCGGCGCTTCCGACGAGGATGCCGCCGAACCCGATCCGCTGGCGGGCCAGGCGACCCGGGCCCGCACCGATGCCGCGATCGCCACCGCGCTGCTCGCCCGGTCGCCGGAGCTGTCCGCAGCGCTCACCACGATCGCGGCGGAGCGGACCGCCCACGCCGATGCGCTCGAGACCGAGATCGCCCGGATGGAAGGCGCCACCACGAGTTTCACTCCCCCGTCGACCACCGCCACCACACCCACCGGTGAGCTCCCGAACGTCGGGGAACTCCGTGAACGGCTGAACCGGTCGCAGCGCGAAGCCGCGGATCTCGCACGCACGCTCTCGGGTTACCGCGCCGGCCTGCTCGCCTCGATCAGTGCGTCCTGCGCCGTGCAGACGGCGGTGATGTTGCCGTGAGCTCCCCCGAACCCGGTTCCGAACAGCAGGCTCTCGTCGACGCACTCGAGGCCGAACACGCCGCGGTCTTCGGATACGGCGTGATCGCGGCCTTCGCGGATCCCGCCCGCGCGGATGCGGTGGCGGAGGACACCGCCGCCCACCGCGCACGACGTGATGCGACGGCCGAAGCGCTGCGCGCCGCGAGCATCGATCCCCCGGTCGCCGCCCCCGGCTACACCGTGCCGTTCCCGGTGACCGACCCCGCGTCCGCCGCCCAGCTCGCCGAGCAGATCGAGAGCGACACGGCGGTCGCCTGGCGGTCGGTCGTGGAACGGTCACGCAGCGAGTCCACCCGGGCCACCGCCGTGGGCGCCCTCACCGAAGCGGCCCTACGGGCGGCGCGCTGGCGGCAGAGCCGTGGAGTCGTGCCGTCGGTGGCCTTCCCCGGGCAGCCCTGAGCCGAAGGTCACTCGGTCACGACGGCGATCGCGAAACCGTCCCGGCCCTTCGTCCCGACGGTCTGCAGCGCCGTCGCGTCGAGGCGCGGTTCGCGGGCGAGCAGTTCGAGCACCTCCCGGGACGCACGGACGCGTTCGTCGTCGCTGTCCGGGTCCGTGATGCCGCCCGCCCGCACCACGTTGTCGACGACGATCACGGTGCCCGGCCGCGACAGCCGGAGCGCCGCCCGCACGTAGTTGCTGTTGTTCTCCTTGTCGGCGTCGACGAACACCAGATCGAAGGGGCCCTCGGCGACCAGGCCCGGCAGCGAGTCCAGAGCGGGGCCGACGCGGATCTCCACGCGGTCACCGACCCCGGCGCGGTCGAGATCGGCGCGGGCCACCTCGGCGTGCTTCGGCTCGTATTCGAGCGTGATCACCCGGCCGGACGTCCCGACCGCCCGGGCCAGCCAGATGGTCGAGTATCCGCCGAGCGTGCCGATCTCCAGGACACGGCGGGCACCCCGCATCCGCGCGAGCAGGTGCAGGAACTTGCCCTGCGGGGCGGAGACATCGATCGGTGGCAGTCCCGCTGCGACGTTCGCGTCGAGCGCCGAACTCAGCGCGGGGTCGTCGCCGATCAGCGTGTCGGTGAGGTAGTGGTCGGTCGCACTCCAGTTGTCGGCCATGCACCTCATTGTGGTTCGGGGCGGGTCACGCCACCACTTCGTACACGGCGCCCACCTCACGAGCGAGTAGACGATCGGTCATCTCCTGCTTCAGCACGGTGAGCCGTGCGTTCTCGGCGTCGGTGCGGCCGGGCTTGGCTCCGAGCGCGATGAACTCGTCGGTGACGAGCCCGTCGTCGCGGATCTGCAGGGTCACACTGCGCTCGCGCCAGGTGAACTGCCAGACGTAGCGGGCGAGGGTGGCGCCGCGTTCGGTCGCAGCCAGTTCCGGATCGACGACATACCGCCCGTCGGTGACGGCACGCAGCACCATCTCCACGGCGTCACGTCCTCCGGGGCCGGGGAAGGCGGTGCGCACCCGAACTTCCCGGCGCTCGACGTCGCCGAGGACCGAGAGGGCGTGCCGCATCACGGTGAAGCCGTGAGCCACTCCCCCGGGAAACTCGGGACCGTGATATTTCATCAGGTCGGCGAAGGTGAATTCGATCGGGTGTCCCGACTCGTAGACGGTGAGCACGCGCGTCCTATCCTCTCGTGGCCCAGTGCAGGGCCGAGTACAGCAATCGGGTGGCACCGGGCATGAATCCCGAACCGTGGTGGTAGACCGGATCCATCGTGGTCACCAGCAGGCGGCCGCGGTGGTTGGTCTCGTCGACGAACAGGATCGAACCGTCCCGTTCGCCGTTGGGGGTGTTCAGATCCGCCAGACTCACTGCACCGGGCGGGGGCTGGAGCACGCCGTGGTAGTGCCAGATCACCGAGCGGTCGGAGAAGAATCCCCAGGCCGGATGGTCCGGTGCCTGCAGTCGCACCCGGTGGTCCTCACCGGTGCGCCACCACCAGAAGATGGTCGGCCGCGGCTGTTCGGGCACTCCCAGCCAGTCCTGGACGTGGTTCTCACCGAAGACGACGACCGTCGCGCCTCGTTCCAGGGCATCCTTCACCGCCGCTGCCCATCCGGACAGCAGGTCCGGCCGCAACCGGTCGGCGACGACCACGACATCGGAGCCTGCGATGTCCTCGGGTACGCCGGTGCGGGCGTGCACCGCGCGCATCCGGTAGGGCGCGAGGGCGGGGTCGGCCAGTGTCGCCAGGTGACTGTGGCTGCCGCCGTGCAGGAAGGCGACCGCCGGTGCCGGGTTCGTTCGGGTCGCTCGGCTCATCGGCCCTCCAGCCAGTCGAGGATCTGCGTACGAAGATGCGCGGTGCCCCGGTGCTCACCGGCGAACTGCAGCAGGTCGTTGCCGCCGTGCACGAGGACCCGTCCCCGGCCGAGTCGGTACTCGTAGTCGATCGGCGCGTGGGTACGTCCGAGGGTGTGCACCACCTGTGCGCCGTCGGGCATGTCGAGATAGCATCCGCGGCCGTAGAAACCGGCCACGCCGATGCGTTCGAGTTCCTCGAAGGGCACCGGCTCCCGGCGACCGCTGTTGTACAGCAAGGCCTTCGGATCGATCCCGGCCCAGACCGGATGCTCGTTCACCCGGCTCAAGGCGAGATCCGAGGGGTTGCGGAATTCGAGCTTGCGCCACCGTGTGAGGCCGGTGAGAAAGATCCGCTGGACGTGACCGTTGATCAGAACTCTGCCGCCTCGGGCGACGAACGCGTCGAGCACGTCGCGGTTGTCGAACAGATATTCCTGATCGACGTCGCCGGTGAAGTAGATTCCGGTGACCGCGGGCCCGCACGCGGACGGCAGGTCGTAGACGTCGATCTCACGGAAGCCGTCGACCAGCGCACCGTCGCGCGGCGCCATCACCGCTTTCAGGACGCTCATGCGATCCCCCTTCCGAAATCCGGAACCGTCAGCCGCCGAAGTGCACTCGGTGTCGCGACGTCGGCGGTGACGATCGGCACGCCGTACATCTCACTGAGCAACTCGTCGCCGAGCAGCTCCCGGGTGGCACCGACCCGCTGGTCGTCAGCGGAGACCATGAGCATCGAACGCTCGGCGATGTGCAGGGCGTGATCGGGATGATGGGTCGTCATGACCACGGCCATCCCGTCGTCGGCCAGGCCGCGCAGAACGGTGAGCACACGTGCCTGGTTCCGCAGGTCGAGGGCGGAGGCCGGCTCGTCGAGCACGATCGTGTCGCAGCCGGACACCAGGGCCCGGGCGATGAGGACGAGCTGCCGTTCGCCCCCGCTCAGACCGCCGTAATCGCGAGTGGCCAGATGCAGGATGCCGACGCGACCGAGTGCGTCCAGAGCGGCGTCACGGTCGGCATTCGTGGGGCTGCTGTAGATGCGCACCTTGCGGGCGCGTCCCATGAGCACGATGTCGAACACGGTGAACGAGAACGCCACCGCATGACTCTGCGGCACGTATCCGATGGTGCCCGAGGACGTGACGGTCCCGGTGACCGGTGTGAGCAGGCCGGACAGACACTTGAGCATCGTCGTCTTGCCGCGCGCGTTCGGCCCGAGCACAGCGAGAACCTCACCGGCGCACGCGGTGACCGTGACGTCCTCGAAGATCCACGGCCCCTTGGCCGAGTACCGGAACGAGATGGATTTCGCGTCAAGCATCGCTACCCCACAGTCGGGTTCGGTTGCGGATCAGCAGGGCGACGAAGAATGGCGCACCGATGATCGCGGTGAGGATGCCGATCGGGATCTCGGCGGTGCTGAGCACGCGCGACAGGGTGTCGATGGCGGTGAGATAGGCGGCGCCGAGCAGCGCGCTGACGGGCAGCACCATCCGGTTGTCGGTGCCGATCATCATGCGCACCAGGTGCGGCACGACCAGGCCCACCCATCCGATGACACCCGAGACCGCCACCGCAGCGGCGGTGATCATCGCGACGCAGCCGAGCAGCAGCAGCCGCAGGCGTTGCGGGCGCAGACCGAGAGCGACGGCGTCCTCGTCTCCCATCGACAGGATGTTCAGGCGCCAGCGCAGCGCGAGTACCACGAGGGCGGGCAGAAGGATCGGCACCGCGGCGATCGCGAGTTTCCCGTAGCCGGCGGTGGCGAGAGATCCCATGAGCCAGAAGACGATCGACGGCAGTTCACTGTAGGGATCGGCGATATAGGTGATGAACGAGACCATCGCCTGGAACATCGCGCCCACGACGGTCCCGCCGAGGATGATCATGAGCAGTGGTGCTCCCGGGACGGCCCGCGCGATCGCGAGGACCAGAAGCAGAGCGATCACACCGCCGACGAAAGCGCCTCCGACGAGGGTGATTCCGCCGAGCCCGACGAGCAGCACCAGCACGCCTCCGAAGGAGGCACCGGAGGACACTCCCAGGATCTGCGCGCTCGCGAGGGGGTTGCGGAAGACCCCCTGCATCACGGCGCCGGTGAGCGCCAGTCCGGCACCGATCAGGATGGACAGCAGCACGCGAGGCAGACGGACGTCGAGGACGACCGTGCTCTCCTGCTGCGTCCAGGTCTCGCGGAGCGGAAGGATCTGGCCTGCGAGCAGTCGGACGATCTCGTTCGGGGGAACGAAATAGCGTCCCACCGCGAGGGCGACGAGGGCGACCACCACGAGCAGCGCGGTGAAGCCTGCGATGATCAGCGGATTACGGCCCCACTTCACCGGCCGGGGCGCCGGGATCGGCGCCCCGGGGGCAGAGGGGGCTGCCGAGTCAACGTGCGAACTGGTCATAGCTCGCGGCGTCCCGGTTCAGGTCGAAGCGCAGCACCTGGTCGATCTCGTCCTCGGAGATCTCGTAGGCGAACAGGTCGTCGAAGGCCGCGCGGATGTCGTCGCGGAACTCACCGGTCTGCTCCTGCGGGTAGAGGATGCGGAACATCCACTCCCACATCAGGGGCGACTCGGCGCTCGGGACCTGCCAGCGGTAACCGCCGAGCGGGGTCTTGTAGACGCGGCCGTTCTGCACCGCGCTCACACCGGCGAGTCGCGGGTCGGCGTAGATGTCGGCCGGGGTGCTCTGGTCGAAGCCGCTGAGCATGATGACCTCGGGGTCCCAGGCGAGGATCTGCTCGGGGCTGACCTGGCCGGAATCCGAGACGAACCCTTCGGTGACGAGATCGGCCCCGACGAGGTCGAACTGGAAACCGTCGTATCCGGTGGCGCTCGTCGTGCTGTAGGCGTCGCCGTTGCGCGAGAGGATCATCGCGCGCGGTCGCGGGGCGTCCTGTCCGGCGACCTTCTCGCGCATCTCCTCGATCTCGGCGCGCTGCCAGGCGACGAGTTCCTCACCACGCTCGGGCTTGCCTGCGATCTGCGCGAACAGCGTGATCCACGCTTCCAGGTCCTCCTGCGTGCCGTATTCGAGTCCGACCACGGGGAAACCGGCGGACTCGATGGGTTCGACGACGTCGGGACCACGATCGCCCCACTGGACGACGACGTCGGGGTCGAGTTCGAGCAGCGTCTCGACGTTGGGCACGAAGTCGCTTCCGGCCACGGTGGTCGACTCGGCCGATGCCGGGAACATGGTGGCGAACATGCCGCCCTGGTTCGCGACGAGTGTGGACTGGTTGATGCCGACGATACGGTCGTAGCTCCGGTCGACCGCCGCGAAGATAGAGGGGGCGGGCATGACGGTGAAGGCCACCTTCTCGGCAGGGCCGTCGAGGGTGATCGTCTCGCCTCGCTGGTCGACGATCGTGACGGCGTCACCCGCGGTCGATGCGCCGGCCTCCTGGGTGTCGCGACTCGAGCATCCGGCCGTGAAGGCGAGAGCACCGATGAGTCCCGCGGCGACCCACCGGGACGACGACGCCACGCCCCGCTGCCGCATCTCCCGCCGCACCGTCGATCTCATATCCACCATCCGTTTCTGTCGTGACAGACCACAAGAACGGAATGAGGTTAGCGTTACCTATGCGCCGCCGGTATTGCCGCCTTCGCGCAGATGCAGCGATGCCCCCGCACAGAGCGTGCGAGGGCACCGGCAGACAGGGGTCAGCGAGAGACAGGGGTCAGCGGGAAAGGATGCGCTGGACGACCTCACCGATCGGCAGCTCCTCGGCCTCGCCGGAGAAGCGGTCGCGAACCTCGACCTTGCCGTCGGCGAATCCACGGCCGACCACGACGACCAGCGGCATGCCCAGCAGTTCGGAATCCTTGAACTTGACGCCGGGCGACGCCTTACGGTCGTCGAGCAGGACCTCCACCCCCGCGTTGGACAGTTCCTCGGCGAGATTCTCTGCCCCCTCGCGCGCCTGCTCGTCCTTGTTCGCGATCACCAGGTGCACGTCGAACGGGGCGATCTCCGCCGGCCACCGCAGGCCCTTCTCGTCGTGCTGCTGCTCGGCGATCACCGCAACGAGGCGGGAGACCCCGACGCCGTAGGAGCCCATCGTGGGGCGCACCGGCTTGCCGTTCTCCCCGAGCACGTCCACCGCGAAGGCATCGGTGTACTTGCGGCCGAGCTGGAAGACGTGGCCGATCTCGATTCCGCGGGCGGAGACGAGTGCACCGGCTCCGTCGGGCGACGGATCGCCGTCGCGCACCTCGGCGGCCTCGATCGTTCCGTCCGGCGTGAAGTCGCGACCCGCGACCAGACCGAAGACGTGCTTGCCCTGCTCGTCGGCACCGGTGATCCAGCTGGTGCCGTCCACCACCCGCGGATCGACGAGATAGCGGACACCGTTGGCGAGCAGCGCCTTCGGACCGATGTAGCCCTTGACGAGGAACGGGTTCGCCGCGAAATCCGCTTCGGTGAGCAGTTCGACCTCGGCGGGTTCGAGCGACGCCTCGAGACGCTTGTCGTCGACCTCGCGGTCGCCGGGGACACCGATGCCGAGCAGCTCCCAGTCGCCACCGGGCCGGCGGACCTTGACCAGGACGTTCTTGAGCGTCTCGGCCGCGGTGACCTCACGCCCGAGGATCGTCGAGGCCGCCGCGACGAGCGTGTCGATCGTCGGGGTGTCGGGGGTGTCGTGCACGACCGCCTCGGGCTGTCCGTCGATCGGCAGCGGTTCGGGCACGAGGGTCTTCACCGCTTCGACGTTCGCCGCATAACCGGATTCGAGGCATCGCACGTAGGTGTCCTCGCCCGCGGGCGAGTCGGCGAGGAACTCTTCGGAGGCACTGCCGCCCATCGCGCCGGAGGTGGCCGAGACGATCACGTACTCGACCCCGAGGCGCGTGAAGATGCGTTCGTAGGCGTCGCGGTGCGCCCGGTAGGACTCGGCGAGCCCTTCGTCGGTGAGGTCGAAGCTGTACGAATCCTTCATCACGAACTCGCGGCCACGCAGGATGCCGGCGCGGGGACGTTCCTCGTCGCGGTATTTCGTCTGGATCTGGTACAGCGTGACGGGGAAGTCCTTGTACGAGTTGTATTCACCCTTGACGGTGAGCGCGAACATCTCCTCGTGGGTGGGCCCGAGAAGGTAATCGCCGCCCTTACGGTCCTGCAGCCGGAACAGACTGTCGCCGTATTCCGTCCAGCGGTTGGTGGTCTCGTAGGCGTCGCGCGGCAGCAGCGCCGGCAGGACGATCTCCTGCGCACCGATGGAATTCATCTCCTCGCGCACGACCCGCTCGACCTGCCGCAGCACCCGCAGCCCCAGAGGCAGCCACGAATACACACCGGGCGCGATACGTCGCACGTATCCGGCTCGGACCAGCAACTTGTGGCTGGCGACCTCGGCGTCGGCCGGGTCGTCTCGGAGGGTGCGGAGGAACAGGTGCGACATGCGGGTGATCACGACCGTGCAGCCTACCGTGGCCACCTTCCGCGACGTCGGTACGGTTACCGGTTGTGCTGGTGCTTCTCCCCCCTTCCGAAACCAAGTCCGACGGCGGCGACGGCGGACCGCTCGATCTTGCCGACCTGTCGATGCCGGAGCTGACCGAGACGCGGGAGATGCTCGTGCAGGCGCTCGTCGACCTCGCCGACGATCCCGAGGAGTCGAGCCGCGCGCTCGGGCTGGGCGCCAAGGGAGCCGACGAGATCGAACGCAACGCGAAGCTGTGGGTCTCCCCTACCCGTCCGGCACTCGAGCGCTACACCGGGGTGCTGTACGACGCGCTCGACGCGGCGACATTCACGAAGACCCAGCGGGACAAGGCCTGTCGGCGTCTGGGGATCGGTTCGGCACTGTTCGGCGCCGTGCGGGCCGCCGATCCGATACCCGCCTACCGCCTGTCGGGAGGCTCGAAACTGCCCGGATTCGGCACACTCAAGACCGTCTGGCGAGCCGAACTCACCGAGGCACTGGTCGCCGACGCCGACGGTGACCTCGTGGTGGACCTCCGCTCCGGTGTCTACCAGCAACTCGGTCCCGTCCCGGGTGCGGTCACCGCCACGGTGTTCACCGAGCAGCCGGACGGCACCCGCAAGGTCGTCAGCCACTTCAACAAGCACCACAAGGGCCTGCTCGCCCGCGCCCTCGTCCTCACGCGGGCGGAACCGGGCGACATCTCATCCCTCGCGCGGGTCGCATCGAAGGCCGGGCTGCGCGTCGAGGTGGAGTCGCCCACCGAGCTGGTCGTGCTCACCTGACCTCGAGTCCCATCGCGGCGACGATGCGACGGGCCGAGTGCAGGACGGCGCCGAGCCGCGCCGTGAGAACCATGTCGCCCGACTCGATGGCGAACCGTTCGAGATCCGTGAGATTCCGGCGGCACGCCCCGTCGGGATCGACTTCCCGACCCGCCCCCACAGCCTCGATCATCCCGGCCAGTGCGTCGAGCACCGCGGCCACCGCCGACCGCACGTCCCGGCGGTCGAACTCCGCGAACTCGTCCCCGAGCACCGGATCCAGGGCGTGCGCGAGTTCCTCGACCGCGCTCGACACCGACGACAGGTCGTCGAGCGTCCGGTCCCAGCGACGCGCCCGTTCGCCGGCGCGGGCCGCGGCGGGGCGAGGATTCAACCTGGCGCTCTCGTGCGCCCACCGCGATTCGTCGAAGGCACGCTGGACGAAGCTGTGGATGCCGCGCGCACGCTGAACCCAGTCGCGGGACCCCGACGATTCCTCGCGGCATCCGGTGGCCATGTCCCGGAGCAGGTCGCGCAGCTCGCCGGTGAGCTCGGTGCCCTCCTTGCCCGCCGAGTACACGGGCGGGAAGACCAGTGCGGTCACCGCGACGCCGACCGCTGCCCCGATCATCGTCTCGAGGAGGCGTTCGCTCAGCAGGACGGGACTGTCCGAGGCGCCGGTGGCGATCACCAGCAGCGCCGTGATCGCAACCCAGATGCCACTGGACTCGAACCGTCGCCAGCGTCCCGCGAAGTAGCCGACGGCCACCGCCATGCCGATCGCCGCGGTCGTCGACTCCACGAGCCGCGTCACGACGACCGCGACCAGCAGCCCCGCGACGACCGCCCCGATCTGCACCGCCGCCTGCCGGAGCGAGCGGACGAGCGTGGCCTCGACGAGGAAGACCGCGACGTAGGGCGCGAGGAACGCCTGCTGGAAATGGAACACCTCGGTGACGAGGAGCCACGCCAGGACCGCAGCGAGCGTCGACCTGAACGCCTGGAGGGCGACGTACCGCTCGTGCCCGGCCTCGCGTACGGCCCGGACGATCCACGATCCGACGAATCTGCCCCGTTCGAGAACACCGACCTGCATGGGCGTCGGGTACCCGGCGTTCGCGCGTGGCAGGCGTGAACAAACTCATCCGCCGCGCCGACGGTCCCGGGATCAGGACGTCTGCGCGGCCTTCTCGGCTTCCTGCGCCTGGGCGACCTCTTCGGGGGTGAAGCGGATGAACAGAGCCGCGATACCGGCGATCACCGCGCAGACGGCGCAGCCGACCAGCGCGAACATGTAACCCTCGCCCTGGGCTACGAGCTGGGCGTCGGTCATGTCGGCGACGGCCCCCGAGACACCGCCGAGCGACATCGTCCGCGAGGTGGCCATCGCACCGATCACACCGAGGCCGACCGGACCTCCGAGGGTCTGTGCGACCTGCGCGATCGCCGAGAGCGGTCCGATCTCGTGCGGACCCACCCCGGAGATCGCGCACAGCGGCAGCGGGACGACGGCCAGTCCGACGCCGAAACCGACGACGAGCACCAGCACGAACAGGGTCGGGACGTAGCGGACGCTACCGTCCATCGTCGATCCGTAGAGCAGGCTCACCGTCATGATCACCGAGCCGGTGACCACCAGCCAGCGGGGTTCGATCCGCGCGACCATCTTCGACGACACCGCGGCGGCGCCTCCGAGACCGAAGGCGAACGGCACGAACGCCAGGCCCGCGGAGAGTGGGCTGTAGCCGAGAATGTCCTGTACGAACAGGGCGACGAAGGCCGCGAGGCTGAACATCACCGCACCCGCGAAGAAGATCGCCACGAAGGTCGCGACGCGGTCCTTGTTCCGGAACAGCACGAACGGCAACAGCGGGTTCTCGGCCCGCCGCTCGACGAGCAGGAACAGTCCCAGCAGCACGAAGCCCGCGGCGACAGCACCGATCACCGGAAGGCTCGACCAGCCGAGTTCGGGGCCCTCGGTGAGACCGAAGACCAGACCGGTGCAGCCGAGCGTCGCGAGGATCGCGCCGGGAACGTCGAGCGCGAGGCGTTCGGACGCGGTCTCACGCAGCGCGATCGCGGCGAGCACGACGATGAGCACACCGATGGGGACGTTGATGAGGAAGATCCAGCGCCACGACACCTGTGTGAGGGCGCCACCGAGGATGAGTCCCGCGATGGACCCGACGCCGGTCATGGCGGCGAAGACCGCGATGGCGCGGTTGCGTGCCGGGCCTGCGGCGAAGGTCGTCGCAACGAGCGCGAGAGCGGTCGGGGACGCGACCGCGGCCCCGACACCCTGCAGGGCGCGGGCGCCGATGAGCATCGCTTCGCCGGTCGCCAGCCCGCACAGAAGGGACGCCAGGGTGAACAGGCCGACCCCGCCCATGAACATGCGTTTGCGCCCGTAACTGTCGCCCAGGCGGCCGCCGAGGAGCATCAGTCCGCCGAACGCGAGGGCGTACGAGGTGAGGACCCAGTTGCGACCCGAATCCGACAGTCCCAGATCGCTCTGCAGCGGAGCGAGCGCGAGATTCGCGACCGTTCCGTCGAGAACGACCATCAACTGGAGACCGCTGAGGACCAGCATGGCCAGAGCGACCGCGCGGGTGGCCGACGGATGCGAGGTGGCTGACACGTGTTCCAACGTTACCCACCGTCCGAGTCGGAGCCGGTCCGCGGATCGAGTCCGAACCCGGCCACCGGCCCGATCACGATGATCGCGGGCGGGCGCACGCCCTCGTCGCGGACGCGGTGCGCGACGGTCGACAGATCGGCACGCACCACGCGCTGACTGCGCAGTGTTCCCTCCTGCACGACGATCACCGGGGTGTCTGCGGGACGTCCGCCGGCGATCAGGGCATCGGCGAACCGGTCGATGCGTTCGACAGCCATGAGCAGGACCAGGGTGCCCCGCAACTTCGCGAGCGCGTCCCAGTCGGTGAGCGAGTCGGGATGTCCCGGCGCGACGTGTCCGCTGACGACGACGAACTCGTGGGTGACGCCGCGATGGGTGACGGGGATGCCTGCCGCGGAGGGCACGGAGATCGCGCTGGTGATGCCCGGGACGACGGTGACAGGAATCCCGGCCGCAGTGCAGGCCTCGAGCTCCTCGTAGCCGCGACCGAAGACGTACGGGTCGCCGCCCTTGAGCCGGACGACGAACTTGCCGGCCCTCGCACGGTCGATCAGGGTCTCGTTGATCATCTGCTGGGCCATCGCCCGTCCGTACGGGAGCTTCGCGGCGTCGATCACCTCGACGTGATGATCGAGTTCCGCGAGCAGTTCCTGCGGTGCGAGGTGGTCGGCGACCACGACGTCGGCGCGGGCGAGGAGCCTGCGGCCACGGACGGTGATGAGATCGGGATCGCCGGGACCGCCGCCCACGAGAGCCACGCCGACCGGCTTCGGTCCGGCGTCGGCGAACTCCGTGACGGTCGCTCCGGCGAGAGCGTCGCGGATCGAGGTGCGCACGGCGGCGGACCTACGGTGGTCGCCTCCGGCGAGGACACCGACTGCGAGGCCTTCGTACCGGGCGGTGGCGGGAGTGACGGCACTGCCGTGGCGGGCGTTGTCGGCGCGGACGCAGAAGATCCTGTTGCGTTCGGCCTCTGCGACGACGGCCGCGTTGGTCTCGGGCTCGTCGGTACAGGCCATGGCGTACCACGCGCCGTCGAGATCCCCGTCGCGGTAGTCGCGCAGGTCGAGCGTGATGCGGCCTTTCGTCGCCATGCTCTCGACCACGGGGGTCGCGGCCCGGGTGACGACGTGGACGCGGGCGCCGGACGCGACGAGCAGGCCGAGACGCCGCTGCGCGACGCTGCCCCCTCCGACGATCACGACGCGGCGTCCGCGGAGATCGAGTCCGACCAGGTAGCTGGTCTCGTCCTCTGCGGCAGCGGGCACGGGCATCTCCCCATCTCTCGTGTCGCGGCGAATCCGCCGGTCGGACCCACCGTCAGGACACCTGTGGCCCGGGCATCGCCTCGGGCCACAGGTGCGGTGATCGGATCAGACCGCGGCGGCCTCGACGGGCGCCTCGGCCACGGTGTCGGAGACGACGTCGAGCTGGAGCGACCTCGTGCTGTGGTCCCACACCTGACGGAACAGGTCGGGGTTGTCGGACAGCCTGACGCCGAGGGACGGGACCATCTCGCGGAGCTTGGACTGCCAACCCGCCCACTGCTGCGGGAAGCACCGCTCGAGCACGTCGAGCATGGCCGGGACCGCCGTCGAGGCACCCGGCGACGCACCGAGCAGGCCGGCGATCGAACCGTCGCCCGCATTGACGACGGCGGTACCGAACTCGAGGACGCCGCCCGCACCCTTGCGGCGGATGACCTGCACCCGCTGGCCGGCGACGATGAGCTCCCAGTCCTCGAGACGCGCTTCGGGAACGAACTCGGCGAGGGTGCCGATGCGGTCGGCGGGCGACTGCATCAGCTCACCGACGAGGTACTTGACGAGGCCGAGTTCGGTGACACCGACGCCGAGCATCGACATCAGGTTGCCGGGCTTGACCGACTTGGGCAGGTCCATGATGCCGCCCTGCTTGAGGAACTTGGGCGACCACCCGGCGTAGGGGCCGAACAGCAGACCCTGCTTGCCGCCGATCACGCGCGTGTCGAGGTGCGGAACCGACATCGGAGGGGCGCCGACCGCGGCCTTGCCGTAGACCTTCGCGCTGTGCTGCGCGATGACCTCGGGGTTGGTGCAGCGCAGGAAGGCACCGGAGACGGGGAAGCCGCCGAAGCCCTTGATCTCCTTGATGCCCGACTTCTGCAGCAGGTGAAGTGCACCGCCACCCGCGCCGACGAAGACGAACTTCGCCTGGACCTTGCGTGACTCGCCGGTGCGGCGATTGCGCACCTTCACGATCCAGCTGCCGTCGGACTGCTTGGCGATGTCGGTGACGTCGTGCCCGAAGAAGACGGAGCCGCCCGAGGCCGCGACGTGGTTGATGAGCTGTTTGGTGAGAGCGCCGAAGTCGACGTCGGTTCCGGTCTGCGTCCAGTTCAGCGCGACCGGATCGGAGAAGTCGCGGCCCTTGCCCATGAGCGGCAGGCGCTCGGTGAAGACCTCGGGGTTCTCGGTGTACTCCATGCCCTCGAAGAGGGGATGGCCGGCGAGAGCGTCGTAGCGGGCACGCAGGTACTTCACGTTCTCGGCGCCGTGCACGAAGCTCACGTGCGGAACCGGGTTGATGAAGTTCTTCGGGTCGGACAGGATGCCGTTGTCGACGGCGTACGCCCAGAACTGCCGCGAGACCTGGAACTGCTCGTTGACGTTCACGGCCTTCGCGATGTCGACCGAACCGTCCGGCTTGCCGGGGGTGTAGTTGAGCTCACACAGCGCGGAGTGGCCCGTACCGGCGTTGTTCCAGGGATCACTGCTCTCGGCCGCCGCGGCGTCGAGACGCTCGAACGCGGTGATCGACCAGTCGGGCTGCACCTGACGCAACAACGCACCGAGGGTTGCGCTCATGATGCCCGCGCCCACGAGCACTACGTCGGTTTTCGCTACTACGTTCTCTGACACTGGGAAATCGACTTCCTTGTCTGGTTCGCACGCGCCGCCGAAATACGGAGGTACCGTCTCGCGTGAGTGTCCCGCAACGCGGCGCGCGAATGCGACCGACAGGTTACCCGCGCGTTGTCCGGCGTTTCATTTCACCTCATTGTGTACCCATGAGCGGTGGTCGGCGAACACACCTAGGGTGTGATAGTGACTACTTGGCGTCCTGACGTCCTCGGAGACGGCTACGAGCAGCTCGACCTGCCACTGGGCACCGACCCCGACGGTGAAGGCGAGATCTCGGCGACCCTGGTGCGCTACCAGCCGGCGATCACCGATCTGCCCGACCGCGCGGTGCTCTACATCCACGGCTTCACCGATTATTTCTTCCAGCAGCACCTCGCCGAGCACTTCGCGGCGCGCGGTTACCGGTTCTTCGCCCTCGACCTGCGCAAGTGCGGTCGCTCACGGGCACCCGGACACACCCCCCACTTCGTCACCGATCTCGCCTACTACGACGCCGAACTCGACGAGGCGCTGAGGGTGGTGCGCAGCGAGGTCGGCGGCGGTGTGCTGCTGGCGGCCCATTCGACGGGCGGGCTGGTGCTGCCGTTGTGGCTCGACCGGCTCGGTCGCCGGCCCGGTGGGCCGGCCGCGGCGGGCATCGTGGGTCTCGTTTTGAACAGCCCCTGGTTCGACCTGCAGGGGCCCTCCTACCTGCGCAATGTGGGTACGACGCTCATCGACGCCGTCGGCCGGCTCCGGCCCCGGGCGCCGATCCCGCTGCCGAAGACCGAGAGCTACGGCCGCAGCCTGCAGAGCGACGGCTGGCGCTACGACCTCGACTGGAAGCCACTCACCGGTTTCCCCATCCGGTTCGGGTGGTTGCGTGCGGTCCGGCGGGGCCATTCCGTACTGCACCGCGGACTCGACATCGGGGTGCCGTCGCTGATCCTGCGGTCCGGAGCCTCGCGTTCCGCTCCGCGGTACGACGCGAGTGTCGACACGGTCGACGCGGTACTCGACGTCCGCCAGATCGCGCGATGGGCGGGTTGCCTCGGGAACCGCACGACGATCGTGCCGATCAACGGTGCCCGCCACGACGTGTTCCTGTCCACCCCCGGCCCGCTCGCGGTGGCCTTCCGGGAATTGGACCTGTGGCTGGAATGGTTGGACGGAGCGGACGAGGCGGAGACCTCCGGTTCCGGCACCGAGGCGGAGACCTCCGGTTCCGGCACCGAGACCGACGACTTCGCCGGCTCCGCCCCCGTTTCCGTACTGCATCGACCCATGGGAGAGCACGCGTGACCCACTACGACCTCGCGATCATCGGCACAGGATCGGGGAATTCGATCCTCGACGAGCGCTACGACGGGATGCGCGTCGCCCTTCTCGAAGAAGGCACCTTCGGTGGCACCTGCCTCAACGTCGGCTGCATCCCCACGAAGATGTACGTCTACGCCGCCGAGGTCGCCCATACGATCCGGAACGCGGCGAAGTACGGCGTCGACGCGTCCGTCGACGGGGTGCGGTGGAACGACATCGTCGACCGCATCTTCGGCCGTATCGATCCGATCGCGGCGGGCGGCGAGCGCTACCGCCGCGAGGACTGCGCGAACGTCACGGTCTACGGCGGGCACGCGCGTTTCGTCGGCGAGCGCCGCATCGACACCGGAACCGGAGAGGTGATCACCGCGGATCAGGTGGTCGTGGCGGCCGGTTCGCGGCCGACGATCCCGCAGGACGTGCTCGACTCCGGTGTGAGATATCACACGAGCGACGACGTCATGCGACTGCCGAAACTGCCCGAATCCCTCGTGATCCTCGGGACCGGCTTCATCGCGATGGAATTCGCCCACGTGTTCTCGGCGCTCGGCACCCGGGTCTCGGTGGTGGCGCGGACCGACCGCCTGCTGCGGCATCTGGACGCCGACGTCTCCCAACGATTCACCGCGCTGGCCGCCGCCAAGTGGGACGTCCACCTCGCCAACCCCGCGCGGGCGTTCCGTCCTGTCGGCGACGGCGTCGAGGTCGAGCTCGCCGACGGCACCGTCGTGAGCGGCGACGCTCTGCTCGTCGCGACGGGCCGGCAGCCGAACGGAGACCTGCTCCACACCGCGGTGGCCGGCATCGAGCTCGACGCGCAGGGCCGCATCGTGGTCGACGAGTTCCAGCGCACGTCCGCGGCGGGGGTCTTCGCGCTCGGTGACGTGTCGTCGCCCTACCAGCTCAAGCACGTCGCCAACCACGAGGCACGGGTCGTGCAGCACAACCTGCTCCGCGGCGCGTGGGGTGGCGACCCCGCGGGTCTGCACCGAACGGACCATCGCTTCGTCCCGTCGGCCGTGTTCACCGATCCGCAGATCGCGACCGTCGGCCTCACCGAGGCCGAGGCCCGGGACGCGGGATACGACATCTCCGTCAAGATCCAGGACTACGGGAACGTCGCCTACGGGTGGGCGATGGAGGACACCGAGGGCTTCTGCAAGCTGATCGCCGATCGGTCCACGGGTCTGCTGCTCGGTGCCCACATCATCGGGTCGCAGGCGTCGACAGTGATCCAGCCGCTCATCCAGGCGATGTCGTTCGGTCTGCCCGCCCGGGAGATGGCGACCGGCCAGTACTGGATCCATCCCGCTCTGCCCGAGCTCGTCGAGAACGCGCTGCTCGGTCTCTGAGCGCTCCCCGGTCTCCGAGCACCCTCGTCAGCGCCGTGTGGCCTGCCGCCCTCCGGGGCCGCAGGCCACACGCGTATCACCAGCTGCCGGTACGCAGCGCGATCGCGGACGCGAAGTCGGTGGGCGCATCGACGGGCACGTTGTCCACTCCGTCGAGTTCGACCACCCGGAACTCCCCCGTCACGTAGCGCATCGACGCGTCGGCCTCGGCGCGACGCGACGAGGTACCGACGACGATCGTGGTGGGGACCTCCGCGGGCGGCGCCGTGGCGTCGCGCACCGTGCCGTCGCGGTCCGGGACCGCGGGATGGCCGCGATCGGCGACCACGAGACTCGCGAAGCGTCCGAATCGTCCTGCGGCGACGGCCCATGCCAGCTCGGCTCCTGCTCCACTGCCCGCCAGGTGCACCCAGGGCAGGGCGAGACCGTCGAGCAGGGCGAAGACGTCACCGGGCGCGAGTCCGTCGATCTTCTCGACCACGATCGTCCGTAGGTCGGAGGTGTGCAGCCGTTCGCACACGACGTCGTACACGTCCGCGTTCTCTCCCGCATCCGGGAAGAGCAGCACCGTGTAACGACTTTCGGGGCCGCCGATCCGTACCTGCACGTCGCCACCGGGCGTGGTCACCGTCCTCGAGTCCATGCGCAAACGCTACATGGCCGCGGTAGGTGCACCGGCTCTTGCCGTATCGACGATCAGGTCCTATGGTTCATTACATGAGTAATGAACCGATGCACCCGCCTTCGGGTTCGGGGGCATCGTGCTGAACGACGAGGGCAAGCCCCTCTTCCGGCAGATCGCCGAGCTCATCGAGAACTCGATCGTCGACGGCAGCCTCGCGGAAGAGACGCAGGTTCCCTCCACGAACGAGCTCGCCGCCTTCCATCGCATCAATCCGGCCACGGCGGCGAAGGGTCTCAACGCCCTGGCAACCGAGGGAATCCTCTACAAGAAGCGAGGAATCGGCATGTTCGTCACCACCGGCGCCCGCGACAAGCTGGTCGCCCGGCGACGGGATCGGTTCGCCCGGCAGTACGTCGTCCCGCTCGTCCTCGAGGCCGGAAAACTCGGAATCGGCATCGACGAGCTCAAGTCCATGCTCGACACACGGGAGCACAGATGACCATCACCTCGCCCGTCGTCCGCGCGCGTCACCTCGGCATGCAGTTCGGTGACGTCGCTGCCCTCACCGACGCCGACTTCACGTTGCACCGGAACACGATCTACGGCCTGCTCGGCCGCAACGGCGCCGGCAAGACCACCCTGATGCAGCTGCTTGCGGGCCACCTGCGTCCCACCACCGGCAGCGTCGAGGTGTTCGGAGCGGATCCGTACGAGAACACCGCCGTACTCCAGCAGCTGTGCTTCGTCGCCGACACCCAGCGTCATCCCGACGACCTGCGGGTCGGGCACGTGCTCGCTTCGGCGGAACTGCTGCTGCCACTGTGGGATCGGGGGTACGCCGAGCGGCTGGCCGAGAGATTCGCGCTGCCCTGCGGCCGCAAGGTCAAGAAGCTCTCCCGCGGCATGAGTTCCGCGCTGGGCATCGTGGTGGGCCTCGCGTCGCGCGCACCGGTGACGATCTTCGACGAGCCGTATCTGGGCCTCGACGCCGTCGCCCGGCAGATGTTCTACGACGAACTGCTGCTCGACTACGCCGAGCGGCCGCGCACCGTCGTGTTGTCGACCCACCTGATCGACGAGGCCGCCGACCTCCTGGAACACGTCCTCGTGCTCGACCGCGGACATCTCGTCGTCGACGAGGACACCGACACGCTGCGCACCCGGGCCGCGCAGGCGACCGGACCGGCGGACGAAGTGGCACGGATCGTCGGCGACAGCACCGTCCTGCACACGGAGGGACTCGGCGGCGTCGCCCGCACGACCTTCCTCCGCAGCGACCCGGACGAACTTCCCCGCACCTCCGGACCGGTGGACGTGCAGCCGATCTCGCTCCAGGACCTCGTGGTCCATCTCCACCGGACATCCGCATCCGCCACCACGAACGAGGAGGCATCGCTGTGACCACCGCGATCCCGCTGCCGGCCCCGATCACCACCGGGCCCGCGCGCGTCCTGTCCGTCGCCCGCCTGCAGCTCGTCTCGTGGCCACTGCTCCTCGCGTGGCCCGTCGGCCTGCTGGTCACCTCGGCCCTCATCCCGTGGGTGATCTTCTCGCTCGTCGACACGGGTGCCGAGTACAACGTCACGGGGAGCGTGCTGTCGGTCTACGGCTTCGTCATCGCGTTCTACCTCCTGGCGATGACCCAGATGTTCTCGTTCGCACTGCGTCTCGGCTCCACCCGATCGCACTACATGCAGTCGATGGTGTGGATCGCCGTGGTCCAGTCCGCGGTGTTCTCGGTCGTCTTCCAGATCCTCTCGGTGCTCGAAGCCGCGACCGGTGGCTGGGGCGTGAACATGCGGATGTTCGGAATCCTGCGTTTCGTCACCGACAGTTCCGTGGTGCAGTTCCTGGGCTTCTTCACCACGATGCTCCTGATCATCGCACTGGCGATGCTCGCCGGCGCCATCCAGCACCGTTGGCGCGCAACGGGTCTGCTGACGGCTACCGCGTCCGTCGTGGTGCTCGGCGGTCTCGTCGCGATCGTCGTGACGTGGACCGGATCGTGGTCGGCGCTGTGGTCGTGGTTCGCCGATGCCGCGCCGACCACGACCCTGGTGGTGCTTCCCGCACTGGTCGCCGCGGTGTGCACGAGCGCGACCTGGTGGGTCGCCCGGAACGCCGCGCCCTAGGTGGTCACGGCAGGGTGAGGATCTCGGCGCCCGTGTCGGTGACGACGATGGTGTGCTCGAACTGCGCGGTCCACTTGCGGTCCTTGGTGACGACCGTCCAGCCGTCGTCCCAGATCTCGTAGTCGGGGGTGCCGAGATTGATCATCGGCTCGATGGTGAACACCATCCCGGGTTCGATGATCGTGTCGATGTCGGGACGGTCGTAGTGCAGGATCACCAGGCCGTTGTGGAAGGTCTCGCCGATGCCGTGGCCGGTGAAGTCGCGGACGACGCCGTAGCCGAAGCGGTTGGCGTAGGACTCGATGACCCGGCCGACGACGTTGAGGGCCCGGCCGGGCCTGACGGCCTTGATGCCCCGCATCGTCGCCTCGCGGGTGCGTTCGACCAGAAGGCGGACCTCCTCGGAGACGTCGCCGGCGAGGAAGGTCGCGTTGGTGTCGCCGTGGACGCCGTCGATGTAGGCGGTGACGTCGATGTTGACGATGTCGCCGTCCTCGACGACGGTCGAGTCGGGGATCCCGTGGCAGATCACCTCGTTGAGCGAGGTGCAGCACGACTTGGTGAAGCCGCGGTAGCCCAGCGTCGACGGGTAGGCGCCGTGATCGCACATGTACTCGTGGGCGACGCGGTCGATCTCGTCGGTGGTCACACCCGGCGCGACGGCCTTACCTGCTTCCACGAGGGCCTGCGCGGCGATCTTCGAGGCGAGTCGCATCTTCTCGATCGTCTCGGGTGTCTGCACCCACGGCTCGTTGCCTTCCTTCGCCGTGGGCTTCCACACGTACTCCGGGCGTTCGATCGACGCGGGCACCTCCCGGACGGGAGTCGGAGTGCCGGGGACGAGCGGAGCGCGGGTAGCCATGCCTTCCAGATTAGCTGCCGCGCCCCGCTCCCCCGTCATCCACCGATCGGGCCGTCATCCACAGATCAGCCGACGGCGCCCGCCTGGCGCAACCTGAACCGCTGGACCTTGCCGCTCGGCGTCTTGGGCAGGTGCGGAACGAAGTGGACGGCGCGCGGGTAGGCGTGCGCGGCGTACTTCTGCTTCACGAGCTTCTGGAGGTCCGCCTCGAGCGCATCGTCGCCGTGGACTCCCTCGCGCAGCACCACGAACGCCTCGAGGACCTCACCGCGCAGCTCGTCCGGCAATCCGACCACTGCGGCCTCGATCACGTCGGGGTGCATCACGAGCACCGATTCGACGTCGAACGGGCCGATGCGGTAACCGGCCATGATGATCACGTCGTCGTCGCGGGACGAGAAGAAGAAGAATCCGTTCTCGTCGACCTTCCCGGCGTCGCCGGTCAGATACCACCGGCCGTCGGCGCTGAACCGTTCGGCGGTCTTCTCGGGAGCGTCGACATACCCGGTGAACCACACCAGCGGGCTCGCGTGCACGTCGATCGCGACGCGGCCGACCTCACCCGGTTCGGCCGGTTCGTCGCTGTCCTCCTGCAGCACCGTGCAGCTCCAGCCCGGCAGGGGCTTGCCCATCGACCGCGGCGGGGTGTCCTCGCGCAACTCGTCCGCCCATGCGTCGACGACGAACATGCCGTGTTCGGTCTGCCCGTACTGGTCGCGCACCACGACGCCGAGGGTCTCCTCGGACCAGGCGAGGACGTCGGGGGTGAGCGGCTCACCGGCCGAGGAGGCGCGGCGCAGCCGGACCCGCGGATGCTCCGCCGTGTCGGCCTTCAGGCTCCGGTAGACGGTCGGGGCCGCCGCGAAGTTGGTGACGCCGAAGGTGTCGAGGATCTTCCAGGTGAGCGCGGGCGAGAAGCCGGCGTGCAGCAGGAGGCTGCGCCGACCGGCGGCGAGCGGCCCGAGCAGCGCGTAGTAGAGCCCGTATGCCCATCCCGGGTCGGCGGCGTTCCAGAAGACGTCGTCCTCGCGCACGTCGAGACCGAACTCCAGGTAGGCGTGGAAGGACGCCAGCGCCTTCACCGGGACGGGAACGCCCTTGGGGGTGCCGGTCGTGCCGGAGGTGAACAGCTGGACCAGCCGTCCGCCCCCACCCACGGCGACCGCCTCGCCTCGGGGGTCGTCGGCCGAATGCGCTGCGAGCAGTTCGCCGAAGTCGCGGGCCCCGCGACCCGATGCGTCGGCATTGCCCTCACCGGCCACGACGACCTGCCACGGCACGTCGGCGGGAAGGTCGGAGCCCGCGGCGAGCTTGCCCGCCTGGTCGCGGTCGGCCACGACCACCTTGGTGCCGCTGGCGTCGAGCCGGAAGGCGATCGCCGGCGCCGCGAAGGCGGTGAACAACGGCACGTGCACCGCGCCGCGACGCCAGATGCCGAGGACCGCGACCACCAGATCGGCGGACTTGCCCATGAGCGTGGCGACGTGGTCGCCGGGTTCGACACCGAGATCCGCCAGCGCCGCGGCGAAGCGCGCCGAACGTTCCCGAAGCTCACCGTAGGTGAGGTCGGTGGAACTCAGATCGGCGTCGATGACGGTGAACGCCACCGCATCGGCGGGGTGGTCGTCGCACAGCAATCGGGCTGCGCAGGCGTCTGCCGTGTCGTACCGCTCGAGCAGTGTCCGCACACGGCTTGCTGTGTCGCGCATCGTGGTCCTTTCGTCCGTACCGGCCGGTATGTCGTCGTCTGTGGGATAGACCCGTTCGACGTCTATGATTCGAGTCACACCGTATTCCCGATACCCCCGGAAAGGGGTGGCGTTCGTGTCGTCCTCCTCGTCGGCGCTCCTGCGTCCCCGCGACGGTGATGCCTTGCGGGGAGAACTCCGCCGCACCGCGGCGCACGCCCAACTGCCCGTGGTCTTCGCCGGTGAGGTACAACAGGGATCGCTGCAACTGAGCGAATTCTTCGGCACCCGCACCAACAGCCTGGCCGGTGTCGTGGTGCCGCCGCGCGCAGGTCTCGGCGGCCGCGTTCTCGCGGAGTCGCGGGTGGTGACGGTGTCGGACTACGGTCGTTCCGCGTCGATCACGCACCACTTCGATCGTCCGGTGCTGTACGAGGGGTTGCGGTCCATCCTCGCCGTGCCCGTGCTCGTCGAAGGGAAGGCCCGCGCCGTGCTGTACGGCGCGGCCCGCGAGTGCGCCCCGGTCGGCGATCGCGCGGTGACGGCGTTCGCGCAGGCGGCAGCACGTCTCGCGCACGAGATCGCGGTGCGCGACGAGGTCGATCGGCGACTCGCGATGCTCGAGCATTCGTCCGGCGACCGCGATCCGGTCGCGACCGCGCAGGTCCGCGAAGTACACGCCGAGCTACGGGTGCTCGCCCAGGGCGCGACCGACCCGGCGCTCCAGGACAAGCTCCGCTCGCTCTCCGACCGGCTCGCCGGAGTGCTCGACGGGACGCAGCCGGAACCGACGGAGGTCGTGCTGTCCCCGCGCGAGACCGACGTGCTGTCCCATGTGGCGCTCGGGTGCAGCAACGCCGAGATCGCCCAGCGCCTGTCGGTCGGTGCCGAGACGGTCAAGAGCTACCTGCGCAGCGCCATGAGCAAGCTCGACGTCCATTCCCGCCACGAGGCCGTCGTCGCGGCGCGTAAGTCGGGGCTGCTGCCCTGAATCCGGCCGGTCCCCCGCCGGCGGACCGGGTGCGCGGAAGGCGGCCTGCGGTGGCCGAGACGACCGACTCACCCCAGCTCGTCCGCGTCCTCGGGTCGGGTCTGCTCCTGCTGTTCGTCATCGGCGCCATCCTGGGCACCGGCATCTACGCCCTCACCGGGGAGGTCGCGAACGAGGTCGGTGGCGTGGTGTAGCTGCCGTTCCTCGTCGCGTTCGCCGTCGCGACGGTGACGGCGTTCAGCTATCTGGAGCTGGTCACGAAGTATCCGCGGGCGGCCGGAGCGGCGCTCTACACGCACAAGGCGTTCGGCGTGCACTTCCTGACCTTCCTGGTGGCGTTCGCCGTGATGTCCTCGGGCATCACCTATGCCACCACGGCTGCGCGGGGGGTTCGCCGCGAACTTTGCCGAGGCCTTCGGACTCGACCTGGCCGGCACGGCCGGGATCACCGTAATCGCGCTGGTCTTCGTCCTCGTCCCGGCGGTGATCAACTTCCGCGGGGTCGGCGAGAGCGTGAAGACCAACGTGGTGCTCACGATGATCGAGTTGGGCGGCCTGCTCATCATCGTCGCGATCGGCATGTGGGCGTTCGGTTTCGGCGGCGGGGACTTCTCGCGTGTGGTCGAGATCGATCCCGGCGACCGGTCCGTCTTCTCCGCGGTGGTCGCGGGGACGGCCCTGGCCTTCTTCGCGATGGTGGAGTTCGAGGATTCGGTGAACATGGCCGAGGAGTGCAAGGAGCCCACCCGGATCTTCCCCCGGATGCTGCTGCTCGGCCTGGGTCTCGCCGCATTGGTGTACGTGCTCGTGTCGATCACCGCGATCGCGCTCGTCCCGCCCGAGGAACTCGGGGCGGGCGAGACGCCCTTACTGCGGGTGGTCGAGGTCGGCGCGCCGGCCTTCCCGGTCGGGACCTTCGCCTTCGTCACGATGTTCGCCGTGGCCAACACCGCGCTGATCAACATGTTGAGGTCGAGCCGCCTGATCTACGGCATCGCGCGCGAGGACGTCCTGCCCGCGGTCCTCGGGCGGGTGCACCCGACCCGCCGCACGCCCTACTGTTGCGATCACGTTCACGACGCTGCTCGCGGTCGGTCTCGTTGTCTTCGTCGGTGGGGTGCCCGAACTCGGGGGTACGACGCCGCTGCTCCTGCTGGGGGTGCTCGCGATCGTCAACGTCGCTGCCCTGGTCCTACGCCGGGACCACGTGGAACACCGGCACTTCCGCGTGCGGACGATCCTTCCGGTGCTCGGGGCGGCCAGTTGCCTGTTCCTCGTCCTGCCGTGGGTCGACCGGCCCGCGACCCAGTACCGGACGGCCGGGGTGCTGCTCGGGATCGGCGTGACGCTGTGGCTGGTGACGCGACTCGCGGGCCGGCGCGACGGCCGGCCCACGAGTACGACCGGTCGTGAGGAGGACTGAATCACGAGAAGGGCCGGAGGTCGTCAGCGGTTGCGGACCAGCGCCATCGAGCTGAGACCGAGGACGGCGGTGACCAGCATGGCGAGGGCCATGGGGACCGCGGTGTCCTCACCCCAGGCGCCGACGATCGGAGCGACGACGGCCGCCAGCAGGAACTGGAGGGCGCCGAGGAGCGCCGAGCCGGTGCCGGCGGCGTAGCGGACCTGACCGAGGGCGAGGGTCGCGGCGTTGCCGAGCACCAGTCCGAGGCTTGCGACGCCGAACCACAGGGCCACCACGGTCACACCGAGGACGGGTCCCGCGAGGGCGTTGACGGTGAGCACGGCGGACCAGAAGACGAGCAGCGCCAGCCCGATGCCGAGCAGCCGGTGCGGGGTCGTGCGCTGGAGCAGTTTCTGGTTCACGACGTTGCCGAGGCTGATGCCCACGGCGTTGAACGCGAACAGCAGGGTGAACCAGCCGGTCGACAGGCCGTGGACCTTCTGCATCACGAACGGCGACGCGGAGATGTACGCGAAGAGCACACCGAACGCGAATGTGTGGGCCAGCAGGTAGCCGAGATAGGTGCGGTCGCGGACGACGACGGCGATCCCGCTCAGCAGGCCGCCGAGGCCACCCGCCGAGCGACGGTCAGCCGGGAGGCTCTCCGGCAGGAAGAAGACGATCGCCGCGAGCATCACGAGGCTCAGCGCGGCCAGGAACCAGAAGACGGCGCGCCAGCCGACGGACAGGATGATGCCGCCGCCGACGAGCGGCGCCGCGATGGGCGCCACTGCGCTGATGAGCACCAGCAGGCCGAACAACTTCGCCGCGGCGATGCCCTCGGCACGGTCGGAGACGACGGCTCGACCCACGACGATGCCGGCGGCGCCGGCGAAGCCCTGGACGAAGCGGGAGACCGCGAGCAGTTCCACGGTGGGCGCCAGGGCGCACGCGACGCTCGCGACGGCGCACACGGCGGTGCCGATGAGCATGGACGAGCGGCGACCGAACCGGTCGGACAACGGTCCGATGATCAGGTTGCCGAGGGCCATGCCGATGAGGAAGGCCGTCAGCGTGAACTGCACCGCGGACGCGGTACTGCCGAATTCTTCGGCGATGTCGGGGAAGCCGGGCAGGTACATGTCCACGGCGAGCGGGGCCAGGGCGGCCAGCAGGCTGAGCGACGCCACGGACATGCCGGACAGCGGACGGCCGCCGGATCCGTGCTTGTCGGTCTTCACGCCGGTTGCGGCCTCGGAGGGTCGGTTCATCACACCTCGATCTATAGGTTCGAATTCATATATAACTCTATATATAGATTCTAGCCTACTATCGAGGCATGACCGACGACCCGAGGTTCAGCGACGCCGACGTCGACCGCCTGGCCGACAGCGTGCGCACGCTCGTGTGGAAGTTGCAGCGCGTCGGCGAACGCGAATCGGGCCTGGTCGGGATCCCCCAGTCCGAGATCGAGGTCCTGCGGGTGCTCTCCGACCACCCCGGCATCACCGTGTCCGACCTCGCACGCATGCTCGGACTGCAGAGCAGCAACGTCAGTGCCACCGTGCGCAGCCTCGTCGCCCGCGGCCTCGTCTCCCGCACGACCAACCCGAACGACGGGCGATCGCACCATCTGCACCGCACCCCCCTGGCCGAGCACAACGGGAATCTCATCCGGCGCATGTGGATCTCACGGATGCAGGAGGTGCTCGCCGCGATGGATACGGCCGATGCCGCCGAACTCGTCGCGGCGGCACCGCTGCTCGAACAACTCGCTGCCCTCGCCGAGGATCCGGCCCTGGCCTGAGCTCAGGCTCCCTCGTCGTATTCCGGCGGCAGGGCGTCGAACATGTCACGCGTGACCGCGACCGCGTTGTCGGAGCTGCCGCCGCGGACGACGAGCGTCGCGAACGCGAGATCACCGCGGTAGCCGACGAACCACGAGTGCGACCCGCCTTCGACCTCGGCCTCACCGGTCTTGCCGTAGACATCGCCCTGGTCCCGGATGCGATCGGCGGTGCCGCTGGTGATCACCAGCCGCATCATCTCGCGCAGACCCTCCACCATCTCCGGCGTCACCGGCGGCGGTGCACCGTCGACGACCGTCTCGCGCCCGGCGATGAGATAGGGCACGGGGGTGCGGCCGGCAGCGACCGTCGCCGCGGTCAGCGCCATCCCGAACGGGCTGACGACGACCTTGCCCTGGCCGAAGCCGTCCTCGGTCCGTTCGACGAGATCCTCTGCAGGAGGAACCGAACCGGTGAAGGTCGGCATCCCGACCACCTCGTAGTCCACGCCGATCCCGAACCGGGAGGCGGCGATCGTCAACGCGTCCGGCTCCATCTCGGAGGCGAGCTTGGCGAAGGAGGTGTTGCAGGATCGGGCGAACGCCGTGGCGAGAGATACCGTTCCGAGCTCGAATTCGTTGTAGTTCGGCACGCTCCGCTCCCCGATGGTGATGCGGCCGGGGCACGGAACCATGGTGTTCGGGGTCGCACGCCCGTCGGCGATCGCCGCACCGGAGGTGATGATCTTGAACGTCGAACCCGGTGGATACTGGCCGGCCAGCGCGACGGGCCCGTCGCGGTCGGCGGCCTTGTTCTGGGCCACCGCCAGGACGGCGCCCGTGGACGCCTCGATCACCACCGTCATCGCCTGTTCGGTCCGCGCATCGACGGCCGCCTGGGCCGCGACCTGAAGGGGACGATCGAGGCTGACCGAGAACGACGGGGCCGGCTGCGGCGGTGTCTCGGTGAGTACCCCGGTGTCGACGCCGTACTGGTTCACCACCACGACACTCCACCCCGCCGTACCGTCGACCTCGTCGATGACGGTCTTCTTGATCTGCCCCACGAGATCGGGAGCGAAGTTGCGGTCGGTCGCGACGAGATCGGCCTGCTCGGTCACCACGACTCCGTCGATCCCCGACAGGCGGGGGGCGACGCGTTCGTAGTCGTCCTCGCGCAGCCGCAGCACCGCACGCGGACCGGACGCGGCCGTCACCGATTCCGCGATGGCCTGCGCGGTGAGCGAGGCGTCGAACTCCGAGAGTGCCGATGCGAGCTGACGCGCCGCACCGGCGAGGTCGGTGGCTGTCGACGCGTCGAACGCGATGCCGTAGACCGTGCCGGGGACGAGGATGTCGCTCCCGGCGTGCTCGTTGACGCGGGCACGCGGTGCCGGGCTGCTGCGGAGCAGCATGGTCTGTCGTTCGCCGAGCTGTGGGTGCAGCGCGGACTTCGCCCACCGCACGACCCAGTCGGTCCCGCTGCGCCCCATGTTGAGTTCACCGGCGTACTGCCACACCCGTTCCTTCGGCAGGTGCCATTCGTAGCTGTATCCCACGGCGGCGGAGTCGCCGCTGATCCGGACAGATGTGGTTGTGGCCGTGAGAGATTCGGCCTGCAACCCGTCCAGGACCTCCTGCATCGCGACGGCCGCGTCGTCGGGACGGTCGGTGCGGGCCGCCGCCGAGTCCACGTCCTGCGCGGCGAACGAGTCGAGAAATGCCTGGGCGGCCGCCTCGGGACCGGCCGGTCGCGGCGTGCACGCGACGGCCAGACCGAGGAGCACGACGGTCGCCGACAACGCCGCGCAGATCCGGAGCGCGCGGGTGTACGAGGATGCCGGGGTGCCGCTTCGAGGTCTCATCGCCCGTCATCGTAGGCAGAGCCGGCGGGAAATCAGTCGAGCAGCACCGTGGAGAACGTCGCGACCTGACGGAATCCTGCGCGGGCGTAGGCTCCGCGGGCCGGAGCGTTGAAGCTGTTGACGTAGAGACTGGGCAGACGACCGCTGCGAGCGACCGCGCACGCCACAGCGGCTGTGCCGACCGTGCCGAGACCTGTGCCACGGTGTGCGGGATCGACCCAGACGCCCTGGATCTGGCCCACCGTGGACGACTGCGAGCCCACCTCCGCCTTGAACACGACCTGCCCGTTCTCGAAGCGCGCCCAGGCACGTCCCGCCGCGATCAGACTCGCGACACGACGCCGGTAGCCCGCACCGCCGTCGCCGGTTCGCGGATCGATGCCGACCTCCTCGATGAACATCGAGATCGCGGCGGGCAGATACACATCCAGTTCGTCGGTCCGCACGGGCCGGACCAGCGGGTCGGGGTCCACGAGCGGTTCGCGGTCGAGGACGAGGAGGGGTTGCTCGGCGCGCACCTCACGGGGAGCGCCCCACGTGGATTCGAGCCGCTCCCACATGGGCAGCGCGTACTCGGCGCGACCGACGATGGACGAACACAACCGCGGACCGCGACTCGCGCGTTCGGCGAACGCCTGGATGTCGTCCGGGCTGCCCAGCAGCGGAATGAGGTTGGCACCCGAGAAACACAGCGACGTCTCCGGTCCACCGCGGCTCCACATCTCGCCGCCGACGGCACGTCCGTCGAGCCCGTACTCCTCGATGCGGCCGGCCACCATGCACGCGGCCACGGGGTCTCGGGCGAGCACCCGGAGCACCGCGGCGGTGTCACGTCCGCCCAACGACCGGACACCCAGAAGCTTGAGCACTCGCTCACCACCCGTCGACAAGCCGATACGACATCAGGGTGCCATGTCGGGCGGCGGCGTGGAAACCGGAGGACCCGAAAGTGAGAGAGGCCCGTCCCGTGCGCCCCACCCGTATCAGCCGACCGACACCACGGGACCGCCGCCCGCGGCGTCGCCTTCCATCTCGTCGGCGATCCGCATCGCTTCCTCGATGAGCGTCTCGACGATCTGCGCCTCGGGCACGGTCTTGATGACCTTGCCCTTGACGAAGATCTGGCCCTTGCCGTTTCCGGAGGCCACACCGAGGTCGGCCTCGCGGGCCTCACCGGGGCCGTTGACGACACAGCCCATCACCGCGACCCGCAGTGGCACCTCCATGCCTTCGAGGCCGGCCGTGACCTCGTTGGCGAGGGAGTAGACGTCCACCTGGGCGCGTCCGCAGGACGGGCAGGAGACGATCTCGAGCTTGCGGGGACGCAGGTTCAGGGACTGCAGGATCTGGGTGCCGACCTTGATCTCCTCGGCCGGTGGCGCCGAGAGCGACACGCGGATCGTGTCGCCGATGCCCTCGCTCAGCAGCGCACCGAAGGCCACGGCCGACTTGATGGTGCCCTGGAAGGCCGGACCGGCCTCGGTGACACCCAGATGCAGCGGGTAGTCGCACTGCGCGGCGAGCTGCCGGTAGGCCTCGACCATCACGACCGGGTCGTTGTGCTTGACGGAGATCTTGATGTCGCCGAAGCCGTGTTCCTCGAACAGGCTCGCCTCCCACAACGCCGACTCGACGAGCGCTTCCGGGGTGGCTTTGCCGTACTTGGCCATCAGGCGGGGATCGAGCGAACCGGCGTTGACGCCGATGCGGATGGGGATTCCCGCATCGCCGGCCGCCTTCGCGACCTCTTTGACACGACCGTCGAATTCCTTGATGTTGCCGGGATTGACGCGCACGGCCGCGCAACCGGCGTCGATCGCGGCGAAGATGTACCGCGGCTGGAAGTGGATGTCGGCGATCACCGGGATCTTGCTCTTCTTCGCGATGATCGGGAGTGCGTCGGCGTCCTCCTGACGCGGGCACGCGACACGCACGATGTCGCAGCCGGACGCCGTGAGTTCCGCGATCTGCTGGAGAGTGGCGTTCACGTCGTGCGTCTTCGTGGTGGTCATCGACTGCACGGACACCGGGTGATCGCTGCCGACGCCGACATTTCCGACCATGAGCTGGCGGGTCTTGCGCCGGGGTGCGAGGACCGCAGGAATTTCGGGCATGCCCAATCCGACGGGGCTGGTCACAGTTCGCCTTCTTTCGTCGCTACTCGGCAAGTCTACCGGCGCAGATCAGAACAGCTTGATGGGGTTGACGATGTCTGCTGTGAGTGTGAGCACCATGTATGCCCCACCGATGACCACCGCCACGTAGGTCAGCGGCAACAGTTTCATGTAGTCCACGGGCGGGCCGACGGGCAGCCCGCGCAGGCCGCGCAGCCAGTTGCGGGCCTTCTCGTAGATCGCGACGGCCATGTGCCCGCCGTCGAGCGGCAGCAGCGGGAGGAGGTTGAACGCACCGAGGAAGAAGTTCAGCTGTGCGAGCAACAGCACGAACGATTCCCAGATGCCGCGCTCGGCGAACTGGCCACCGATGACGCTGGCTCCGACGACGCTGACCGGGGTGTCGACCGCACGCTCACCACCGGTGACGGCCGTCCACAGGTCGGCGACCTTGCTCGGCAGGCTCACGAGTGCCTCGGCGGTACGGGCCGCGAGGTAGCCCGTGAAGTCGAGGGTCGCAGGGATCGCCGAGAGCGGCGTGTACTCGATGATTCCCGGCTCACCACCGACACCGATCGCGCCGACCGTCCGGGAGACGGGTTCGGCGTCGGGCGACTCGCTCTCGTACACCCAGCGCTGGACCTGCTGCACCGTGACCGGCACGGTGAGGGTCTCGTCGCCGCGCTCGACGGTGAACGGCACTGTGCCCGACAACGGCTGCGTGGCCCGGACGAGGTCGCCGAACGTTTCGACGGGCTGCCCGTCCACCGCGACGATCACATCGCCCGGTGCGATGCCGGCCTGTTCGGCCGGACCGGGACCCGAACAGTCGGCCGGGGTGTAGTCGGGCGGGCCGTCCTGGGTCGGTGCGGCACAGCCGACGGTGCCCACCACTGCGCGGTTGTCGGTGTTGGGCAGTCCCGCGCTCGCGGCGAGGCCGTAGACGAGCACGATGCCGAGCAGGAAGTTCATCGCGATGCCACCCGACATCACGACCAGACGCTTCCACGTCTTCTGCTTGTACATCGCGCGGTCGACCTCGTCGGGCGCGAGTTCGTCCAGAGCCGTCATACCCGCGATGTCGCAGAACCCGCCGGCCGGAACCGCTTTGAGACCGTATTCGGTCTCCCCGCGGCGGAACGCGAACACACGGGGGCCGAAACCGATGTAGTAACGCCGGACCTTCATGCCCAGCTTCTGCGCCGTCCACATGTGGCCGGCCTCGTGCAGAGCGATCGAGATGGCGATGCCGAGGGCGAACACCACCACGCCCAGTGCGAACATCATGAGTGGCCGATCCTCCTATACGAGTGCGCGCGCCCGGTCGCGGGCCCAGCCGTCGGCGGCGAGCACGTCGTCCACGGTACTGGGTTCGGCGGACCACTCGTGCGCGTCGTTCAGCACGGCCTCGACGGTCTGCACGATCCGCGGGAACGACAGGGCGCCGGCGAGGAAGGCCTCCGCAGCGACCTCGTTGGCCGCGTTGTAGACCGCCGTGAGACATCCGCCTCCGAGACCGGCCTGGCGTGCGAGCCGCACCGCAGGGAAGACGTCGTCGTCGAGGGGTTCGAACTCCCAGGTCGACGCCGCCGAGAAGTCGAGCGCCGGTGCAGCGTGCGCGACGCGGTGCGGCCAGCCGAGAGCCAATGCGATCGGCAACTTCATGGACGGCGGCGACGCCTGGGCGAGCGTGGAACCGTCGACGAAGGTGACCATCGAGTGCACGATCGACTGCGGGTGCACGGTCACGTCGATCCGGTCGTACTCCACGCCGAAGAGCAGGTGCGTCTCGATGAGTTCGAGTCCCTTGTTGACGAGCGTGGCCGAGTTGAGGGTGTTCATCGGTCCCATCGACCAGGTGGGGTGCGCACCGGCCTGCTCGGGTGTCACCGAGTCGAGGCGATCGGCCGTCCAGCCACGGAACGGTCCGCCCGAGGCGGTCAGGACCAGGCGCGCCACCTCGTCGCCGCTGCCGCCACGCAGGCACTGCGCCAGCGCGGAGTGCTCCGAGTCGACAGGAACGATCTGGCCCGGCCCCGCCGCCTTCGTGACGAGCGACCCGCCCGCGACCAGCGACTCCTTGTTCGCCAATGCGAGTCGCGCGCCGGTGCCGAGCGCCGCGAGGGTCGGTTCGAGACCGAGGGAGCCGACGAGGGCGTTGAGCACGACGTCCGCGCCGACCTCACGCACGAGTTCGGTGACGGCGGCCGGGCCGCTCCGGACCGGCAGGTCGAGCCGGGCGGCGGCGTCGGGATCGGCCACGGCGACCTCCCGTACGCCGGTCGCGCGGATCTGCTCGGCGAGCAGGTCGGTCCTGCCGCCGCCGGCGGCGAGACCGACGACTTCGAACTCGTCGGGATTGGCGGCGATCACGTCGAGTGCCTGGGTACCGATGGAACCGGTGCTGCCCAGCAGGAGCACCCGGGTGCGGGAAGAAGATCGAGTGTCGGCCACGCGAGCATTGTTCCCCACGCACCTGAACAGTTCCTGAACCGCCCGGCCTCCACCCGCCGGGAGGCGCCACACGCATGCCCCGCTTCGTACGACAGGGGGTCGTATGTCACGATAAGCAGCAACAGAAGCATCTGGTGAGCAGGAGGAAGCCGTGGCCGGTACCGAGTTGCAGTCCACTCGTAGTGATGTGGCGGCGGAAGTTCCGTCGGCCGAGTGGGGTTGGAGCGGGGAAGCCCCCAAGTTCTTCCGCGTCATGGCGCTGGTCGTCGCGGCGTTCCTGCTGCTGATGCTCATCGGCAACCACGAAGGACACGTGGAGAGCCTGTACCTGATCGGCTCGGCGGCCCTGCTCGTGTTCATCGTCGCGCGCGACGCGGTGCGCCGGCGCCGTCTGCGCTAGTTCCACGAACGTTCGGGGCCCGTCCGGAATTCTCCGGACGAGCCCCGTCGTGTCTTCGGTGCCGCCTCAGCCTTCGGCGGCGAGCTGCCCGCAGGCTGCCGCGATCTCCTGGCCACGCGTGTCGCGCACGGTGCACGACACGCCCTGGGCCTGCACGCGCCGCACGAATTCGCGTTCGACGTCCTTCGGGCTGGCGTCCCACTCGCTGCCCGGTGTGGGGTTCAGTGGGATCAAGTTGACGTGCACGAGCGACCCGAGCGCCTTGTGGAGCTTCTTGCCGAGCATGTCGGCGCGCCACGGCTGGTCGTTGACGTCGCGGATGAGGGCGTACTCGATCGAGACGCGCCGGCCGGTCTTGTCGGCGTAGTACCGCGCCGCCTCGAGAACCTCGGCGACCGACCACCTGTTGTTGACGGGGACGAGGGTGTCGCGCAGTTCGTCGTCCGGGGTGTGCAGCGACACCGCGAGGGTGACGCTCAGACCTTCGTCGGCGAGGCGCCGGATGGCCGGTGCCAGTCCCACGGTGGAGACGGTGACCGAGCGCTGCGACAGGCCGAGCCCTTCGGGGGCAGGTGAGGTGATGCGGCGCACCGCCGCGACCACCCGCTTGTAGTTCGCGAGCGGCTCCCCCATGCCCATGAACACGACGTTCGACAGCCGTCCGGGTCCGCCGGCGACGTCACCGTCGCGCAGCGCCGCAGCAGCCGCACGCACCTGATCGACGATCTCCGCCGTGGACAGGTTCCGGTCGAGGCCGCCCTGGCCTGTCGCGCAGAACGGGCACGCCATGCCGCACCCCGCCTGGCTCGAGATGCACAGCGTGGCGCGGTCGGGATACCGCATGAGCACGCTCTCGAGAAGGGTGCCGTCGTGCGCGCGCCACAACGTCTTGCGGGTCTCCCCTCCGTCGCACGCGATGTGCTTGACCGCGCTGAGCAGAGGCGGGAACAGCGACTCCCCCACCTTGTCGCGGACGGCGGCGGGAAGATCGGTCATCTTCGCCGGATCCGCCTCGAGCCGTCCGTAGTACTGCCGGGCGAGCTGGTCGGCACGGAAGGCCGGCAGCCCCAGTTCGCGCACCGCGTCGCGACGCTGATCTGCGTCGAGGTCGGCAAGATGGCGCGGCGGCAGACCACGCTTGGGCGCATCGAAGACCAGGGGCAGAGAAGAAGCCATAATCACCCATTGTCCCATGATCCGGGACGGATGGGTCGCGGTGTCGCTGTGATGCTCGCCCCCTTCGGGGGCCGTGATGTTTCTTCCCGTCCGGGATCGGTCCCGATCGGTTCCGCACACTCCGAGTCGCCCGGCGCCGGAGTGGGAATGCGGGAGGATGGACATCATGACCGGTCTCGTCGCTCCCGAAGTCGCACGCTCGTGGCTGCTCGTTCCGGGCCGCTCCCCCGAACTCTTCGACGCCGCCGCCGGCTCTCCGGCCGATGCGGTGGTGCTCGACCTCGAAGACGCGGTGCCGGCCCCGGCCAAGCCGGCGGCACGCGACGACGTCGTCGCGTGGCTTCGCGGTGGCGGGCAGGCCTGGGTGCGCATCAACGACGCCACCACGTCGTTCTGGACCGACGATCTCGCCGCGCTCTCCGGGGTCCCCGGCCTCCGGGGCGTGATGCTCGCCAAGGCCGAGAGCGGTCACCAGGTCGAGGCCACCGCCGACCGTCTGCCGGAGGGCACCCGCATCCTGGTGCTGATCGAGTCGGCGATGGGTCTGGAGGCGGCTCCCGAGATCGCCCGGGCCGAGGGCACCTTCCGCCTGGTCTTCGGCAGCGGCGACTTCCGGCGCGACACCGGTATGAGCGACAGCCCGATGGCGATGGCGTACGCCCGGTCGCGACTGGTCATCACGAGCCGCGCCGCGCGCCTGCCCGGACCCATCGACGGCCCCACCCTCAGCGACGATCCCGACGTGCTCGAACGCGAAGCCGAGCTGACCCGCTCGATGGGGATGACCGGCAAGCTGTGCATGACGGCCGAGCGCGCGTCGTACGCGAACGTCGCGCTGAGCCCGAACACCACGGATGTCGACTGGGCGGAGGGCGTGATCGATCGGCTGGGCGAGGACGGCCGCAACGTTCGCGACGGCAGCGACCTGCCGAATCTCGCGAAGGCGAAGAAGATCACCGAACTCGCGAGAATGTTCGGCATCGGCCGGTCGCGCTGAGGGGCGCGGCTCAGCGGAGTTCGAGGCGGGCGGGTCTGCGGCGCACGTGCAGCCGGTAGCGGACGGTGAGCGTCGTGCCGGGTGTCTCCCGGATCGCCCGGGCCGCGACTCGAGGTCCGAACTCGATGCCGAGCACGCGCCCCAGCGTCGCACGGTCCGGGAACTCCCATTGCGTGTCGATCCGGCGCAGGTCGAAGCCCTGGGCGTCGAAGAACCTTTCGACCGCCGCCGGGTCGTAGTGCGGCAGGTCGTCTCGCATCCAGTCGCCGTAGGGGTGAGCGGTGGCGTCGAGGTCGACGACGGCGAGCGCGCCACCCGGACGCAGCACGCGCATCGCCTCGAGGATGCCGGCACCGCAACCGGGACCGAAGAAGTAGGCGGTGCGGGCGTGGACGAGGTCCACCGAGGCATCGGGCACAGGCATGTCGGCGGCGGAACCTTCCGCCACGGTGACCGAAGGAAGATCGCGCACGCGGGCGCGTGCCGCAGCGACCAGCGGCGGATGCGGTTCGATCCCGGTCACCGTGCGCGCGTCGGCCGCGAACATCGGAAGGTGGAAACCCGACCCGCACCCGACGTCGACGACGTCGCGACCGGTCCAGTCCGCGACCTGCCGCAGCGCCGCGTACACGGCGCCACGGGGGTCCTGCGCGCGGTTCTCCTCCTCGTACACCTCGGGCCAGTGCCAGATGTTGGGGCTGGCGATCACACCGCCACCCGACGTCGGCGTACGGAGCTTCGACGAACGCACCATCGGCCGGGCTACACGAAGGCCGTCAGGATCAGCCAGGTGACGAAGGCCGACGGCAGGATCGAATCGAGCCGGTCCATGATGCCGCCGTGGCCGGGCAGCAGGGTGCCCATGTCCTTGATTCCGAGATCGCGTTTGACCTGCGACTCGATCAGGTCGCCGGCTGTGGCGGTAAGGGCGAGCACCGCACCGAGCAGTACACCGACCCACCACGGTCCGTCCAGCAGGAAGACGACGGTGAGGACGCCGGTGGCGATACACGCCGCGAGCGACCCGCCGAATCCCTCCCAGGACTTCTTCGGGCTGATCGCGGGCACCATCGGGTGCTTGCCGAACAGCACGCCGGCCGCGTAACCACCGATGTCCGACGCGACGCACACGAGCATCAGGCAGAACACACGCTGGGCGCCCTGATCCTGGAGGACCATGAGGGTCGCGACGGACGCGAGCAGCGGCAGCCAGGCGGCGACGAAGACCGCAACCGCGGTGTCGCGCAGGTAGTTGCGTGGCTGCGCGACGAGGCCGTGATCGAACAGACGCCACAGCATCGTCACCACGACCGTGCCCGCGAACGCGCCCAGCACACCCGTTGTGCCGTACGGCCACCCGAGCCAGATCATCGCCTGGCCACCGGCCAGCAACGGCAGTCTGGGGACGAGCACGTCCGCCTCGCGCAGACGCTTGGTGACCTCCCAGGTCGCGATACCGATCGCGGCCGCGACCACCGCGAGCCAGGCCGTCGGGGCGAACAGCAGGATCCCGATGACGAGCGCACCCAGACCACCGCCGACCGCGAAGGCGGCGGGAAGGTCACGTCCGGCCCGCGACGGCTTCTCGACCGGCTCCGACCCGGGGTCGGTCGCCGGTGCCGGGTCTGCAGGGGTGGCACCGGAGTCGGCTCCGGCACCGAGTGGAAGCTGCGGGTCGGAGGACCCGTCGGCTCGGCCCACTGTCAGACCTCCATCAGTTCGGCTTCCTTGTGCTTCATCAACTCGTCGATCTGACCGACGTACTTCGCGGTCGTCTTGTCGAGCTCCTTCTCGGCACGGTTCACGTCGTCCTCACCGGCTTCGCCGTCCTTCTGGATGCGGCCGAGTTCCTCCATCGCCTTGCGGCGGACGTTGCGCACCGCCACCTTGGCGTCCTCGCCCTTGGCTCTGGCCTGCTTGACGAGTTCGCGGCGACGCTCCTCGGTGAGCTGCGGGACCGAGATGCGGATGATGTTGCCGTCGTTGGAGGGGTTGACCCCGAGATCGGAGTTGCGGATCGCGGTCTCGATCGCGTTCAGCTGCGAGGCCTCGTACGGCTTGACGATGACCATGCGCGCTTCGGGAACATTGATGCTGGCGATCTGCGTGATCGGCGTGGGAGCACCGTAGTAGTCGACGACGATGCGGTTGAACATGCCCGGGTTCGCCCGACCGGTCCGAATGCCGGCCAGATCGTCCCGGGCCACCGTGACGGCTTTCTCCATCTTCTCTTCGGCTTCGAAGAGGGCTTCATCGATCACGGCAGTTCCTCCATGTTCCGTTGTCCGTTCATGACCGTACGAGTGTTCCGATCTTCTCACCGGCGATGGCTCGAGCGATATTGCCCTTGGTCAGCAGATTGAAGACCATGATCGGCATGGCGTTGTCCATGCACAGGCTGAAGGCGGTCGCGTCGGCGACCTTGAGGCCCTGTTCGATGACCTCGCGATGGGTGATCTCCTCGAACAGCACCGCATCGGGGTTGGTGCGCGGGTCGTCGGAGTAGACGCCGTCCACGGCCTTCGCCATGAGGACGACCTCGGCGCCGATCTCGAGGGCACGCTGCGCGGCGGTGGTGTCGGTGGAGAAGTACGGCATACCCATGCCTGCACCGAAGATGACCACGCGCCCCTTCTCGAGGTGCCGGCGCGCACGCAGCGGCAGGTAAGGCTCCGCGACCTGCCCCATCGTGATCGCCGTCTGCACGCGGGTATCGATGCCTTCCTTCTCCAGGAAGTCCTGCAGCGCAAGGGAATTCATGACCGTGCCGAGCATGCCCATGTAATCGGACCGCGCACGCTCGAGACCACGCTGCTGAAGTTCGGCGCCGCGGAAGAAGTTGCCGCCACCGATCACGACCGCGACCTCGGCGCCCCCGCGCACGACCTCTGCGATCTGCTGGGCCACCGTCGTCACCACATCCGGGTCGAGTCCGACCTTGCCACCGCCGAACATCTCGCCGCCGAGCTTGAGCAGTACCCGGCGGAATCCGGGCCGATCGTGGGCGTGGTCGGACATGACTCTCCTCTGGTTGCACATGAATCGGCCCTTACCATCCTGCCTCATCCACCCTGGGGAACCGAGATCGGGCGGATCGACACGCCACACCTGTCACCGCGCGACACGCGCGGGCGCCTCCGGGCCCGAGGCGGCATGGCCCGACACACCTCGACCCCGCCGGTTGTGAACCGACGGGGTCGAGGAGTGGAAGAACTAGCTGGCGCCGACCTCGAAACGCACGAAGCGGGTGACGGTCGCACCGGCCTCGTCGAGGATCGCCTTGACGGTCTTCTTCGAGTCCGTCACGGACGCCTGCTCGAGCAGGACGACGTCCTTGAAGTAACCGTTGACACGGCCTTCGACGATCTTCGGCAGGGCCTGCTCCGGCTTGCCCTCGGCCTTGGCGGTCTCCTCGGCGATACGACGCTCGTTGGCGACGACCTCCTCGGGAACCTCGTCGCGGCTGACGTACTTGGCCTTCAGCGCGGCGATCTGCATCGCGGCACCGCGAGCGGCCTCGGCAGCAGCGTCGCCCTCACCGGTGTACTCGACGAGCACGCCGACCGACGGCGGCAGGTCCGAAGCACGCTTGTGCAGGTAGACGGCGGTCTGGCCCTCGAACGCCGCGACGCGACGCAGTTCGAGCTTCTCGCCGATCTTCGCGGACAGCTCCTGGACGAGGGTGTCGACGGTCTTGCCGTCGGCCTCGACGGCCTTGAGTGCCTCGACGTCGTTCGAGCGGGCCTGCGCGGCAGCGGTGACGACCTTGTCGGCGAGAGCCTGGAACTCGTCGTTCTTGGCGACGAAGTCGGTCTCGGAGTTCAGCTCGACCAGAACGCCGTCCTTGGCGACGACGAGGCCCTCGGCGGTGGAGCGCTCGGCGCGCTTGCCCACGTCCTTGGCACCCTTGATGCGCAGCTGCTCGACGGCCTTGTCGAAGTCGCCGTCGTTGTCGGCGAGCGCGTTCTTGCAGTCCAGCATTCCGGAGCCGGTGAGCTCACGGAGACGCTTGACGTCGGCGGCGGTGTAGTTCGCCATGGAAGCGAGCCTCCTGTGTCTGTGGTGGAAAAGTCTCGGGGCGCAGCCTCGGCACGCGGACGGGCTCGGGCTGCGATGCGACGGCCCCGACCATGATCTTTCGATCGAGCGGTCGGGGCCGGGCAACGAATCAGGCCTCGGGGGCTGCGTCTGCGGCGGGGGCTGCGTCCGCTGCGGGCGCCTCGGCGTCTGCGGCGGGGGTGGCCTGCGCGAGCAGTTCCTGCTCCCACTCGGCGAGCGGCTCGGCGCCGGCCTCGGGCTTGGCCTCGGCGTCGCCGCTCTTGCCGGCGCGGGCCTGCAGGCCCTCGGCGACTGCGGAAGCGACGACCTTGGTCAGCAGCGCCGCGGAGCGGATCGCGTCGTCGTTACCCGGGATCGGGTAGTCGACGAGGTCCGGATCGCAGTTGGTGTCGAGGATCGCGATGACCGGGATGTTCAGCTTGCGGGCCTCACCGACGGCGATGTGCTCCTTGTTGGTGTCGACGACCCAGATCGCCGACGGAACCTTCGCCATGTCGCGGATGCCGCCGAGGGTGCGCTCCAGCTTGTTCTTCTCACGCGTGAGCATGAGGATTTCCTTCTTGGTGCGTCCCTCGAAGCCGCCGGTCTGCTCCATCGACTCGAGCTCCTTCAGGCGCTGCAGGCGCTTGTGGACGGTCGAGAAGTTGGTGAGCATGCCGCCGAGCCAGCGCTGGTTCACGTAGGGCATGCCCACGCGGGTGGCCTCTTCGGCGATGGATTCCTGCGCCTGCTTCTTGGTGCCGACGAACAGCACGGTTCCACCGTGGGCGACGGTCTCCTTGACGAACTCGTACGCCTTGTCGATGTACGTCAGGGTCTGCTGCAGGTCGATGATGTAGATGCCGTTGCGGTCGGTGAAGATGAACCGCTTCATCTTCGGGTTCCAGCGACGGGTCTGGTGTCCGAAGTGGGCGCCGCTGTCGAGCAGCTGCCGCATAGTCACAACAGGCATGCCTGTTTCTCTCTTTCGTGTCGGTTTCCGCGGTGGATCTTGCGATCTCCGCCCTGGCGTCCACATGCCCGTCGAACCCTTGCGGGACCGGCGACGGTCATTTCCGGTGCGGCCCGGAGAAAACGGGTCGGTACCGATGCGCGGACGCGCGAAGTCGATCTGCGTATACAGACCGCCCGACAAGTGTACGCGGAGCGGGCGCGGATCCCTAACCGGGAGGCACCGAGGCTGTGGAGAGATCCGGGTTGTCCCCAGATCGCGACGACCTACTGGTGCGGAGGACTCCGATTCACGAGGCTGGCGACATGGCCCTTGCCGCTCCCCTGCGGATGCTCCCCGTCGCGATCGCCGCGCTCGTCCCGCTCGGTGCGCTCGCCGCACCCGTCGTCGTCCCGGGCACCGCCTCCGCCGACCCCGGACGGTTCGTCTGGCCGCTCGATCCGCGTCCCGCGGTGAGCAGACAGTTCGATCTTCCCGAGCAGAACTGGCTCCCCGGACACCGCGGCGTCGACCTCGACGCACACGCGGGACAGACCGTCGTGGCCGCCGGTGACGGCGTCGTCGCGTTCGCCGGCACCGTGGCGGGCAAGCCCGTGGTCTCCATCGATCACGAGGGCGGTCTGCGCACCACCTACGAACCCGTCGACGCCTCGGTCACCGCCGGTCGCCGGGTGACGAGAGGCGATCCCATCGGCACCGTCGCCGCCGGCCACGAAGGATGCGTCTCCCCCGCATGTCTGCACTGGGGGCTGCGCCGCGGACGCGCCGACTACCTCGATCCGCTCCCCCTCGTGCAGCGTCCGGTGATCCGGCTGCTGCCCGTATGAGACGGTCAGTGCCCCGTGCGCCGACCCGGCTGGTGCACCGCGTGCCGGCCCGAGAGGGCGGGGAAGTCGTCGGCGACCATCGCGGCCAATTCGACGAACGCGGTCCGGGTCGCGGGCCGGAGCCGATCGAGATCGATCTCGGCGCCCTCGGCAAGATGCTCGTCGAACGGAATCACCTTCACCGCGCGGCAGCGAGCGAGGAAGTGCGCGGTCAACGCGTCCATGTCGATGCTCGCCGAACCCGGCCGGGGAGAACTGACGACCACGACCGTCCGTTCGACCAGCGCGGAGAAGCCGTGCGCCTGTAGCCAGTCGAGTGTCGCGGCAGCACTGCGCGCCGCGTCGACCGCCGGCGACGCGACGAGCACGAGGGTGTTCGCCAGGTCCAGCACTCCGCGCATGACCGAGTGCATGATCCCGGTTCCGCAATCGGTGACGATGACGTTGTAGTAGACCTGCAGGATGTCGACGACGCGGCGGTAGTCCTCCTCGCTGAACGCTTCCGACGCAGCGGGATCACGTTCGCTCGCAAGCACTTCGAGTCGGCTCGGCGCCTGCGAGGTGTAGGCGCGCACATCCGAGTACCGGCGGATCCCCGACGCATTCGCGAGCAGATCCCGCACCGTCGACGTGGTCTGCTGCGGAATCCGTTGGGCGAGGGTGCCGAAGTCCGGATTCGCATCGACGGCGATGACGCAGTCGCCACGCAACGAGGCGAACGTCGATCCCAGCCCGACGGTGGTTGTGGTCTTTCCCACCCCACCTTTCAAGGACAGCACCGCGATCCGGTAGTCGCCCGGAATCGGCTGGCGGATCCGGGCGACGAGTTCCTCGCGGCGCTCGCTGCTTCCGCCGTCGAGTCTGCCCCCGGTGAGTCTGCCGACACTCTCCCGCCACCGCCCCGACGGACGTCGCGACCGGCGGACGAGCACTCCCGACGCGAGGTCGATGTTCGACGGTCGATGGTCGAAGTGCTGCGCCGCGTACTGCGAGTCGTCGGCCGCGGTGTCCGTCGGCGGTGAGACGGGATCGAGCATCGGTACCGGACGAGGACCGACGGACACGGGGTCGGGCTCTGCGGTCTCCCGGACCGGCACCTCCGGTGCCGGCTCCCCGGTTCCGGGCCCTGACGCCACCCCCTCGGCTGCCGGATCGGCGGAAACGGATTCCGGTTCCACCGACGCGGGATCGGAACCCGACTCGCGTTCGGCCACCTCGCCCAGGATCGTCTCGGCGGATTCCGGGCATGCGGGGGCCGGTGCGGCCACCGGCTCCGACACTTCCTGCACGGAACTCTCGTCCGTGGTGATCCGGGGCCGCAGCGCCATGCCGAGCGGTACGGATGCCGTCATCCCGAGCGGAGCGGAGGGAACCGGAGCGGACGCACCGTCGCCGGGCGGAGCCGAAGGGCCGGATGCCTCGGCGCCCCGGCCCGCGCGGCGGAAGCCGCGACGCGCGGAGTCGGTCTCGGATTCCGGTGGGTCCTGCAGCCAGGCGGGCACGGCAGGACTCGGATCGTTGCGTCTCATCTGTTCCCCCGATTCGATGGTGCCGGCGCACGCTATCAAACCGGGAGGGTTCGTCGGCAGCCGATCAGGCGCGGGGATGGGCCTGATCGTGCGCGGCGCGCAGGCGGGCCACCGAGACGTGTGTGTAGAGCTGCGTGGTGGCCAGACTCGAATGTCCCAGCACCTCCTGGACCACGCGCAGGTCCGCTCCCCCTTCGAGCAGGTGCGTGGCAGCGCTGTGCCGCAGGCCGTGCGGCGCGAGATCGGGTGCGCCGGGCACCGACGAGACGGCCTCGTGCACCACGGACCGGACCTGCCGCTGATCTATCCGCCCGCCACGTTTGCCCAGCAGCAGCGCCGCACCCGACGACGGGTGCACGAGGTGCGGGCGTCCGTGACGCAGCCACGCGTCGATCGCATCCGCCGCGGGAGCTCCGTAGGGGACGATCCGTTCCTTGTCGCCCTTGCCGAGGACCCGGACGACTCGGCGCTCGGCGTCCACATCGTCGATGTCGACAGCGCAGAGTTCCCCGACCCGGATTCCGGTCGCGTAGAGCAGCTCGACGATCAGGCGATCCCGCAGGGCGACAGGATCGAGTTCGCGCGCACCGGATTTCGCGGCCTCCATGATCTCCAGCGCCTGATCGTCGCGGAGTACCGCGGGCAGCGACCGGTGCGGGCGCGGCGAGACGAGGCGCGTCGCCGGGTCGGTGTCGAGACGCCGGGTGCGCTCGAGCCATGCGGTGAAGACGCGTGCCGACGACGTGCGCCGCGCGAGCGTGGCGCGCGCCGCGCCCCCTGTCACCATCCCGGCGAGCCACGAGCGCAGCAGATCGAGGTCGAGGTCGGTGATGCGCGCCTCCGGGTGCCGGTCGGCGAGGTGCTGCAGAAGCGAGCGGATATCGGTCCGATAGGCGCGGATCGTGTGTTCCGAGCGGTTGCCTTCGAAGCGGAGATGGTCGACGAAGTCGTCGAGATGCACGGCCAGTGTCGCCGGGAGCATGTCGGAACTGTCACCTCGCATGCGTCCACCGTGCGGCACGACGGCTCCGGGTGCAACGACCCGCGCCGACTAAGGTGTTTTCGTGAACAAAACGATCCCGGTACCGATGTTGTGCGCCCTGGCGTTGCTGTCGGCGATCGCGCCGCTCGCCACGGACATGTACCTTCCGGGACTTCCCGTCATGGCGGAGAGCCTGGGCAGTTCGACCGTCGGCGTTCAGCTCACCCTCACGACCTTCATGGCGGGGCTCGGACTCGGTCAGTTGCTCGTCGGTCCGCTCTCGGACGGCTGGGGCCGGCGACGGCTGATCCTCGCAGGCACGATCGTCCTCGCGGTCAGCAGCGCGATCTGCGCGATGGCGCCCACCGTCGAGATTCTGATCGCGGCGCGTCTCATCCAGGGATTCAGCGGCGGCACCGGCATCGTTCTCGCCCGCGCGGTGATCGCCGACCGGGCCCGGGGCAATCAGGCGGCGAAGTTGTTCAGCCTGATGATGATCATCGGCGGCATCGCACCCGTCGCCGCGCCGCTTCTCGGCGGGGTGCTGCTGGATCCGATCGGGTGGCGCGGCATCTTCTGGGTGCTCACGGGCCTGGCAGTCCTGATGGCCGCCGGCGCCTTCGCGTTCGTCCCGGAGACCCTTCCGCCGGAGAAACGGCACAGCGGCGGCCTGAAGACGATGGCCGGCAACTTCGGGTACGTCCTCCGGCAGCGACGCTTCGTGGGTTACGCCGCCGCCATGGCCCTGGGCTTCGGCGCGATGTTCTCGTACATCTCGGCGTCGCCGTTCGTCACGCAGAACATCCTCGGTCTGAGCCCCGGCCAGTTCTCGATGGTCTTCGCCGTGAACTCGGCCGGTCTCGTGCTGGCCAACGCCGTCAACACCCGCCTCATCGGCCGGTTCGAGGTGCGGACACTGCTGCTCTTCGGTGTGACCACCATGTTCACGGCGGGCACCCTGCTGCTGCTGACGATGGTCGTCGTCGGCTACGTCGCGGCGCTGATCCTGCCGCTGCTGTTCGTCGCGATCAGCATGATGGGCCTGACGCTGGGCAACGCCACCGCGCTGGCCCAGTCGCAGGTCCCGAAGGCGGCCGGTACGGGCTCCGCCGTGATCGGTGCCTCCCAGTTCGGTCTCGCCGCCGTGGTCTCCCCCCTCGTCGGGCTCGGCGGCGAAGGCACCGGTATCCCGATGGCCGTCGCCATCGTGATCTGCTCGGGACTCGCGCTTGCCTCCGCTGCGGTGCTGGCGCGTGACTCGGCCGCGGTGCCGGCGCGCGAGTCCTCGAGCTGACGCGAACCGCCGGCCGTCAGTTGCTCTCGACGGCCGCCAGTTCGCTCTTCCACACTCGGAAGCCCTCCTCGGTGCGTCCGCGACGCCAGTAACCCGAGATCGACGCGCGTGCCGGCGGTACGGCCCGTTCCTTCCGCAGGTACGGCCGGATGTGCTTCATGACGGCCTCGGCCTCACCGTGCACGAAGACCTGCACGTCGCCGCCCGGCCAGGGCAAGGCCTTCACCGCGGCGACGAGCGGCGAGTTGCCGTCGATCAGGTCGGCACCGGCGTCACCGGCCGCGACACCGCGATGGAGCCACGTGACGTCCACCCCCGCCGGGGCATCGAGTTTCAGTTCGTCGCCGGGCCCGATGACCTCCAGGAAGACCGCTCCCCTCGCATCGGCCGGAAGATCCTCGAGCGCAACCGCGATCGCGGGGAGCGCGGTCTCGTCGCCGGCGAGCAGATGGAAGTCGGCGGAGCGATCGGGCCGGTAACCCGCGCCGGGACCCCGCACCACGACCTGCGTGCCCGGCTGCACCGATCGAGCCCACGGTCCCGCGACACCCTCGTCGCCGTGGACGACGAAGTCGATCCAGATCTCCCGGGCGTCGGGGTCGACGCGCCGGACGGTATAGGTGCGGACGACGGTCTCGTCCCCTGCCGCCAACTCGATCTTCACGTAACTGTCGGTCTCCGGGCGGGCGGGGAACTCGCCGAATCCGTCCCCACCGAGCACGACACGAACGAAATGCTCGCCGATCGTCTCGGTCCGCAGGACCGTGAGTGTCGTCGATGCGGGCGCTTTCGGAGCCACCGGACCTCCAAATTAGGGTTACCTATTACTGCGCCACCGTACTCTGCGGCGGGGTGCGGCGGGGACGTCACGATCGGCGACGCTCTAGGCTCGAGAACATGAGCACCACCGCGGCCGACATCGCCACCTGGATGACCGACATCATCACCACCGAACGCAGGGTCACCCAGACCGACATGGTCGACGCGATCGACGCCAAGTTCGGCTCCGACTGGATCTACGTCAACGACAACGGCCACCCGTCGATCGACCGGGCAGTCCTCAAGGAGTTCCGCAAGGCACATCGCGGCGCGGTGAAGTGGAACCGCGACGACCGCGCCTGGTACGTCGACGACGAGCCGACGGCGGGCACCTCTACCGAGTGATCGACGCTCGGGGCACCGGTCACGTCCGCCGCCATCCTCCGTCCGTGGTCTCCACCAGTCCGTCGAGTTCGAGCAGGGGCAGTGCTGCCCGCACCCGCTCGATCGGCAGCCCCGCCGACTCGGCCACCATCGCCGGATCACTGACGTTCGACGCCGGAAGCGCCTCGTAGACCAGTGCCATGTCGCCCGACAGTCCGTCCAGCTCGCGGCGGAACAGGCCGTCGCGGTCGTCGTCCCCGCCCGCCATCAGCGGACCGCACTCCTCGACGACGTCGCGCGCCACGCCCACCAGGCGGGCTTCTCCTTCCCTGATCATGCGGTGACATCCCTGTGAGGCCGCCGAGGTGACCGGTCCGGGCACCGCCATGACCGGTCGGCCGAGTCGTCTCGCCCACGCCGCGGTGTTGCGCGCACCACTGCGCCACCCCGCTTCGACGACCACGGTGCCGGCCGACAGGGCCGCGATCAGCCGGTTCCGGGCCAGGAACCGGTACCGAGCGGGGGTCGTCCCCGGCGGATACTCGCTGACCACCAGTCCGGACTCGGAGATCTGCCGCAGCATCGTCGTATGTGCCGCCGGATACGCCCGGTCGACACCGCACGCCAGGATCGCGACGGTGGTGCCGCCCACCCCGAGCGCCGCGCGATGCGCAGCCGCGTCGACGCCGAAGGCGGCCCCGGACACGACCGTCCACCCATCGGCGGCGAGATCCCCGGCGATCTCCGCGGTGACGTGTTCACCGTAACCACTCGCGGCGCGGGTTCCGACGACGCCGATCGCGCGTTCGGCCAGTTCGTCGAGCCGCCGGCTCCCCCATACCCACAGTGCGAGGGGTGGCCCCTCGGCGTCGGTCGCGGTGTCGAGGGTGCCGAAGCCGAGCATCTGCCACGCGGGCCATTCGTCGTCGTCCGGCGTCACCAGCCGCCCTCCGGCCCGCCCCAGACGCTCGAGATCCCGGGCCGCGGTATCGAGATGCGCCCGAACCGAGTACCGCGCCGAGAGCTCGTCGGGGGTCGAACCCGAGCGGATCGAGGCCGCCACCTCGACCACTCCCCGGGCATCGACCGCCGCCGACAACGACCGCGACGCACCCTGCGCGACGGTGGACAGATATGCCCAGGCCAAGCGGCGTTCGTCCGGCTTCTCGTTCACGCGACACCTCGATCCCGGAAGTCGAGTGCGGCGGCGACATGCGTCGCCGACGGCGAATCCGAACCCTCGAGGTCGCTCAGTGTCCACGCGACCCGCAGTGCCCGATCCGCCCCGCGGGCGGTGATCGCGCCCTTGCGCAGCGCCCATTCGACCGGTTCGAGGGCGGCACGCGGGAGCCGGAACTTCTGGCGCAGGGCCGGACCGGGAACCTCGGCGTTGGTGGCCCAGCCGTATTCGGCCCACCGCTCACCCGCTGCGGCTCTCGCCCGGGCGACCCGCGCCCGCACCTCGCCGGTGCTCTCGCCGGTCTCCCCCATCAGTGCGCTCGTCGCGACGGCCTGCATCCGGACGCGCAGGTCGACGCGGTCGAGGAGGGGGCCGGACAGGCGTCCGAGATAGCGGCGGCGCGCGGTCGGCGCACACACGCAGTCGGCATCGCGTGGAGGTGCGCACGGACAAGGATTGGCCGCGAGGATCAGCTGGAACTGGGCCGGATATCGGGCGACGCCGTCCCGGCGGGCGATGCGCACCTCCCCGTCCTCGAGCGGTGTCCGCAGCGCTTCGAGGACCTTCGTTCCCATCTCGGCGACCTCGTCGAGGAAGAGCACGCCGCGGTGCGCCCGGCTCACCGCGCCGGGTTTCGCCATTCCCGTTCCTCCTCCGATCAGGGAACTCACCGACGCCGTGTGATGCGGTGCGATGAACGGCGGTTCGGTCACCAGAGGGCGATCGCTGGTGAGGGTGCCCGCCACCGAATGGATCGCCGTCACTTCGAGGGCATGACTCTCGCTCAGGTCCGGCAGTATCCCCGGAAGACGCTGTGCGAGCATCGTCTTCCCGATTCCGGGCGGACCGGTCAGCATCAGGTGATGCGCCCCGGCCGCGGCGACCTCGATCGCGCGGCGCGCCTCGTGCTGGCCGACCACTTCGCTGAGGTCGCCGCGCACCGCACGGGGCGGAAGGGCACGCGGATCGGGTCGTTCGAGCGGACCGTCTCCCTGGAGCCACAGCACCAGCTCGCGCAGCGTCTCGGCGCCGTAGACGTCGATGCCGTCCACGAGCGCCGCTTCGGTCATCGTCGCGGCCGGCACCACCACGCGCGACCAGCCGTGCCTCTTCGCCGTGAGCACGGCGGGCAGCACACCGCGCACCGGGCGGACCCGGCCGTCGAGCGCGAGCTCGCCGAGCAGCACCGTCCGGGAGACGGCCTCGGCCGGCACGACATCCGCGGCGTCTAGCACCGCGCAGGCCAGCCCGAGATCGTAGACACTGCCGACCTTCGGCAGGGTGGCCGGCGACAACGCGAGGACGACCTTCGAATCCGGCCACGCGGCCCCGGAGTTCGACACGGCGGCGCGCACCCGGTCGCGCGATTCCTGAAGCGCGGTGTCGGGCAACCCGACCATCGTCACACCGGGCAGACCTCGCCCGATGTCTGCTTCGATCTCGACGACCTGTCCGTCGATCCCGGAGACCGCAACCGACCAGGCGCGCCCGAGCGCCATCAGAGGACCTGCTTGCGGTGGGTGATCTCGGGCGCACGGCCCCGCGCGAGCAGCACGGTCACCACGTCGACCCGGATATGCGACCAGCGGCGCGTCTGTTCCGACAGCCACAGTCCGGCGAGGCGGCGGATACGTTCGGCCTTCGCCGGCGTCACCGCTTCGGCCGGGGTGCCGTAACCGGTACCCGTGCGGGTCTTGACCTCGACGAAGACGACGGTCGCTCCGTCCTGCACGATCAGATCGAGTTCGCCGTAACGGCTGCGCCAGTTCCGTTCGAGGACGACCATGCCGGTCGATTCGAGGTATTCCGTGGCGAGATCCTCACCTCGCGCGCCCAGATCCCGGTTGTGCCCTGTCCTGTTTCTCCCCTGCATACCCTCACTGTGGGGTACCGGGGTCCGCGGATTCGGCCGCCGAGTGCGCGATCGCGGGATCTGTGGACGAGTGCGGTGCCTGTGGACAACCGCAGTCGGAACGTCGTGGGGAACCGCTCGGTGCCGGCGTCCCCGTTAGGATGCGGCCGCTCGGCGCGGGTCCATCCCCGTGATCGTCAGCCCAGCTTGTCGGGCAGTCTCAGTTCGGGCTTGTCGAGCTCTTCGATGTTGACGTCCTTGAACGTGATCACGCGGACGTGCTTGACGAAGCGTGCGGGACGGTACATGTCCCACACCCAGGCGTCGGACATGCGCACTTCGAAGTACACCTCGCCGTTGGCGTTGTGCGGCAGCAACTCGACCGCGTTCGCCAGGTAGAACCGGCGCTCGGTCTCCACGACGTACGCGAACTGACCGACGATGTCCCGGTACTCCCTGTACAGCGAGAGTTCCATCTCGGTTTCATACTTCTCGAGATCCTCGGCACTCATCGGTCTCGGTGTCCTCCCACTCTGGTGTGTCCTGCAATCATCCCGCATCCGCCTCGTCGGTGAACAATCGACGCCCGACATCGTCGGTGTACGGGCGACGACCCGGGTCATCGGCGAACAACCGGCGACGCACCGCGGGCACTCCGCACACCGAGCGCACATTGGCCCACGACCGCCGGTGATGCGGCGACGGGCCGTGCTCGGCCAACGCCGCCATGTGCGTCGGTGTGCTGTAGCCCTTGTGTATCGCGAAGCCGTACTTCGGTACCTCGCGGTCGAGTTCGACCATCATGCGGTCTCGGGTGACCTTCGCCAGGACGCTGGCCGCCGCGATACACGCGGCCGCCGCGTCGCCCCCGATGACCGGCAGGGACGGAGCGGGCAGTCCGGGCACCCGGAAACCGTCGGTGAGCACGTAACCGGGTGGAGTCGACAGGCCTGCGACCGCCCGTCGCATGCCCTCGATGTTCGCGACGTGGATGCCGATCGCGTCGACCTCCGTCGCCGGGATCACCACGACGCTCCACGCCGGTGCGCGTCGCACGATGACCGAGTACAGCTCCTCGCGTGTGCGTTCGGTGAGCTTCTTGGAGTCGTCGAGCCGGTCGAGGGCGGCGTGCGGCCGATCGCCGAGCACACAGGCGGCCACGACGAGCGGACCCGCGCAGGCCCCGCGGCCGGCTTCGTCGACCCCCGCGACCGGACCGAGACCGCAGCGCACGAGCGCGGACTCCATCGTGCGCAGTCCCGAGGATCGGCGGATCACAGGGCGAGGTGGCCAAGCAGTCACGAGGGCAGGATCTCCGGTGATTCGATCAGGCCCCATCGGCCGGGAGGCAGCACGATGAAGCGGGCTTTTCCGATGACGTTCTCGAGCGGGATGGCGCCTTGATGCTCGTCGCCCACGTGGTAACGGGAGTCGGCGGAGTTGCTCCGGTTGTCGCCCATCACCCAGACGTGCCCGTCGGGAACCGTGACGGGTCCGAAGCACCGCCCGGAAGGCACCTCGGTCTCGCACGTGACGACACCCGGTGTGAACGGGAAGTCCATGGTCACGTACGGCTCGTCGAGCGGCACCCCGTCGACCAGGACGCGACCCTGGTCGTCGCAGCACTCCACCGTCTGACCACCGACCGCGATCACGCGCTTGACGAGATCGTTCTCGTCCGGGGGCACGACACCCACGAGGGAGCCGATTTCCTCCAGTCCCCGCACGACGACGTTGTCGGAACGAGTGGACACGTAGCCCGACGACCACGAGTCGGGTCCTTCGAAGACGATGACGTCGCCGGGCCGGGGATCGGTGAAGCGGTATCCCACCTTCTCGACGACGATGCGGTCGCCGGTGCAGCCCGGGCAGCCGTGCAGTGTCGGCTCCATCGATTCGGACGGAATGAGGTAGACCCTCGCCACGAAGGTCTGCAGCAGGAAGCTCAGGGCCAGAGCGACGACGATGAGGATCGGCAACTCGCGCCAGAAGGACTTCTGTTTCTTCGCCTTCGGGGCGGTGTCGTTCGCTGCGGGGTCCTCGCGCCGGTGGTGTGCACCGTCGGCTCGATCGCTCCGAGCCGAACCTCGAACGTCGTTGCGGTTCACGTCCGGTCCGGCCGGATCGTGCGGGGAATCTGCCACCTCGACAGACTAGCGTCTGCCGCAGGGCGGACCTCCGAGGACGACCGTCGACCCCGCCGCCCGGTAACGGACCATCCCCGCAAAGACGACGACCCGGCCGGGACATGGGTCCCGACCGGGTCGTCGGATGCTCTATCGGGTGGCTCGAGAGCCGCGCCGAGCAGCCCGAAGGGCTTCTCGGCGGCCGAAGATCAGCGCTTCTCCTTGATCTTGGCAGCCTTGCCGCGCAGCTCACGCAGGTAGTAGAGCTTCGCACGGCGGACGTCGCCACGGGTCAGCACGTCGATCTTGGCGAGGTTGGGGCTGTGCACCGGGAAGGTGCGCTCCACGCCCACGCCGAAGGAAACCTTGCGGACGGTGAAGGTCTCGCGGACACCGCCGCCCTGACGCCGGATCACGACGCCCTTGAAGACCTGCACGCGCTCCTTGCTGCCCTCGATGACCTTGACGTGCACATCGAGAGTGTCGCCGGGACGGAAGTCCGGGATGTCGTTGCGCAGCGACTTGGCGTCCAGAAAGTCCAGGGTGTTCATCGGTTGTTCATCCTCTTGTTCGCTCGAGCAGAGGAACCTGGCGGCGACCGCCGTGTGGCGGGCTCGACCGGTTCGTGCCCAGGTCAGGTAGGCGTGCCCGAACGGGGCAACCCGTCCATTGTGCCAGACGGAACATCGATCGAAGAAATCGGCGGCGGGGCCGGACGGACCCGCCGGTCCAGTTCCGCCTCGGTCGCGGTACGCGAGTGCTCCACACTGCCCCGCACGGTCTCGAGCGTCGGGGCCCCCGCGACGAGGTCCTGCACGAAGATCTTGGCGCGGATCACCGGACGTCGCACTCGACGTTCGCGCTCGAGCGCCCGGCTCATCCGGCGCGACCGCTCGCCGTACCGCCAACGCGCCCAAGGGGCACCCGGCAGGGAGAGCCGGATCGCCCCGACCCACAGGAGCGGAACGACGAACAGCCCGACCAGACCGGTCCAGATCTTGCCCTTCGCCAGGACGATCGCGGCGAGGAGGAGGTTCACGAGCACGGCCACGACGAGGCCGGCCCGTTCGGCCCAGTCACCGCTGTCCTCGAAGTTCGTGGCGTCCCCCAGTTCGAACGGGCGCAGGCCGAGCAGCCACATCCCGGTCACGGCGATCGCCACGAAGACGGCGTCGACGGAGACCCGCCCCTGCTCTTCCCAGTACACGTCGTTCAGATAGAAGATCAACGCGAACTCGTCGAGGGTCAGTGCGGCGCCGATGCCGAACACCGCGGCGAGGACCGTGGCGGCGACCCGGTTCGAGTCCTCGGAGATCGCGATCAGTCCCCCGCCGGCGATCACCATCGTGACGACGCCGAACACCACGTGGTGCACGTGCTGCCCACCGGGGGTGATGTTGCCGGGCCACCAGCGCACCTGTGCCCGGATCAACCGCACGCTGATCCGGATGAAGACGAACGCGGCCACGAAGCCGAGCAAGAAGGCCAGCAGCGGCAGGTGGCCCTGATCGACGATCTCGCGCCGCACCCAGTCGAGCATCACCGGATCACCCCGGCCACCGTGGATTCATGTCCACAGCATTGCAGGAGTGACCCGGTGATTCGGGTCAGTTGTTGCCGAAACCGGCGCGTCGCAGCGCGTCGGCCATCGACCCGGACGCGGCAGGTGCCGAACGGCGGTCGCCGCCCCGGCCCTGCTGGTCACGCTTGCCCTGACCGTTCCGGCCCCGCCCGCTGCCCTGGTTCCCACCGCTCCGGTTCGCTGACCGCCGGGCACCTCCGCGCGGCTGATCTCCGGATTTCTCGGCGTCCGGCGCGGGGATCTCGTCGTCGAGTCGCAGTGTCAGACCGATGCGTTGGCGGGCGACGTCGACCTCGAGGACCTTCACCTTGACGACCTCGCCGGATCGGACGACGTCGTGTGGATCCTTCACGAAGCTGCGCGACATCGCGGAGACATGGACGAGGCCGTCCTGGTGCACTCCGACGTCGACGAACGCGCCGAACGCCGCGACATTGGTGACCACGCCCTCGAGGACCATGCCGGGCTTCAGGTGGGCGACCTTCTCGACACCGGCTGCGAAGGTCGCGGTCTTGAACTCGGGACGCGGGTCGCGGCCGGGCTTCTCGAGTTCGGAGATGATGTCGGTGACGGTCGGGACACCGAAGCGGTCGTCGGCGAATTCGTCCGGCCGCAGCTTCCGCAGGGTGGCGGTGTTGCCGAGGAGTTCGCGGACGCTGCTGCCGGTCCGGTCGACGATCCGGCGCACCACGGGGTACGCCTCGGGGTGCACCGCGGACGCGTCGAGCGGATCGTCGCCGCTGGGGATGCGCAGGAAGCCCGCGCACTGCTCGAAGGCCTTGGGGCCGAGACGCGGAACGTCCTCGAGTGCGGTCCGCGCACGGAACGGACCGTGCTGGTCGCGGTGGGCGACGATGCTGTCGGCCAGAGAACCCGTGATGCCGGAGACGCGGGCCAGCAGCGGAACCGACGCGGTGTTGACGTCGACACCGACGGCGTTCACCGCGTCCTCGACCACCGCGCCGAGCGACCGCGCGAGCATCGTCTCGGACACGTCGTGCTGGTACTGGCCGACACCGATCGACTTCGGGTCGATCTTCACGAGTTCGGCGAGCGGGTCCTGCAGGCGGCGCGCGATGGAGACCGCACCGCGGATGGACACGTCGAGGTCCGGAAGCTCCTTGGTGGCGTACTCCGAGGCCGAGTAGACGGACGCTCCCGCCTCCGACACCACGATCTTGGTCAGCCCGGGCACCTTCGCCAGGGAGACGAGTTCGGTCGCGAGAGCGTCGGTCTCACGCGACGCCGTGCCGTTGCCGATCGCGATCAGTTCGACACCGTGCCGCGCGACCAACGCGGCGAGCACCGCGAGGGCCTCGTCGCGCTTGTTGTGGGGCTGATGCGGATAGATGGTGGTGTGGTCGACGACCTTGCCGGTCGCGTCGACGACCGCGACCTTCGTCCCGGTGCGGTAACCGGGGTCGAGGCCCATCGTCGGGCGGGTGCCGGCCGGGGCAGCGAGCAACAGATCCTTGAGGTTCGCGGCGAACACGTCGACCGCGTCCTTTTCCGCGGACTGCCGCAGCCGCATCCGGATGTCGAGTGCGAGCGACATCTGCAGCTTGGTACGCCATGCCCACCGGACGGTGTCGAGGAGCCACGTGTCGGCGGGGCGCCCCTCGTGGGCGATGCCGAAACGGGTGGCGATCCGTCCCTCGTAGTAGCTACGTTCGCCGGGGACGGTCTCGTCGGCCTCGGGATCGAGCGACAACGAGAGCACCTCCTCCTTCTCCCCGCGCAGGAGGGCGAGGATGCGGTGCGAGGGGAGCTGGGTGAACGGCTCGGAGAACTCGAAGTAGTCGGAGAACTTCGCGCCGTCGATCTCCTTGCCGGAACGCACGGTGGAGGTCACCTTGCCGCGCGTCCACATCGCCTCACGCAGTTCGCCGACGAGATCGGCGTCCTCGGCGAAACGCTCGACGAGGATGGCGCGCGCACCGTCGAGCTGCTCGGGCGTGTACCCGGCGGGATCGGTGGTGGGATCACCGATGAGCGCGTCGGCGACGGGTTCGTGACCGGCCTCACGGGCGATCTGCGCCTTGGTACGCCGCTTCGGCTTGAACGGCAGGTAGATGTCCTCGAGCCGAGCCTTGGTGTCGGCGAGCATGATCTGGCCACGCAGCGCGTCGTCGAGCTTGCCCTGCGTCTCGATCGACTCGAGGATCGCGGTGCGGCGCTCGTCGAGTTCGCGCAGATAACGGAGGCGTTCCTCGAGGGTGCGCAACTGGGCGTCGTCGAGCCCGCCGGTCGCCTCCTTGCGGTAGCGCGCGACGAACGGCACGGTCGCACCTCCGTCGAGCAGACCCACGGCCGCAGCGACCTGGTCTTCGCGGACGTCGAGTTCCTGGGCGATCCGCCGGTTCACGGTGTCGAGTTGGGTCGTCACGTCGAACGACCCTACAGTTGCCTTCCCCGGCCGCGCCCGTGACCGCACGGGGCGCCCCGCGCCCGTGACCGCATGGGGTCCCTGCAGGATCCCGAGTGGACCGGCGCTATTGTCCACAGCACAATGGAATGCAGGGACCGGACATGAAGCGCACACGCGGACGCGCACGATCGGGCGCGATGATGCTGTGCACGGCCGCCACACTGGTCGTATCCGGCTGCGATTCCATGGATCCCCATCCGCTCCCGCACGAGGCGCTCGGCCTCGCCTCGATCGCGGACGCCGGTCTCGACGAGCGCAACGTCTCGCTGTCGACGGCCGAGCTCCCCCGACAGATCGACGCCGCCGTCGCGCTCGCCGACAGCCGGGGAGCGCGCCTCACCGTCGCCGTGCTCGACCGTGAATCCGGGACCCGCGTCGTCGGCGGATCGGACGAACCCTTCGAGACGGCCTCTACGGTGAAGTTGTTCATCGCCGAGGAGGTCCTGTACCGCGAGGCGGTGGGCGAGGTGACGCTCGCCGACGAGGACCGGGAATTGATCCGTTCGATGCTGCGGTCGTCGGACGACAACGCCGCGACGGTTCTGTGGGAGGCCTACGGCGGTCCCGAGATCGTCGAGCATGCCGTGGAACGGCACAATCTGACCGGTACGACTCCCCCGGACCCGGAGTCCTGGTGGTGGAACACGACCACGACGGCGTCGGACATACTGACCTGGTACGACGATCTGCTCGGCGACAGCGCGTCGGGCGAGGAGAGTGCTGCCCGGATCGTCGGCCACCTGTCGGAGTACACCGACGAGGGTGTCGACGGATACGACCAGAGCTTCGGGCTCCCCGAGGGCGTCGGCGACTCCACCGATCTGGGCGTGAAACAGGGGTGGATGTGCTGCCTGGCCGGTGAATGGCTCCATCTGTCCACGGGTTTCCTCGGCGCCGACCACCGGTTCGTGGTCGTGGTGGCCGCACGGGAAGCCGTCACCTACGACGAGTCGGATCCCTTGTACGAGACGGGATTCCTGCCCGACACGGCGCTCTACGACGCGACCGACGACGGCAGCGCGCAGCACGCGCGCGAGACGGTCACGCTGGCGGTCGAGACGACCCTCGGAACCGCCCATCGCCCCTGAGAGCGGACCGATCCGGCGTCAGTCGTCGGACGGGAGCAGATCGGGGCGCCGCTCACGGGTGCGCTCCAGCGACTGCTCGTGGCGCCAGCGAGCGACCTTGCCGTGGTCGCCGGACATCAGCACCGGCGGCACCTCGAGATCGCGCCACACTGCCGGCCGGGTGTAGCTCGGGCCCTCGAGAAGCCCGTCGGAGAACGAATCCTCCTGGTGCGACTGCTGATTGCCGAGCACACCGGGCAGCAGCCGGACGACCGCCTCGACCATGACGAGCACGGCGACCTCACCGCCGATGAGGACGTAGTCGCCGATGCTCACCTCCTCGACGCGCACGCGCCGCGCGGCATCGTCGAACACGCGCTGATCGATACCCTCGTACCGTCCGCACGCGAAGACGATCCGCTTCTCCTGCGACCAGCGTTGCGCGGTGGCCTGATCGAAGCGGCGACCGGCGGGGGTCGGAACGACGAGCAGCACCTCGGGATCGGTCTCGCCGTCGGGACCTGCCAGCACGTCGTCGAGCGCCGGCCCCCACACCGTGGGTTTCATGACCATGCCCGGTCCGCCACCGTAGGGCGAATCGTCGACGGCCTTGTGCACGTCGTGCGTCCAGTCGCGCAGGTTGTGCACACCGACGGAGATCAACCCCTTGTCGATCGCTTTGCCGAGCAGCGCGACGCGCAGAGGTTCGAGATATTCGGGAAAGATGGTGACGACGTCGAGCCGCACGGACTACTGCTTCCCCTCGCTCGACTTCTTCTTGGACGGGGGTTCGCCGAAATCGGGGTCGAGCAGACCGTCGGGCGGATCGATCTCGATGACACCCTCGCGGACCGACACCGTCGGCACGATCTCGGTGACGAACGGGATCAGCAGCTCTCCGCGCTCCTGCCCGGCAGGACGGATCGACAGCAGTTCGCCTGCCGCGGTGTGCAGGACCTCGCGGACGGTGCCGATCTCGGTGCCGCCGTCGGGGCGACCGGCGACGATCCGCACCGTCAAGCCTTCGAGTTCGTGGTCGTAGAACTCGTCCGGATCGTCGGACGGAGGCAGATCGGCGCTGTCGACGACGAACAGCACCCCGCGCACTGCGTCGGCCGCGTCGCGACCGTCGATGCCCTGCAGGCGCAGCAGAAGCCGCCCGGAGTGTTCCCGGGCGGCTTCCACTGTGTACTCGTGCAGGTGCTTGTCGCGAGGCTTGCGGCCGCGCAGGACCGTGCCGACGGCGAAGCGCTCCTCGGGTTCGTCGGTGCGAACCTCGACGACGACTTCGCCTCGAATGCCGTGCGATTTGGCCACACGGCCCACGACGAGCTCCATCGACGCTCGCCTAGCGGTCGGTGTCGACGACGTCGACACGGATACCCCGGCCACCGATTCCGGTGACGAGGGTCCGCAGAGCGGTCGCGGTGCGACCGCCCCGGCCGATGACCTTGCCGAGGTCGTCGGGATTGACGTGCACCTCGACGGTGCGGCCCCGACGGCCCGCGATCAGGTCGACGCGGACGTCGTCGGGATGGGCGACGATTCCACGAACGAGATGCTCGACGGCATCGGCGACCACGGCGCTCATTACTCGGCGGCCTCGGTGGACTCGGCCTCGGTGGACGCCTCGGCGGACTCTTCCTTGGCAGCCTTCTTCTTCTTGGGCGTGACGGCCTCGGCAGCCGGCTCGTTCTCGGCCTGCGCGAGAGCAGCCTGGAACAGCTCGAGCTTGGACGGCTTGGCCTCCGCCTTCTTCAGGGTGCCCTCGGCGCCCGGCAGACCCTTGAACTTCTGCCAGTCACCCGTGATCTTGAGGAGGTTGAGGACCGGCTCGGTCGGCTGCGCGCCGACGGCCAGCCAGTACTGCGCACGCTCCGAGTCGATCTCGATCAGCGAGGGCTCTTCCTTCGGGTGGTACTTGCCGATGGTCTCGATCGCCCGGCCGTTGCGACGGGTGCGCGAGTCCGCGATGACCACGCGGTACTGCGGGTTGCGGATCTTGCCGAGACGGGTGAGCTTGATCTTGACAGCCACTGCTGTTTCTCCTTCGGGGTGCGCCGAGGCGCGTGTCACGTGCAATTCGGACGACGCGCCCTTCTGGCACGCCCGGTTTTGCCACCAACCTGTGACCGCCGCGCGGTACGTAACCGGATGCGACGACAGCGAACCATTCTGCCAGACGCGCGAGCCAGGACGAAACCGGCACCCGGTGACCCCGCGCACGCCTCGCGGTTGCGCTGTCACAGGCGCGGGACCGTCGTCCCGGGCCCGGCTCAGTTCTTGGGGAACTTCAGCTTCGACAGGTCGAAGTTCTCCAGACCCGGAGGCAACTCGTCGAGCCCCTTCGGCATCTTCGACAGGTCGGGCATTCCGGCCGGCATGCCACCCGGCAGACCGGGGAAGCCGCCGGGCATACCGCCCCGCACCTTCGGCGGCGTCGGTCCGCGACCGCCCTTCTTCCCCTTCTTGCCCTTCTTGCGCTGGTTCCTGCGCGCACCGGGCATGCCCATCTGGCCGGCCATCGCGGTCATCATCTTCCGGGCCTCGAAGAACCGGTCGACGAGCTGGTTGACGTCGGAGACCTTCACACCGGAACCGTTGGCGATACGCAACCTTCGCGAGCCGTTGATGATCTTCGGGTTGGCGCGCTCCTCCGGCGTCATGCCGCGGATGATCGCCTGGATGCGGTCGAGCTGTTTCTCGTCGACGTTGGCGAGGGCGTCCTTCATCTGCCCGGCCCCGGGCAGCATGCCGAGGAGGTTGGCGATGGGCCCCATCTTGCGCACGGCCATCATCTGCTCGAGGAAGTCTTCGAGGGTGAGCTCGCCGGAACCGATCTTGTTGGCGGTGGCCTCGGCCTGCTCGGCGTCGAAGACCTGCTCGGCCTGCTCGATCAGGGTGAGTACGTCGCCCATACCGAGGATGCGGCTGGCCATGCGCTCGGGGTGGAAGACGTCGAAGTCCTCGAGCTTCTCACCGGTGGACGCGAACATGATCGGCTGGCCGGTGAGCTCACGGACGCTGAGCGCGGCACCACCGCGGGCATCGCCGTCGAGCTTGGTGAGTACCACGCCGGTGAAGCCGACGCCCTCGCGGAACGCCTCGGCGGTGCTCACGGCGTCCTGACCGATCATCGCGTCGAGGACGAAGAGCACCTCGTCGGGCTGCACGGCGTCGCGGATGCCCGCGGCCTGCGCCATGAGTTCCTGGTCGATACCGAGGCGACCGGCGGTGTCGACGATGACCACGTCGTACTGCTTGGTGCGCGCCTCGGCGATACCCTGCTCGGCCACGGCGACCGGGTCGGCAGCCGTGACACCGAGCTCGTTCTCGCCGCCGCCGACGGACGTGCCGGGGTGGGGAGCGAAGACCGTCACGCCGGCCCGCTCGCCGACCACCTGCAGCTGGGTGACCGCGCCGGGACGCTGCAGGTCGCAGGCGACCAGCATGGGCGTGTGCCCCTGCGCCTTGAGCCACTTCGCGAGCTTGCCCGCGAGGGTGGTCTTACCGGCACCCTGCAGACCGGCGAGCATGATGACCGTCGGCGGGGTCTTCGCGAACTGCAACCGCCGGGTCTCGCCACCGAGGATCCCGACGAGTTCCTCGTTGACGATCTTGACGACCTGCTGGGCCGGGTTGAGCGCGCCGTGCACCTCGGCACCCTTGGCGCGCACCTTGATCTTCTTGATGAACTCGCGCACGACGGGCAGTGCGACGTCGGCCTCGAGCAGGGCGAGCCGGATCTCGCGGCAGGTCGCGTCGATGTCCGCGTCGGACAGCCGCCCCTTGCCGCGCAGGTCCTTCAGGACCCCTGTCAACCTGTCGGAAAGGGATTCGAACACCGAATGCGCTCCTGAGCTCTGACGAAGATGCGGACAATGCTGCGAACCAGGGTAACCGCTCGCGATCCGTCGCGACCGCGGGTGGCCACGCCGTACGGCGGGCCACCCGCGCGGTCACGATGCGCCGGCGGGCGCGGCAGGTCCGGGAGCGGGCAGGACGGAGAGGAGTTCCCGTTCGAGATGTTCCCGGGAGACACGGGTGTGGGCGCCGGCGAGATCGACACAGAACGAGTCGATCACGGTCGAACCCAGTGTGCTCACCCGCGCCCACCGCACGTCGGCCCCGACACGCTCGAAGACGTCCGCGAGACGGCACAGCAGACCGATCCGGTCCTCCGAGCGGATCTCGAGCACCACCTGGTCCGACTCGGACCCGTCGAACCAGATGATCCGCGGCGGCGCGAGCGCGGCGCCGACGGGGACCGCCCGGGCCGTTCGTTCGGGAAGGCGACTCTCGCGTTCGGCGCGGTCCTTGGCCTCGATCGCACCGAGCAGATCCAGGTCGCCGGATCGCGCCCGCACGAGTTCCTGCCGGAGCAGTGCCGCCTCGGGTGGTGAGCCGAACCTCGGGGCCACCACGAACGTGTTGACCGTGCTGCCTGCGTGGCTGCCGATGGAGGCCGACAGCACGCGCAGACCGTGCAGCGAGAGCACCCCGGCCTCGTCGGAGAGCACACCCCGCTCGTCGGGGGCGAGGAAGGTCGCCGTGAAGCTGCGGCCGTCCTCACGCGGTTCGAGTGCGACGTGCAGGGCACCGTCCTCGGCGAGGTTCGCGAGGACGGGATCGATCGGATCCGGCGCGGGCAGCTCGTCGCCCGCCATCATCATCCGGCAGCGGCGCACGAGTTCCCGGATCAGCGAAGCCTTCCAGTCGCCCCAGACCCCCGGGCCGGTGGCCTGGGAATCCGCTTCGGCCAGGGCGTGGAGGAGGTCGAGCAGCACCGGATCGCCGTCGAGGGCGTCGACCACCGCCGCGACCGTCTCCGGATCGTCGAGGTCGCGCCGGGTCGCGGTGTGCGGCAGGAGCAGGTGGTGCCGCACCATCGCGGTGAGCAGCGCCAGATCCGAGGGCCACACTCCCATCCGCCGCCCGATCTGCAAGGTCAGCTCCGCACCGACCACGCTGTGATCGCCGCCGCGCCCCTTGCCGATGTCGTGCAGCAACGCCCCGAGCACGAGCAGGTCCGGACGGGCGACCCGCGTGGTCAGTTCGCTCGCGTAGACGGCGGTCTCGACGAGGTGCCGGTCGACGGTCCACGTGTGGACGGCGTCACGCGGCGGCAGGTCGCGTACCGCACCCCATTCGGGGAGTAGGCGTCCCCACAGTCCGGTCCGGTCCAGCGACTCGATGACGTCGACCGCACGACGCCCCGAACCGAGCAGCACCAGGAAGTCGTCGAGGGCTTCGCGAGGCCAGGGTTCCCGCAGTTCCGGGGCGTGATCGGCGAGCCGGGTGAGGGTGGCCGCCGAGACCGGCAGACCGGCCTGTGCGGCCGCCGCAGCGACTCGCGTGGTCAGACCCGGATCCCGACGCGGATGCGCGTCCCGCGCGAGGGCCACCTCTCCCCCGTGCTCGACGACCCCTTCGTCGAGGGGACGCCGCACCGGTCCGCGACGCAGCCGCGACAGACCTTTCCGCGGCAGCGAGTTGGCCGCGGTGCGCAGACCGACATCCACGGAATAGCTGATGGTACGGGCCGATTCGGTGAGCACCCGGGCGAGATCGAAGCGGTCGCCGATCCGCAATGCCGCGGCGATCTCGTCCGCGTCCTGCGCACGCAACTGGTCGCGGGAGCGACCGGCGACGCGGTGCAGTTCGGTGCGTACGTCGAGCAGTCGCCGGTGGGCGGCCGCGAGGCCACCACCGGGGACGTCCGGTCCGAGCCCCGGCATGCCGTCGGTGAGCTGCGCAACGGACAGGGCATTGAGTAACTGCACGTCCCGCAACCCGCCGCGACCGCTCTTGAGGTCGGGTTCGGCTCGGTGGGCGATCTGCCCGCTGCGCTGCCATCGCCCCTCGGTCATCTCGATGAGTTCGTCGAAGCGGGACCGGATGCCGGTCCGCCACTGACGTCGTACGCCGCCGATGAGGAGATTGCTCAGCTGGGCGTCGCCCGCGATGTGCCGCGCCTCGAGCATCCCCAGCGCGGCCGTGAGATCGGAGGAGAACACCTGCAGGGCCTGGGGCACCGTCCGGACACTGTGGTCGAGCTTGATGTGCGCGTCCCACAGCGGGTACCAGAGCTGGTCGGCAACCTTCGACACGACGGCCGGCGCCATGTCGTCGTGGAGAAGGATGAGGTCGAGGTCCGAGTACGGGAGCATCTCGCGACGACCGAGGCCCCCCACCGCGACGATGGCGAAACCGCCCTCGCGCCTGATGCCGAGTTCGGAGCCCTTCGTCGTCAACCAGAATTCGTGCAGGTCCACCAGGGCGTGACGCAGGGCCACGGTGTCGAGGCGGCGGCTGCGGGGGCCGCCGGAGAGCAGGGCGTCACGGGCTGCCGTGAGATCGGCGGCTCCCGCGGGTGCGGGCGTGCGGGCCGAGGACACCGAAGGCCCCGACCCCACTGCCGGCGCAGCGGGATCAGGGCCTCGAGAGTCGGACCCCTGGGGGTCAGAGCGCATCCGAACCTCGTTCTCCGGTACGGACCCGGACCACACCTTCCACGGGGGTGACCCACACCTTGCCGTCGCCGATCTTCCCGGTACGGGACGCCTCGACGATGGTCTCGACGACCTTGTCGACAACGGAGTCGTCCACGACGACCTCCACCCGGACCTTGGGGACGAAGTCGACGGAGTACTCCGCCCCGCGGTAGACCTCGGTGTGGCCCTTCTGGCGGCCGTACCCCTGCACCTCGCTGACGGTCATTCCGAGCACTCCGGCCTGCTCCAGGCCGGCCTTGACGTCCTCGAGCGTGAACGGCTTGATGATCGCCGTGATCAGCTTCATTTCCTCATCCTTCCCAGAGCCCGCTGGCCGCTGTCATCCCTGCTCGCTGTCGTGGTCTTCTTATCACTTGAGAGCCGGCGCGAAGTCGTATGCGGATTCCGCATGTTCGGCTTCGTCGATACCGCGGGCCTCTTCTTCGTCGCTCACACGCCAGCCCATCGGCTTGAGTGCGAAGGCGATCACGGCGGTGACGATCGCGGTGAACACCAGGGCGACGACTGCGATGACGATCTGGATGACGAGCTGCTTGTAGTCGCCACCGTAGAACAATCCGGTCTCGGTGCCGAGGAAGCCGATGGCGACCGTCCCCCACAGGCCGGACACGAGGTGGACACCCACGACGTCCAGCGAGTCGTCGTAACCGAACTTGTACTTCAGGCCCACGGCGAGGGCGGACAGGACGCCGGCGACGACACCGAGGGCGATCGATCCGACCGGGCTCAGCGAGCCGGCAGCGGGCGTGACGGCCACGAGACCGGCGACGGCACCGGACGCGGCACCGAGGCTGGTGGCCTTGCCGTCACGGATGCGCTCGGTGAGGAGCCAGCCGAGGATGGCGGCAGCGGTGGCCGTGGTGGTGTTGACCCAGGCCAGGCCTGCGAGGCCGTCGGCCGCGAATGCCGAACCGGCGTTGAAGCCGAACCATCCGAACCACAGCAGTGCGGCGCCGAGCATGACGAACGGCAGATTGTGCGGGCGGAAGGCGGTGCGTCCGAAGCCGGCGCGCTTGCCGATGACGATCGCCAGGACGAGAGCCGCGATACCGGCATTGATGTGGACGACCGTGCCGCCGGCGAAGTCGATCGGGGCCACCGAAGCGACGACCTCTCCGCCGTCGTCGACGGTGCCGAACAGTGCGGCTGCGATGCTGTCCTCGGAACCCGACAGCAGACCGCCACCCCACACCATGTGGGCGAGCGGGAAGTAGGCGCAGGTCACCCAGATCGCCGCGAACGCCATCCACGTACCGAACTTGACGCGTTCGGCCAGCGCACCGCTGATCAGCGCGGTGGTGATGATCGCGAAGGTCACCTGGAAACCGATATCGATGATCTGCGGGTAGTTGCCGAGACCGGCGAGGAATTCCCCGTCCTCGCCGTAGATGGCGCCCTGCAGACCGAACTGCTCGAACGGGTTCGCGAAGATGCCGAGCACGTTCTGGGTTCCGTAGGACATCGACCAGCCCCACAGGACGTAGATCACCGCGATGACCGCCATGGACCCGAACGACATCATCATCATGTTCAGCACGGACTTGGACCGGGACATCCCACCGTAGAAGAACGCCAGGCCCGGGGTCATCAGCAGCACGAGGGACGCAGCCATCAGCATCCACGCCGCGTCGCCTGTGTTCACCACTTCCTCCACTTGCAACCTCCCTGTAGGCCGCGCCGATCGGCACGTTGTCGAGGGAAAGCTTGCTGCCCGGATGTTTCCGTGGAGGCGCCGCGCTGTTTCATGGGCGTGAACGCAGGAACCGACCTTGTTTCATCCTTGTTTCACACTTCGGACACAGCACCCCGCCGACGAAACCGGCCGCTGTCCGCACGAGCGGACAGCGGCCGGAGGACCCGGGGACGGATCAGCCGAGCAGAGCGTCGACGAACGCCTCGGGTTCGAACGGAGCGAGATCGTCGGCGCCCTCACCGAGACCGACGAGCTTGACCGGGACGCCGAGCTCGTGCTGCACCTGGAAGACGATGCCGCCCTTGGCGGTGCCGTCGAGCTTGGTGAGCACCACCCCGGTGATGTCGACGACGTCGGCGAACACGCGGGCCTGCATCAGACCGTTCTGGCCGATCGTCGCGTCGAGGACCAGCAGCACCTCGTCGACGGCGGCCTTCTTCTCGACGACGCGCTTGACCTTGCCGAGTTCGTCCATCAGGCCGGTCTTGGTGTGGAGGCGTCCGGCGGTGTCGACGAGGACGGCGTCGACCCCGTTGTCGATGCCCTTCGCCACGGCATCGAACGCGACCGCGGCGGGATCGGCGGCCTCCTTGCCGCGGACGACCTCGGCACCCACACGCTCGGCCCAGGTCTGGAGCTGGTCGGCGGCCGCGGCACGGAAGGTGTCGGCGGCACCGAGCAGCACCCGTCGTCCGTCGGCGACGAGCACGCGCGCGAGCTTGCCGGTCGTCGTGGTCTTGCCGGTGCCGTTGACGCCGACGACGAGGAGAACCGCGGGATGGTCCTCGTGCGGGAGCGCCCGGATGGAACGGTCGAGCTCCGGACGGAGTTCGTCGACGAGCACGCTGCGCAGCACAGCCCGGGCGTCGGCCTCGCTGCGCACGTTGCTCACCGCCATCTCCTCACGCAGACGGTCGACGATCTTCGTCGTCGTGGCGGCACCGAGGTCCGCGACGAGCAGCGTGTCCTCGATCTCCTCCCAGGAGTCCTCGTCGAGGTCGCCGCCGCCGAGCAGACCGAGCAGGCTCTTGCCGACCGCCGACTGGGAACGGGCCAGACGGCCGCGCAGGCGCACCAGGCGACCCGCGGTGGGTTCGATCTCCTCGATCGGGGCGGCCGGGGGAACAGCTGCCGGCCCGGCCGGTTCTGCGGGTGCGGGCAGCACCTCCGGCTCGACGACCGCCTCCGTAGCGGGTTCCGGCGTCGGCGCGACTTCCGGTTCCGGCGTCGGCGCGGGGACGACCTCGGGCTCGACGGGTTCGGGAGCGGGTCGCTCCGGTGCCGGGACGACCTCGGGCTCGACCGGCTCGGGTTCGACCGGCTTCGGCTCGACCGTCGGCTCAGGCTTCGGTTCGACCTTCGGAGGTGCGACCTTCGGCTCCGCAGGGGCGCTCGGCGGAGCTTCGGTGATCTCCTCCGGCAGCGGCACGGTACGAGGCGCCGGCTCGGGTTTCGGTGCGGGCTTCGGCGCCGGCCGGGGTGCCGGCGCCGGAGGGGCGGCCGTCCCCTGCGAGAAATTGAATCCGCTCTGCGCCTTGTAACCGCCGGAGCGGTCCTTGGTCTCTGCGGAATCGAGCTGCGGGGTCTCGGGCGCCTTGAGCGACACCTGCCGCCGACGGTAGAGGGTCAGGCCGACGACGAGCGCGACGAGAACGACCGCCAGCGCGGCGGCGATGACTATCCAGGCTCCGGTACTCACGCACCCATACTGTCAGGCCTGGAGCTCTTCCTCCGGTTCGGGGACCGGTGTCGCGATCTCGCGTCCGCGCAGTCGCTGCGAGATGACCCGGGTGATGCCGTCGCCCCGCATACTCACGCCGTACAGCGCGTCGGCGACCTCCATCGTCGGTTTCTGGTGCGTGATGACGATGAGTTGGGACTTCTCGCGCAGCTGCTCGAAAAGCCCGATCAACCGCCGGAGGTTGGTGTCGTCGAGCGCGGCCTCCACCTCGTCCATGACGTAGAAGGGTGACGGTCGCGCCCGGAAGATGGCGACCAGCATCGCCACGGCGGTGAGCGACTTCTCGCCACCCGACAGCAGCGACAGCCGCTTGACCTTCTTGCCCGGCGGGCGGGCCTCGACCTCGATGCCGGTGGTGAGCATGTCGCTCGGGTCGGTGAGCACCAGCCGTCCCTCACCGCCGGGGAACAACTTCGCGAAGACCTGTTCGAACTCGCGCTCGACGTCGGCGTACGCCTCCGTGAACACCTGCAGGATCCGCGCGTCGACCTCCTCGACGACGGCGAGCAGGTCCTTGCGGGCACCCTTGACGTCCTCGAGCTGGGTGGACAGGAAGTTGTACCGCTCCTCGAGGGCCGCGAACTCCTCCAGCGCGAGCGGGTTGACACGCCCGAGCGTCGCGAGATCCTTCTCGGCGCGTTTGGCCCGCCGCTCCTGGGCGGCCCGGTCGTACGGCATCGGCTGCGGAGCGACCACCTGTTCGCCGCGTTCGCGGGCCTGCTCGTACTCGGCCATCTCCAGCGGCGTCGGCGGCAGCGGCACGTCGGGGCCGTACTCGGCCACGAGGTCGTCGAGGGCGATGCCGTGCTGCTCGAGGATGGTCTGTTCGAGTTGCTCGATCCGGAGCGAGGCCTGCGCCCGGGCCACTTCGTCACGATGCACCGCGTCGGTGAGCTGGTCGCGCTGCGCCGACAGTTCGCGGACGAGTTCGCGGGCCCGTTCGAGTTGCTCGGCGCATTCGGCGCGGCGCCGGTTCAGGTCGTCGCGCTGGGCGAGTGCCGTCGCCACGGCCACCTCGAGTTGTTCGGCGAGTCGCTGCCCTGATTCGGCCACCGCAGCGGCGACGGCCGCGGCCTGCCGTCGCGCGACGCGAGCGCGTTCGGCACGAGCGCGGGCCTCGCGTTCGGCCTGCGCCGCGCGACGGAGCGAATCCGCTTTGCCCCGAAGCGCTTCGGCGCGTTCCTCGGCCGTGCGCGCCGCGAGTCGCGCGTCGACCTCGACGGCCCGCACCTCGGCGAGAGCGGCTGCGGCCATCTCCCGTTCGGCGGCCGTGTGCTCGGTCCCGGCTCCGTCGCCGGTCCCGGCCGAGTCGTCCTCGGCCAGACGCAGTCGCTCCTCGAGCTCCACCAGCTTCTCGCGCGCCGCGTCACGTTCCTTCTCCGCTTCGGCGCGCTGGGCCGCGAGTCGGCCGGATTCGGCATGGGCAGTGCGTGCCGCCTGACCGAGACGGCCGAGTTGCTCGTAGACGGCGGACATCGCGGCGTCGGATTCGTTGAGCGCGGCGAGGGTCTGCTCGACGTATTCGGCGCGTTCGGCCTGCTCCGCGAGGGCGCCTGCCAGGGCTGCGGCCAGTTCCTCGGAGCGGCGTTCGGCCTGTTCGAGACCGGCCCGGGAGGTGTCGATCGCCGCCTGGATCTCGAGAGTGCTCGGGGCACGGTGGGAACCGCCGACCACCCAGCCCGCGCCGGCGAGGTCTCCCCCGCGCGTCACGGCGCGCAGGCCGGGCCGGGTCGCGCAGACGTCCAGGGCGGTGGGCAGGTCGTCGACCACGACGGTGCGGGCCAGCAGGCCGTCGACGCCCCCGCGGAGGTCGGCGGGACACTCGACGACCTCGCGGAGCCATCGGGCGCCGGCCGGCAGGCCGCCGGTGTCGGCGGGAGCGGCGGGGCCCGGATGGACGAACGCGACCCTTCCCTGATCGGCCTCCACCAGCGCGGCGACCGCCGCGACCGCCGCATCGGCCGACTCCACCTCGAGCGCGTCGGCTGCCGCGCCGAAGGCCGCCGCGACGGCGGCCTCGTATCCCGGAGCCACCCGCAGCCGGTCGGCCAATCGGCCCACGAGTCCGTCGCCGGAGCGCGTGTCGATCAGCCAGGCCGCACCGTCGGTGCGTTCGAGTCCCATCGAGAGGGCCTCGATGCGGGCGCCGAGGGACGCGACCTCCTTACCCGCGGCGCGTTCGGCCTGCTGGAGTTCGGCGACCCGTTCGTCGGCGAGTCGCTGTGCTTCGAGCGCTCGTTCGTGCTGGGCGTCGGCGTCGACTTCGCCGGCGTCGAGATCGTCGATGCGCGCCTGAGCGGTCTCGAACTCGGCCTGGGCCTCGACGCCACGCAGCCGGGCCTCCTCGATGGCCACGGTCAGGCGCGCGATCTCGGCGTCGATCGATTCGGCCCGGGTCCGCATCGTGTCGACCTGGCCGGCGAGGCGCGCGAGGCCCTCGCGCCGATCGGCGACGGCACGGACCGCGGCGAGATGCGCGCGTTCGGCGGCGGCCGCGGACTCCTCCTGCGCGGCGAGTTGTTCGCGGGCCGCTTCGAGGGCTCCGTGCGCGATCTCGACCGCCTCGATCAGTTCCGCCTCTTCGGCGGCGATCCGATCGGCGCGGGCCTCCATCTCGTCCGGATCCTGACCGGAGCGGTCCTCGGGTTCGGCGTGCAGGTGCCGTGCGCGTTCCTGCGCGACCCGCACGGTCGCCGAGACGCGCTCGGCGAGGGCCGACAGGCGGAACCAGGTCTGCGACGCCGCTTCGGCTCCCGGCGTGAGCTGCGCGAGAGCTTGTTCGTGACGGGCGAGTTCGGCGTTCGCGTCGTCGAACGCCGCGAGAACGGTGTCGAGGCGCTCCCGGACCATCTTTTCCTGCTCGTCGTGCCCGGCGAGTTCGGCTCGGCGGGTGACGAGGTCGTCGGCGGCAAGGCGCAACCGCGCATCGCGGAGGTCGGCCTGGATGGTCTGGGCGCGACGCGCGACCTCGGCCTGCCGGCCGAGCGGTTTGAGCTGACGGCGCAGTTCGGCGGTGAGGTCGGTGAGGCGGGCGAGGTTGGCCTGCATGGAGTCGAGCTTGCGCAGCGCCTTTTCCTTGCGCTTGCGGTGCTTGAGGACGCCGGCGGCCTCCTCGATGAAGGCGCGCCGGTCCTCCGGGCGGGATTCGAGAATCGCGGCGAGGCGGCCCTGCCCGACGATGACGTGCATCTCGCGGCCGATACCGGAGTCGGACAGCAGCTCCTGGACGTCCATGAGACGGCAGGAACTGCCGTTGATCTCGTATTCACCCGCACCGTCGCGGAACATGCGGCGGGTGACGGAGACCTCGGAGTACTCGATGGGCAGCGCGCCGTCGGAGTTGTCGATGGTGAGCGTGACCTCGGCGCGTCCGAGGGGCGGGCGCCCGGTGGTTCCGGCGAAGATGACGTCCTGCATCTTGCCGCCGCGCAGCGCTTTCGCACCTTGCTCCCCCATCACCCAGGTGAGTGCGTCGACGACGTTCGACTTGCCGGACCCGTTGGGTCCGACCACACAGGTGATACCCGGTTCGAAACGCAGAGTCGTCGACGAGGCGAAGGACTTGAAGCCCTTCAACGTCAGACTCTTGAGGTACATGGGTGAGAACTCTACCGGCGGGTTGTGACCGCTTTCCTAGGCCGGGTGCACGGCGCGGACCGCCCCGTCGAAACCGGTCGTGTACAGGACGTTCGGGTCCCAGCCCGGTCCCGAGCCGAAGGCGAGCGAGGACATCAGCGGGATGCCCTCAACGATGCGGCAGCTGTGCCCGTTCGCCGGATCGACCCGCAGGACGGCGCCGGCGAGGTTGAGCGCGATGTACAGCGCGCCGTCGGGACCGATCGTGAGATCGTCGGGCATCGAGAGCAACCCCGGCCCGGGCAGGTCGATGCTGCGCACGGGTCCTTCGAGGTCGCGTGCGTCGAGGATGTGGAGCCGGTTGACGTGCTCGAAGGTCGTCACCGTGTAGACGGTGTCGCGGTCGACGGCGATGCCGTTGACGGATCCGAGATCGGTGCGGACGACGCGGGCCTCACCACCGCCGGCGGGCACGAGAGAGAGTCCGACCTCGCCGAGATCGCGCGAGGCGAGCATCGATCCGTCCGACAGCCGGCCGAGGCCGTTGGGCATGACCAGCCCGGTGCCGTGGGTGCCGCGTTCACCGGTGTGGAGGTCGAGCGTGTCGATCGTGCCGTCGGCGATCCCGGCCAGCCCCGAGACGGTCGTGTTGCCCACGTTCAGGTACACGATGGGACCGTCGACGACGATGCCGCCCGGACCGGTCACCTCGGGCAGCACGGTGGTCACACTGCCGTCGGGAGTGATCCGGTGCAGCGCTCCGGGGCCGACGAAGGAGGTGTCCGAGACGAGCAGACCGCCCCGCTCGTCGAACGCCAGGTTCTCGAGGACACCGAGCCCCGACGCGACCGTCGTGACGGACCGCGGGGCGCAGGCAGCCGGACCGGCCGCCGCCGGTGCTGCGGCCAGGGGTGCCACTGCCACAGCGGCGGCTGCTGCCACCACCATCGTCGAACGTGCACGCCTGCCCATATGTCTCCCCCTCGCCGACCGCGACCCGCCGGCCGCTTCCACCCGATCGCGGCAGGATACCAAGCCGAACGGACGAACAGGACGGATGTCAGCGTTCGACGAAACCGGTGAGGTCGCCGCGCGCGGGATCCCACGATTCGACGACGAGCCGCACCTCACCGGGGGTGTTGCCGGATCGCAGCCACGCGAGGAGCTGTTCGAGCGCGGGCCGGGGGCCTTCGGCCACGACCATCACGCGACCGTCGGGATGGTTGGTCGCATGCCCGACGAGACCGAGTTCGAGTGCGCGGGCACGCGTGAACCAACGGAAACCGACCCCTTGGACGCGGCCGTGCACCCACGCCGTGAGCCGTTCGATGCCTGCGGGGGTGCTCATCGGTCAATCCTCGGCGGTGATCGCCAGCGAGATCTTCGTGCCCGCCTTCAGGGTGCGACCCACCGTGCACACCTTGTCGACGGAGCGTTCGACGAGGGCGATGAGCCGGTCGCGGGCGTCGGCGTCGAGTTCCGACAGGTCGAGGATCATCTCCTCCTCGAGGTGCGGATAGACCTCGGTCTCGCGGTCCGCCGCTCCGGAGACGCGGATCGTCGCGTCGTAGTCGTCGCCGAGCCGGCGGGACAACGGGAAGTCCGAGCTCATGCCGGAGCAGGCGGCGAGTGCGATCTTGAGCAGCTCACCCGGAGTGAAGACGCCCTCGACGCTCTCCGAGCCGATGAGTACCTCGGCGCCGCGCGAGCTGCGGCCGGTGTAGCGACGCGTACCGGTGCGCTCGACCCACAGCTCGGTGGCGGGAAGGTCGGAAGTCTGGTCAGCCATGGGGGAAATCCTGCCATGCCCCGTCGACGGGGACAGCGCGCAGGATGGTCACGAAATCCTCGAGCGCCGCGGACGACGTGTCGGCACTGCGTCGCAGCACTCCGATCGGCTCGACGGTGCCCGCGGTGGGTACGTCCAGGCGCCGGACCACCCCGTCGGCGAGGTCGTCGCGGGCCGCACGTTCCGTGGTGATCCACACCGCGTCGCTGCGCCGGACCACCCCCCGGGCCACAGCGAGATCGAGCGTCTCGATCAGCCCGGCCGGCAGTCGCAGGCCGTGACGTTCGAACAGTGCCTCGGTCGCGTGGCGGGGCACGGTTCCGCGGGTCGCGACCACCAGCGGGTGTTCGAGTGCGTCGGTGACGGAGGCGGAACGCTCGGCGAGAGGATGGCCGGGCCGGACGACGAGGATCAGCGTCTCGGCGTACAGGAGCTCGAACGACAGCCCGACCATCCGGGAGGGTTCGGCCATGCGTCCGAGGGCGACGTCGAGGGCGCCGGCGGCGAGCGCCGACAGCAGGACGGCATTGGGGTCGGTGCGGATCCGGATGTCCAGATCGGCGCGCACGCGGCGCAACTCCGCCAGAGCTTCGGGGAGTACGGACCCGGCCACGGTGGGCAGGGCCCCGATCCGCAGCGGCTCGCGAGCGGGTTCGGCCGCTCCCGCCAGTGCGGCCACCGCTGCGTCCAATGAGATGGTGACGTCCTGCGCGTATCGCAGGAAGCGGTGACCCGCCGCGGTGAGGCGCGCACCGTGTCGGCCGCGGTCGAGGAGTTTCGCTCCCGCGAGCACCTCGAGCTCGTTGAGGGTCTTCGTGACGGCCGGCTGGCTCAGCTGCAACAGCTCGGCCGCGCGTCCGACCTGCCCTTCGCGCGCCACGGTCACGAAGCACCGGAGGTGCCGGAGGCGGATCCGTCGGGCCTGGTCCGGCACGGATGAGGAGAGACCCCTGTCGGATTGCATCACCGAAAGTTATTGATAAACGGCGATTTTGTCAATTTACATGAGTTTTTCTTCACCATATGGTGGTCCTCACCGCTCAGAGATCGGAGATCGCATGCCCAGCGACGAATACGTCGAGCGCGACCACACACTGCACCCACCCGCGCTCACTCCCGGTTATCGCACGTCGGTGCTGCGCGCACCGAAGAACGCGCTCATCACGCCGAAGCCCACCCTGTCGGAGATCACCGGCCCCGTCTTCCGCAGCGACGAGCTCGGCTCCCTCGACAACGACCTGATCCTGAACTTCTCGAAGGACGGCCTGCCGATCGGTGAACGCATCATCGTCCACGGCTTCGTCGAGGACGAGTTCGGCAATCCGGTCGAGGGTGCACTCGTCGAGGTGTGGCAGGCCAACGCCGGTGGCCGGTACCGCCACAAGAAGGACACCTATCTCGCGCCCATCGATCCGAACTTCGGCGGCTGCGGGCGGATGCTCACGGACGCGAACGGCTACTACCGGTTCCGGACGATCAAGCCGGGCGCCTATCCGTGGGGCAACAGCCGCAACGCCTGGCGCCCGGCGCACATCCACGTGTCGATCCTCGGCCGCGGATGGGCGCAGCGCCTGATCACCCAGCTGTACTTCGAAGGCGACCCGCTGATCGAGAAGTGCCCGATCGCGCGGACGATCCCGACCGTGGACCAGCTCCGCAGCCTGATCGCCCAGGAGGATCCCGCCTCGAACGCCCCGTTCGACGCGCGCGCCTACCGCTGGGACATCACCCTGCGCGGGCGACGCGCCACCTTCTTCGAGAACACCGACCTGCCGGGAGCCCCGCGATGAGCCTGCCCACCGATCCCTACCGGCCCGTGCCCCCGCTCCTCCCCCGCCCGATGGTCACGCATTTCCCGGAGACGCCTTCGCAGACCGGCGGTCCCTACGTCCACATCGGTCTGGCGCCGCAGCAGGCCGGCTTCGACATCTTCGACAACAACTTCGGCAACGTCCTCGTCACCGACGAGACCGAGGGCGAGCGAATCGTGTTGGAGGGCCGCGTCATCGACGGCACCGGCACCCCGGTGCGCGACGCGCTGCTCGAGAGCTGGCAGGCGAACACCCACGGCCGGTACGCGCATCCCGACGACGAGCAGGACACGGACCTCGATCCGAACTTCCGAGGCTGGGGACGCACCGGCGGCGACTTCGAGACCGGCGTGTTCACGATCGAGACGATCAAGCCCGGTGCCGTCACCAATCCCGACGGATCCGTCTCGGCACCTCACATCCTGCTGGTGATCTTCGCGCGCGGTATCAACCTCGGGCTGCACACGCGGGTCTACTTCGAGGACGAGACCGAACTCAACGCCGAGGATCCCGTCTTGAAGGGCATCGAATGGGAGGTGAGGCGCACCACCCTCATCGCGTCGCGTTCCGAGCGCGACGGCCGCACCGTGTACACGATCGACATCCGGCTGCAGGACACCCCGGACGGCGGTGCCGAGACGGTGTTCTTCGACATCTGACCGACACTGCTCCGAACAGCCCGGTATGCGCGTGCGCTACCGGGTCGTTCTCGGTCGGGGCTGACACTTCGGGCAACTGTACGACGAGCGGTTCATGAATTTCTCACGGCGGATCGGGGCGCCGCATCGCCGGCACGGCTCGTTCTCTCGCCCGTACACGTTCAGGGAGCGTTCGAAGTAACCGGACTCCCCGTTGACGTTGACGTAGAGGGCGTCGAACGACGTACCGCCCTGTCCGAGCGCCTCGGCCATCACTTCGGTGGCAGCGTCGAGTGCCGACCGGAGTTTCGGTCGCGACAGCGCGTCGGTCGGCCGGTTCCCGTGAATCCTTGCGCGCCAGAGCGCTTCGTCGGCGTAGATGTTGCCGATTCCGGAGACGACGGTCTGGTCGAGCAGCGCACGCTTGATCTCCGTGTGTTTGGTGCGCAGCACGGCCACGACCGCGTCCGGGTCGAAGCGGAGATCCATCGGGTCGCGGGCGATGTGCGCGACCGGCAGCGGCAGTCGATCGCCGTCCACCTCCACGAGCGGCGCCAGGGCCCAGCCTCCGAAGGTGCGCTGGTCGACGAAACGCAGATCGGCGCCGTTGTCGAGGACGGCGCGGATACGCAGGTGCTTCTCGTCGGGGACGCTCGGCGGCTGCACGAGCATCTGCCCGCTCATCCCCAGGTGCACCACGAGGGCCAGGTCGGCCGGCTCGAGCACCAGCCACATGTACTTGCCGCGGCGTTCGACGGAGGCGACCTTCTGACCGGTCACCTGCAGTGCGAGATCACGCGGCCCGGGTTCGTGCCGGCGGACGGCACGGGGGTGCAGCACCTGCACCGAATCCACCGTCGCGCCGACGACGTGAGCGTCGAGTCCGCGACGGACCACCTCGACTTCGGGAAGTTCCGGCACCTGCGGTCAGTTGCCCTCGGTGGATCCGGACTGCGCGGCGTCATCCGACTGCGCGGCGTCATCCGACTGTGCACGGGGGGCTCCGGCTTCGGCAGTGTCGCCGTCGGTCAGCGCATTCCACGCAGCCGACGCGGCCTTCTGCTCGGCTTCCTTCTTGGTGCGCCCGATACCGGTCCCGTAGGGATTGCCGGCGATGAGAGCGGTGGCAGTGAACTCCTTGTCGTGATCGGGACCGGTGGCGGTGATCTCGTAGGCGGGAACACCGAGGCCACGTTCGGCGGTGAGCTCCTGCAGACTCGTCTTCCAGTCGAGGCCCGCACCGAGCCGGGGGCCTCGTTCGAGCAGGTCGGCGAACAGACGCAGGACCACTTCGCGCGCGACATCGATGCCGTGCGCGAGATGGACGGCGCCGAGGAGCGATTCCATCCCGTCGGCGAGAATGCTGGCCTTGTCGCGGCCGCCCGTCAGTTCCTCGCCTTTGCCGAGGTGGAGATGCACCCCGAGCCCGCCTTCTCCGAGGCCGCGCGCCACCTCGGCGAGCGCGTGCATGTTGACGACGCTCGCGCGGATCTTGGCGAGTTCGCCCTCGGACTTGTCCGGATGGGTGAGATAGAGCTTTTCGGTCACCGCGAGCCCGAGGACGGCATCGCCGAGGAACTCGAGACGTTCGTTGGTGGGCAACCCGCCGTTCTCGTAGGCGTACGAGCGATGGGTGAGCGCCAAGGACAGCAGTTCTGCGTCCAGAGGCACGCCGAGGGCGGCGAGGAGAGACTCATGGCTCTCTTCGCCGCCCTCGGTAGCTGTTTCGGGGGACTTGCTCGTCACGTGAGTACCGATTAGACGGGCGCGGTCACCTGACGGCCGTTGTAGGTGCCACACGACGGGCACGCCACGTGGGGCAGCTTCTTCTCTCCGCAACCCCGGTTCGGGCAGGTGACGAGCGTCGGCGCAGTGGTGTTCCACTGGCTGCGCCGCGACCGGGTGTTGGAACGCGACATTCTGCGCTTGGGGACGGCCACGTCTACTTCTCCTCGTTGTTCGAGCTGTCGATTTGACTGCTGGGTTCTTCGGAGCCCGCGCCGAACTTGGCTGCCAACCCAGCCCAGCGAGGATCCATTGTCTCATGACGGTGCCCGGATTCCGCAATCGCCAGGCGAATGCCGCATTCGGGGCACAATCCCGCACAGTCGTCACTACACAACGGCTGCAACGGAAGTTCCAGGCCCACCGCGTTCACGAGGACCGGTTCGAGATCGATCAGATCGTTCTCGACGCGGTACACCTCGTCGTCCTCGGTGGTCTGCTCCGTAACGCTGTTCGGGTAGGCGAACAGCTCGGTGAGGTACACGTCCACCGGTTCGGCGAACGATTCGAGGCACCGCGAGCACTCACCCACGGCGTCCGCACGAACTGTACCGGTGACCAGGACACCCTCCGACACCGACTCCATGCGGAGATCGAGGTCGATCTCGGACCCCTCTTCGATCGCGATGAGATCGAGTCCGATGCGCGACGGTGACGGCACCTTCCGCTCGACCGCACGCATCGATCCGGGCCGGCGACCCAGGGAGAGCGTGTCGAACACCAGACCGGAGTCCCTGCCGGGACGGGTCGTGCCGGAACCACGGGTGGACACGGGGAACTCACCTTCTTCGGACGACGCAGAACACGACTCGGTCGTGATAGGGCAACCGCTCCATGATACGCGATGGGCGGCACGAGCGGAAATTCCGCCGATCAGCGGCGGCGGCTCGCCCGAGGGTCGGCCTCCGCGAAGTCGGGGGCACCCGAGAGCCGCAGCTGCTGCCGGCCGCGGCCGACCGACCGCAGGGTGGTGCCGAGCAGTTCCTCGAACTCCGAGAGCTTTCCGTCGATGTACTCGTCGCATTCCGTCCGCAGGCGGTCGGATTCGGCGTGGGCCGAATCGATGACGCGAGCCGACTCGGCGTGCGCGGCCTGCACGACCTCCGTCTGCGACACCAGGCGCGCCTTCTCGGCCTCGCCCTCGGCCACGGAACGCTCGTACGACGCCTGGCCGGACTCGACCAGGCGGTCGGCCTCGAGGCGGGCGCGACCGGTCACGCTCTCGTACTGCTTGTTGCCCTCTGCTACGAGGTCGTCGGCCTCGGCCTGAGCGTCGCGCACGAGTTCGTCGGCGTGGGCGCGTGCTTCCTTGACCATCCGGTCCGCCTGCGCCTTCGCGTCCGCCAGCATGCGGTCGGCGTCGGTACGCGCGTCCTCGAGCAGGGTGCGCGCCTCCTCGTCGGCGTCGCCGACGGTCTTCTCGGCCTGCGCCCGCGCGTCGTTGATCAGCTTGTCGCGGTGATCGAGCACGTCCTGTGCGTCGTCGAGTTCGGGCGGCAGCGCGTCGCGCACGTCGTCGAGCAGCTCGAGGACATCGCCGCGCGGTACCACGCAGCTCGCCGTCATCGGAACGCTACGTGCCTCTTCGACGATTGCGACCAGCTCGTCGAGTGCCTCGAATACCCGGTACACGCCCAACCCCAATCACTCGCTCGGCGCGACCGGTGCGGACGCGCCACCGTCCAGTCTGCCGCAGCGCAGGGCACGCTCGTGTGCCCTGCGCTCGGTGTGTCGGGATCCGGCCGTCACAGACCGTGCGGGAGGGGTGCTGTCTATTTCGCGGCGGCCCGCTCGGCAAGGCGCGCGAGCAGACGAGCGTGCACGGTGCCCGGCAGCATGTCGGAGACATCGCCGCCGTAGGTCGCGACTTCCTTGACGAGCGAGCTCGACAGGTAGCTGTACACCGGGTTGGTGGCGACGAACAGGGTGTCGACGCCGGTGAGCTTGTGGTTCATCTGCGCCATCTGCAGCTCGTAGTCGAAGTCGTTGGCGCCGCGCAGGCCCTTGACGATCGCGGTGATCCCCCGCTCGCGGGCGTAGTCGACGAGCAGGCCCTGCCAGGCGTCGATCGTGACGTTCGGCAGGTGCGCCGTGGCCTCGGTGAGCATCTCGAGGCGTTCGTCGATCGTGAACATCCCCCGCTTGTTGGGATTGATCGTGACGGTCACGACGACCTCGTCGAACTGGGCCGAGACCCTGCCGATGACGTCGAGGTGTCCGTTGGTGACCGGGTCGAAGGATCCTGGGCAGACCGCGCGGCTCATGATCCAGCACCGTAGCAGGTGGCGATCTCCACCCTCGTCTCCCCGTATCGCCGCGACCTGCCGACCTCGAATGCCTGCGGCCACACCGTTTCCGGCGACCGAGACGAGCGTTCGACCACGACGACCGAACCGTCCTCGACCCAGCCGCCGGACACCAGCGCCTCGAGCACTCCGGTGACGGCCTCCTCGGTCACGGCGTAGGGCGGGTCGGCGAGGACGAGGTCGTACACCCGGTCGGCGGTACCCGCGAGCACGGCGGCCACCGGTGCCGTGCGCAAGACCGCCCCCGGCAGTCCGACCGTCGCGATGTTCTCGCGGATCACCCCCGCCGCCTTGGCGTCGGACTCGACGAGCATCGCGTGCTCGGCGCCGCGGGACAGCGCCTCGAGGCCGAGAGCCCCCGACCCCGCGTAGAGGTCGAGGACTGCGGCACCGTCGATGTCCATGCGTGCGTCGAGCGAACTGAACAAGGCCTCACGGACCCGTTCGGAAGTGGGCCTGGTCCCGCGGGGCGGCACCTTCAGGCGCCGCCCCCCGGCCCGGCCGGCGACGATCCGTGTCACTCGGCGCTGTCTCCCGTGGACACCTCGACGAGCAGGTCGCCACCTTCGACCTGTTGCACCGGGCCGATCGCGACACGCGTGATGCGTCCGCCGCGCGGCGCGGTGATCGCGGCCTCCATCTTCATCGCCTCGATGGTGGCGACGGTGTCGCCCGCCGAGACGCTGTCGCCCTCGGACACCACGAGGGTGACCGTGCCGGCGAACGGCGCGGCGACGTGACCGGGATGGTTGCGGTCGGCCTTCTCCGCGGCCGGGATGTCGGCGGCCACCGACCGGTCGCGCACCGACACCGGGCGCAGCTGCCCGTTGAGGATGCACATCACCGTGCGGAAGCCTTTCTCGTCGGCGTCGGAGATCGCTTCGAGACCGATGAGCAGTTCGACGCCCTTGTCCAGGCGCACCCGGTGCTCCTCGCCGTGCCGCAGCCCGTAGAAGAACTGGTTGGCCGACAGCTCGGTGGTGTCGCCGTAGGTCTCCCGGTGCTGTTCGAACTCCTTGGCCGGTCCGGGGAACAGCAGGCGGTTGAGCATGCGGCGACGCTCGGCCGAGGTGCCGCCGAGGGCCTTCTCCTCCTCGGGCGCGAGCGGGGTGATCGGCTTGGGCTCGGCTCGGCCCGACAGCGCCTTGCTGCGGAACGGCTCGGGCCAGCCCCCGGCGGGGGTGCCGAGGTCGCCGCGCAGGAAGCCGATGACCGAATCGGGGATGTCGTACTTGCCGGGCTCGGCGGCGAAGTCGTCGACCGAGACCCCGGCACCGACGAGGTGCAGCGCGAGGTCGCCGACGACCTTGCTCGACGGGGTGACCTTGATCAGGCGGCCGAGGAGACGGTCGGCGCCGGCATAGGCGGCCTCGACCTCCTCGAAGCGGTCGCCGAGTCCCAGCGCGATGGCCTGCTGGCGCAGGTTCGACAACTGGCCGCCGGGGATCTCGTGGGTGTAGACGCGGCCGGTCGGGGCGGGCAGCCCCGACTCGAACGGTGCGTAGACCCTGCGCAGCGCCTCCCAGTACGGCTCGAGATCGCACACGGCCTGCAGGTCGAGGCCGGTGTCGAACTCGCTGTTCGCCGCGGCGGCGACGATCGCCGACAGGGCGGGCTGGCTCGTCGTACCGGCGAGCGCCGCGGAGGCACCGTCGACGGCGTCGGCACCGGCGTGCCAGGCCGCAAGATAGGTCGCGAGCTGCCCACCCGGAGTGTCGTGGGTGTGCACGTGGACCGGCAGGTCGAAGTTGCTGCGCAGCGCCGAGACGAGCGTCGCGGCGGCCGGGGCGCGCAGCAGACCTGCCATGTCCTTGATGGCGAGCACGTGTGCACCGGCCTCGACGATCTCCTCGGCCAACCGCAGGTAGTAGTCGAGCGTGTAGATCGTCTCGTCCGGGTTCGACAGGTCGCCGGTGTAGGACATCGCGACCTCGGCGAGCGTGGTGCCGGTCTCGTGCACCGCGTCGATCGCCGGACGCATCTGGTCGACGTTGTTCAGCGCGTCGAAGATGCGGAAGATGTCGATGCCCGTGTCTGCGGCCTCCTGCACGAACGCGCGGGTCACGGCCTCCGGGTAGGGGGTGTAGCCGACGGTGTTGCGTCCCCGCAGCAGCATCTGCAGGTTGATGTTCGGGATCGCCTCGCGCAGCGCGGCCAGCCGCTCCCACGGATCCTCGTGCAGGAAGCGCAGAGCGACGTCGTAGGTCGCGCCGCCCCATGCCTCGATCGAGAGGAGCTGCGGGGTCATCCGGGCCACGTGCCCGGCGACCGTCAGCAGGTCCTTGCTGCGCACACGGGTCGCGAGCAGCGACTGGTGCGCGTCGCGGAAGGTGGTGTCGGTGACGCCGATGGACTTCTGCTCACGCAGCGCACGGGCGAAGCCCTCGGGTCCGAGTTCGAGCAGCCGCTGCCGCGAACCGGCCGGCGGCGCGGCGCTCAGGTCGATCGCGGGCAGCTTGTCGTGCGGGTAGAGCGTGGTGGGGCGCTCGCCGTGCGGCTTGTTGACCGTCACGTCGGCGAGGTAGTTCAGGATCTTGGTGCCGCGGTCGGCGGACGAACGCAGCGTCAGCAGCTGCGGACGTTCCTCGATGAACGAGGTGGTGACGTGTCCGTCGCGGAAGTCGGCGTCGTCGAGCACGGCCTGCAGGAAGGGGATGTTCGTCGCGACACCGCGGATGCGGAACTCGGCAACCGCGCGGCGGGCACGGGCGACAGCGGTCTCGAACGTCCGGCCGCGGCAGGTGAGCTTGACGAGCATCGAGTCGAAGTGGGCGGAGATCTCCGCGCCGACCGAGGTGCCGCCGTCGAGGCGGATGCCGGCACCACCCGGGGTGCGGTAACCGGTGATACGGCCGGTGTCCGGGCGGAACCCGTTGGCGGGATCCTCGGTCGTGATGCGGCACTGCAGCGCCGCGCCGCGGATGGTGATGCTCTCCTGTGACAGACCCAGATCGGCGAGCGACTCGCCGGCGGCGATGCGCAGCTGCGACTGCACGAGGTCGACGTCGGTGATCTCTTCGGTGACCGTGTGCTCGACCTGGATCCGGGGATTCATCTCGATGAACACGTGGTTGCCGCGCTCGTCGACGAGGAATTCGACGGTGCCCGCGCACTGGTAGCCGATCTCCTCGGCGAATGCGACGGCGTCGGCGCAGATTCGGTCGCGCAACTCCGGGTCGAGATTCGGGGCCGGGGCGAGCTCGATGACCTTCTGGTGCCGGCGCTGCACCGAGCAGTCGCGCTCGTACAGGTGGATGACGTTGCCGTACTTGTCGGCGAGGATCTGTACCTCGATGTGCCGCGGGTTGACCACGGCCTGCTCCAGGAAGACGGTGGGATCACCGAAGGCCGCGTCGGCCTCGCGGGAGGCGGCTTCGATCGCTTCGCGCAGCTGGGAGGGCTCGGCGACCCGGCGCATGCCGCGTCCGCCACCACCGGCGACGGCCTTGACGAAGACCGGGAAGTTCATCGACTCCGACGCGGCGATCAGCGCGTCGACATCCGAGGACGGCTCCGACGACGCCAGGACCGGCAGACCTGCGGCCTTCGCCGAGGCGATCGCGCGGGCCTTGTTCCCGGTCAGCTCCAGGATCTCCGCCGAGGGGCCGACGAAGGTGATGCCCGCGTCCGCGCACGCCGCGGCGAGGTCCGGGTTCTCGGACAGGAAACCGTAGCCGGGATAGATCGCGTCGGCTCCGGCCGACACGGCCGCTTCGACGACCTTCTCGACCGACAGGTATGCGCGGACCGGGTGCCCCTCGTCACCGATCTGATAGGCCTCGTCGGCCTTCAACCGGTGCAGGGAGTTCCGGTCTTCGTACGGGAACACCGCGACCGTCCCGGCACCCAGTTCGTAGGCGGCACGGAAGGCACGGATCGCGATCTCGCCACGGTTGGCGACAAGCACTTTCGAGAACATTGGTCGACGGTACCGCGACGTAACATTCCGCCTTCGACGCGCATTCCACATCGTGGGACGGAGTGGCCGGACGGCACGACTGGAACGATGCAGTGGGACCGTCCGTAACACGTTGTCAACGTTCCGGGGAGGGTGGTGGAAACCTCACCGGAGGTTCCACGGCACGGTGTACAGAACGTAACTCAGGACTTGTCGAGGTACTCGACGCGCTCGGCGTCGAGCGCCGCGCGCACCATGCTCGCGAGCCCCGGATGGTGTTCGAGGCCCGGATCCTTCTCGGTCACCGTCCGGGAGAAGTCGCGGGCCGCCTCGATGACGTCGGCGTCGTCGACGAGCGAGAGCAACCTGAGCGTCGACACCGTGCCGGACTGGGCGACCCCGAGGACGTCGCCCTCCCGTCGCAAGTGCAGATCGAGCTGGGCGAGTTCGAACCCGTCGGTGGTGCCGGCGACGGCCTCGAGCCGCATCATCGTCGGGGTGCCTGGTTTCGCGTCGGTCACGAGCAGACACAGCCCCTGGTGCCCACCACGGCCCACGCGACCGCGCAGCTGGTGCAGCTGGCTGACACCGAACCGGTCGGCGTCGACGATCACCATCACCGTCGCGTTCGGCACGTCGACACCGACCTCGACGACGGTCGTGCACACCAGCACGTCGAGCTCCGCCGCGTTGAAGGCCTGCATCACGGCGTCCTTCTCGTCGCCGGGCAACCGGCCGTGCAGCAGACCCACCCGCAGGTCGCGCAGCGGACCGGAGGTCAGGAACTCGAACTGCTCGAGCACCGAGGTGGTCTCGGGTGGCGCCTGCTTGCCCTTCCCCGAGCCCGACGGCTCGGGAGCGCCCGGATCGAGGAGTGCGTCGTCGTCGGAATCGCCGTCGCCGATGCGTGAGCACACCACATAGGCCTGCCTCCCGTCGGCGACCTCTTCGCGGATACGTTCCCACGCCCGGTCGACCCACGTCGGGTGCACCTTCGCCGGGACAACGCGGCTGACGATCGGCGACCGCCCTCGGGGCAGTTCGCGCAGGGTCGAGACCTCGAGGTCGCCGAGCACGGTCATCGCGATGGTGCGCGGGATGGGCGTCGCGGTCATCACCAGCACGTGCGGTGACGCCCCGTCGCGGCCGCGCGACCGCAATGCGTCGCGCTGCTCGACGCCGAACCGGTGCTGCTCGTCGATCACCACGAGACCGAGGTCGAAGAACTGCACCTTGTCCTCGATGAGCGCGTGGGTGCCGATGACGATCCCGGCATCTCCCGTCACCGCCTCGTTGAGCGCGGCCCGCTTGCGCGCGACCCCCATCGAGCCGGTCAACAGGGTCACGCGGGTCGCGAGTTCGTGGGCACCCAGTTCGCCCGCCGCCGCGAGGTCGCCGAGCATCGTGGTCAACGAGCGGGCGTGCTGCGCCGCGAGCACTTCGGTGGGTGCGAGCAGGGCGCACTGCCGCCCGGAGTCGATCACCTGCAGCATCGCCCGCAGCGCGACGATGGTCTTGCCCGAACCGACCTCGCCCTGCAGCAATCGGTTCATGGGGTGTTCTCGGGCCAGATCGGCGGAGATCTCCTCCGCCACGGCGAGCTGGCCGGCCGTCAGCTCGAAAGGCAGGCGCCGATCGAACTCGTCGGCGATCCCGTCCGCGCGGTGCGGGCAGGACGGCGCCGAACGCACCTCGACCTCGTGCCGGCGGCCCGCGAGCACGAGCTGCACCGCGGCGGCCTCGTCGAACCGCAGGCGGTCGCGTGCCCGGTCGATCTCCTGTTTCGTGTCGGGCAGGTGGATCGATCGCAGGGCATCGTCGAGACCCACGAAGCCGTGCTCGTCGCGGACCCACGCGGGCAGCGGATCGTCGACGTGGTCGAGCTGGTCGAGCACCTGCCGCACGCAGCGCATGACGGTCCACGACTCCACCTCGCGGGTCGCGCGGTACATCGGGATCAGCGCGCGGTCGAAGACCGACATGTCCACCCCGGAGCCGTCCTGCGCGGTACGCGCGAGACCCGCCAGGGCACCGGCGCCCCGCACCCGCGCGGGCGCCGCCGAGACGAGATCGTCCGCGTCGCGCGGCTCGGGAAGCACGAGATAGCTCGGGTGGGTCAGGCTCCACTTGTCGCGGAAGTACTTCACGGTGCCGGAGAACATCGCGCGCACACCGGGCTTGATGTTGTGCTTGACCCGGTGCGGATTGAAGAAGGTGACGTCGATGCTGTGGCGATCGGAGCGCAGCCGCACCGCGAGGCGCTTCCCGGCGCGGGACTTCATCGGCACCTCCTGCGCCGATTCGACCCGCGCGATGATCGTGATGTGCCGGCCCTCCTCGGGCCGGCTCTCCCCGAGCTCGGCGCCCTGGGTGGCGTAGCGGTGCGGATAGTGCCGCAGCAGATCCTCGACGGTGGCCATCCCGAACGCGTCGTGCAAGGCGTCCGCCGTCTTGCGGCCGAGGACATGATCGAGCCGGTCCGCGAGTGTCGCCACTGCCGTCCCTTCCGCTACTCGTGCGGTGGCCTCGCGGCGCACCGGCTACTCGACGCCGAGCTGCAGCAGGTCGCTGCGCTGACCGCCCTGATAGACCACCACGTCGATCTCCGGGTGGCGGCGATCGAGGTGGTCGGCCAGTTGCTCGACGAGTCCGTCGGGAGCCTCGGCCCCGACCAGCATCGTCACGAGCTCGCCGCCCGCGGCGAGAAGCCTGTCGAGCAGCGATGCTCCCGCTGTCACCAGATCATGCTCGATCACTACGACATCATGGCCGGCGAGGCCGAGACTGTCGCCGGGCTCGCACGTTCCGACCCAGGTCAGAGCGCGTTCGTTCGCGTACCGCAGCGACCCCCAGCGCACGCACGACGCCGCCTCCGACATCGCGAACGCGTCGTCGACGGTGGCCCGCATCGGATCGTGCACGGCCAACGACGCCAGTCCCTGGACCACCGAGGACGACGGCAGGAACATCACGTCGCAGTCCTCCCGCCGCGCCCGGGCGCCCACGGCGACGACGTCCTGCGCGGAGAGCGCACCGTTGGGGAGCACGAGGACGTCCCGGCTCGGCAGTGCCCGGATCGCCGCGAGCAGCTCGTCCGGGACGGAGATCTCCTCCGCCCGCAGCACCTGCGCGCCCTCCGCTTCGAACAGTTCGGCAGCACCGTCGCCACCGACCACCGCGAGGACCGCGCGGGACTGCTCCCCCGCCGTGTGGGTGTGCGCCGGGACTGCGGCCGTGCCCGACGCGGCTCCGTCGCCGCACCCGCGACGTGCGGACTCGAGCGCGAAGCACGTGATGTCGATGCGGCGCAGGGCGCCCGCCGCGAGACCGGCCTCGACCGCTGCTCCCGGATCGCAGCAGTGCACGTGCACGGACCAGCAACCCGATTCCCCGGCGACGATCGCCACGGAGTCTCCCAGTGCGTCGAGATGGGAACGCAGGGCGTCGATGCGCGTGCCGTCGGAGTTCTCGACGAGATACATCACCTCGTACTCCTGCTGGTCGCTGTCGTGGCGGTCGTCGACGACCTCGGGTTCGACCACGGGACGCGAGGCACCGGCGAGCACCATCCGGCGGTCGGGGCGCGTTCCCGTGGTGACCTCGACCAGGCAGTCGAGCAGCACGAGCAGGCCGAGACCGCCGGCGTCGACCACCCCCGCCTCGGCGAGGACGTCGAGCTGGGTGGTGGTGCGCTGCAGCGCGTCGGCAGCGGCGTCGGCGCTCGCGACGACCACCTCGCACACGGTCGGGTCGGTCTCCGCGGCAGCACGGGCGGCACCGTCGGCTGCGGCTTCGAGGACGCTGACGATCGTGCCCTTCGCGGGCGCGCTGAGCGCTCCGGTCACGAGTGCCGCGGCGTTCGATAGGGCGGCGGCGAGATCCGCGGCGCCGACGGTCGTCAGCCCGGCAACTGCGTCGGCCACACCGCGCAGGGCCTGCGCAAGGATGATCCCCGAATTGCCCCGGGCGCCGGTGAAGGCACCGCGTGCGAGCCCCTCGGCGACGTCGGACGCGGTGAGCGCGCCGTCCGCGGGGCCACCGATCCGGGCCGCGGCGGCCTGCAGGGTGCTGAGCAGGTTGTTTCCGGTGTCGCCGTCGGGCACCGGGAAGACGTTGAGCGAGTTGATCTCGGCCCGGCGCTGTTCGAGCGCGTCCACACCGAACTCCACCCACCTGCGCAGCGCTCGCCCATCCACCGTGTCCTCGGCTTCGAGCAACGATTCCACCCCCTTCGCCTCTCGCCTCCGGGCCGCATCCGCCACTACGATGGGTACCGATCGCCACGGTGCCGAGCCCTGGCGAACAGGTTAGCCGCGAGCCGTCCCGGCGTCCGGTTTGGCCATCCGCACTCGAGTTCGCTAAGCTTGCCGGGTTGCCTCGCACGGGTGGCTCGTTCCCCGTGTTTGCAGGGTGAAACAACACAGACAGAAGATCTATCCACTAGACACAAGGAGTTCGCGACATGGCTGCCGTCTGCGACGTATGCGCCAAGGGCCCCGGCTTCGGGAAGTCGGTCTCGCACTCGCACCGGCGTACCAACCGTCGCTGGAACCCGAACATCCAGAGCGTGCGCGCTCAGGTTGCACCGGGCAACACCCGCAAGATGAACGTGTGCACCTCCTGCCTCAAGGCCGGCAAGGTCGTCCGCGGCTGATTCCCGGTCGAGTCGTAGTGAAGGCCCCTTGCGCTGATTGCGCAGGGGGCCTTCACTGTTCGATTCTGCGGCCGGATATCGTGCGGGAATGACCGAGAACCAAGTTTCCTTTCTTGCCGGCAACGGCTCTCTTCACCCGCTGGTGAGTGTGGAGGACCGGGTCCTGCGGATCGCCGTGGCGACCTCCGAGTACGGCACCTCCCTGTCCCCCGCGGGAATGGAGCAGGGCATCGCGGCTCTGCGGGCGGCAGGCCCGGAGATCGGCGCCGTCCTGCTCGTCGGCGAGGGCGCGAACTTCTGTGCGGGCGGCAACGTCCACGGATTTGCCGCGGCCGAGGATCGTGGCGCCCATCTGTTCGAGGTCGCGAGTCTCTTCCACGACTTCGTCCGTGAGCTGAACAAGGCCGCCGTCCCGGTCGTCGCCGCCGTGCACGGCTGGGCTGCGGGCGCCGGCATGAGCCTCGCGTTGCTCGCGGACATCGCGCTCGCCGGCCCGGGTACGAAGATGCGCGCCGCGTACCCCTCGATCGGTTTCTCGCCCGACGGCGGGATGTCCTGGACCCTGCCGCGGATCGTCGGTCCGGCGCGGGCGCGCGAGATCATCATGACCGATGCCGTGATCGGCGCCGACGAAGCCGTGCGTCTGGGTCTGCTGAGCCGACTCGTCGCCGACGGGGAGATCCAGGGCGAAGGGTTGCGGCTCGCCCGGACCCTCGCCCACGGCCCGACGCAGTCCTACGCCTCGATCCGCTCGCTCGTCGCCGAGTCGGCAGGACGGTCGCTGTCGGAGCACCTCGACGCGGAAGCCGCCGCGATCTCCGCGGCCGCGACGAGTCCCACGGGCATCGAGGGCGTCGATTCCTTCGTCGCCAAGCGCCGCCCCGACTGGGATTCGATCCGCGCCTGACGAGCCGGTATCGGTGACGGACCGGTGGTCAGGGCAGTCGCCAGTCCACCGGTTCGCCGCCCTGTTCGACGAGGAGAGCGTTCGCGCGGGTGAACGGACGCGACCCGAAGAATCCGCGGGAAGCCGACAGCGGGGACGGATGCGCCGACTTCACGGTGGGCGCACCGCCGAGCATGGGCTCGAGGGTCGCCGCGTCGCGGCCCCACAGGATGGCGACGAGCGGGGTACCGCGCGCGACCAGCGCGCGGATGGCCTGCTCCGTGACCGCCTCCCAGCCCTTGCCCCGGTGCGAGGCCGGCTGGCCCGGCGCGACCGTGAGCACCCGGTTGAGCAACAGGACGCCGTGCTGCGTCCACGGCGACAGGTCGCCCGTGGACGGCTGCGGCAGATCGAGATCCTCGGTGTACTCGCGGTAGATGTTGGCGAGACTGCGAGGGATCGGACGGACGTCCGGAGCCACCGAGAAGCTCAGTCCCACAGCGTGACCGGGAGTGGGATAGGGATCCTGCCCGACGATCAGGACGCGTACCGCCTCGAAGGGCTGGGCGAAGGCACGCAGCACGTTCGGGCCGGACGGCAGGTAGCTGCGTCCCGCGGCGAGTTCCGCGCGGAGGAACTGCCCCATGGCGGTGATGTCGTCGGCGACGGGTTCGAGTGCTCGGGCCCACCCCGGGTCGACGAGTTCGGAGAGGGGGCGGCCGGATCGGGGTTCACCCTCTCCACCGGACGCGGACTGTGTGTCGACGGTGCCGGCCACCTGTCACTCCTGGTCGATACGGCGGAGGGCGGTCCGGTAGTAGGCCGCGTTCGCTGCGTACATCTCGGCGTTGGCGTCGAAGTTGTTCTCGGGAACCTCGTACCCCTCGCGGACCTTCGCGGGGATACCCATCGCCATGCGGCGGGGCGGGAGTTCGAATCGCGGAGGGATCAGGGCGCCGGCGGCGACCTGGGCACCGGCACCGATGACCGAGCCGTTGAGGACGAGCGAACCCGACCCGATCAGTGCACCGTCACCGATGGTGGAGCCTTCGATGTGCGCGTTGTGACCGACCACGCACCGCGCACCGATGACGGTGGCCTCGATCGCGGTGCAGTGGATGATCGTGCCGTCCTGGATGTTGGTCTTCTCCCCCACGGTGATCGTGCCGTAGTCCCCGCGCAGCACCGCCGAGGGCCACACGGAGGCCCCGGCACCGAGGGTGACGTTGCCGATCACGACCGCGTCGGGGTGAACCCACGCGTCGGGATGGATATCGGGGACACGCTCGCCGAGTGCGTAGACAGCCATGACTGCAGAACCTATCTCGAGTCGGGACCCTGGGATGCAGCGCCCGGCGCGAAGCTCTCCCAGCCTCCGGATCCCTCCCGGCCTTCCCCGTCGACGGTGACACCGGCGCCCTCGAGCGCCACCCCGATCGGCCGCCATCCGTCCGGCAGGGCGACCCCGCGCGGAAAGCATGCCGCGAGGGCGTGGTCCTCGCCGCCGGTGAGGATCCACTCCCACGGATCGGCCGACAGCGCCTCCCCGGCCCTCCGGAGCTGCGTGTCGGGAGTAAGCGCGTCGGAGTCCAGGTCGATCGCGACTTCCGAAGCGGTACAGATGTGCCCGAGATCGGCGACGAGACCGTCGGAGATATCGGTGCAGGCGTGGGCACCCGCCGCCGCTGCGGCAGGACCTGCAGCGTAGGGCGGAGTGGGCACGAGATGCGACGCGACGAGCTCGGGGAAATCCGGGTTGCCGGCAAGCAGCAGAGCGAGGCCGGCTGCCGAGCGGCCGGTGCTGCCGGCGAGTGCGACGACGTCACCGGGGCGGGCGGTCGAGCGGAGCAGCGGGGGTCGGCCCTCGAGGTCGCCGAGCACGGTGACCGACACGATCACCTGGCCGGCCTGCACGAGGTCGCCCCCCACCACTCCGGCACCGATCTCCTCCGCGGCCTCCCCGATTCCCGCGGAGATGCCGTCGAGCACGGCGACGGGAGTGTCGGGCGGGCACCCGAGACCGACGACGAAGGCGGTGGGGCGTGCCCCGACCGCGGCGACGTCCGCCCCGTTCTGGGCGACGGCCTTGCGCCCGACCTGGTGCGGGCCGGACCAGTCGAACCGGAAGTGACGTCCTTCGACGAGCATGTCGGTGGAGATCGCGATACGGCCGTCGGCCGCTGCCACGACCGCCGCGTCGTGGCCCGGACCGACGAGCGTGCTGCGTGGCTGTCGCCGTGCCCTCACCGCCCGTTCGATCACGGGAAACTCCCCGATGTCGGAGACGGTGGGTCCGGTCGGGTTCGTCACGGTGACGGTCGCCTCTTTCTCGGTCGGCGGCGGGAGAGAGCCGGCACGTGTCCTGCTACGTTCGGTTCACGCTACCGCCCCCTGTCCCCGAGCCCGGATTCTGGACACGATGAACGACACCTCTGCTTCCGACCGCGAACCCTCCGACGACGTCCCCGGCGAGACGCCCGAAACGGATGCGACCCGCCGCAGTCCCGCCCTGATCGCCACGGCGATCGCACTGCCCGTCGCTCTGCTGGTCGGCGTGGTCGTGGCGGCCGTGACGGTGTCCCGGTCACCTGTGAACACGCCCGTCGGTCTGGGTCCCGTGCCCGCCCCCGAGGCCGAATCCGAATCGTGCGCGCAGCTGCTCGCGGCCCTGCCCGAGAAGCTCGGCGACTACACGCGCGCCGAACTGGCCGACCCGGCTCCGGTGGGCGCCGCGGCCTGGCAGTCCGACGAGGGCGACGAGGTGGTCCTGCGCTGCGGTCTCGACCGGCCCGACGAGTTCGACCAGGCAGCGGCTCTGCAGGTGATCGACGAGGTGCAGTGGTTCGAGGTGTCGGGGGCCGAGCAGGGCATCCCGGCGAGCACGTGGTTCACGGTCGATCGTCCGGTCTACGTGGCGCTGACCGTGCCCGACGGTTCCGGGCCGACCCCGCTGCAGGACATCACGGCGGCGATCGAAGCGACGCTCCCGCAGCAGCAGATCGATCCGGCGCCGATCCGCTGAGCCGGACCTACCCGGCGGGGGGGTCACCGAGCCGGACATACCCGGCGGCGGGTCACCGAGCCGGACGAAGGTCGGCCCCGGCACCGTGGATATGGTGCCGGGGCCGACCTCGTTCGTCGCCGCGTCGATCAGGACGCGTGCATGGTCCCCGTGCGCTGGTAGCGCTCGTGGAAGGAGAACGCCTCACCGAGCAGGTGCGGGGTGTGTCCTGCTCCGGGAGCCGCTTCGGCGCGCTCGATGTAGTCGAGCAGTTCGGCGCGGTAGTCGGGATGCGCGCAGCGCTCCACGACGACCCGCGACCGACGACGGGGAGACAGGGCGCGAAGATCGGCGAGACCCTGCTCGGTCACGATGACCTGCACGTCGTGCTCGGTGTGGTCGACGTGCGGCACCATCGGAACGATCGAGGAGATCGCGCCGCCACGAGCGGTCGACGGGCTCAGGAACATCGACAGGTAGCCGTTGCGCGCGAAGTCGCCGGAGCCACCGATGCCGTTCATGATGCGGGTGCCCATCACGTGGGTGGAGTTGACGTTGCCGTAGATGTCGGCCTCGAGCATGCCGTTCATGGCGATGATGCCGAGTCGGCGCACGATCTCCGGATGGTTGCTGATCTCCTGCGGTCGCAGCACGATGTGATCGCGGTAGAAGTCGATGTTCTCGACGAAATCCTTCAGACCCGCTTCGGACAGCGCCAACGAGGTCGACGAGGCGAATCGGACGGTGCCGTGCTTGACGAGGTCGAGCATGCCGTCCTGGATGACCTCCGAGTAGCAGGTCAGCCCCCGGTAGGGTCCGCTGTCGAGGCCTGCGAGCACGGCATTGGCGACATTGCCGACGCCCGACTGCAACGGGAGCAGGGTGTCGGCGGGCAGCCGTCCCGCAGCGACCTCGTGTGCGAAGAAGTCGAGGACGTGGTCGGCGATCGCCCGACTGGTGGCGTCCGGCTCCGTGAGCGCCGTGGCACTGTCGGGCCGATCGATCTCGACCACCGCGACGACACGTTCCGGATCGATCCGGAAGTAGGGCTGCCCGATGCGGTCCTCGACGCCGGTGAGGTCGATCGGCCGGCGGTGCGGCGGGAGCGCCGTACCGTAGTAGACGTCGTGCACGCCCTCTATCGCGGAGGGGATCCACGAGTTGACCTCGAGGATGACCTTCTCGGCAACGTCGAGCCAGGTCTTGCTGTTCCCGATCGACGTGGCGGGGATCAACTCGCCCGTTTCGGTGATGCCGGCAATCTCGACGACGGCGACGTCGACGTGTCCGTAGTAGCCCTCCCAGACCTGCTGCGCGACATGCGACAGATGGATGTCGACATAGTCCATCCGGCCCTCGTTGATCCGTCCGCGTGCGGTGGGCTCCGCCTGGTACGGCATACGCAGCGCGATTCCGTCGACGTCGGCGAGCATGCGCTCAACGTCGGAGGCGACCGACGCACCGGTGAGGAGATTGATCCGGAAGTCGCCGCCGGTCGCCCGGGTGCGCCGGATGCGCTCGGTGAGGGCCGGGGGCACGGCCTTCGGGGTGCCTGCGCCGGAGAAACCGCTGATAGCGACGGTGTCGCCGGGACGGATGCACTGCACCGCATCCTGCGCCGACATGATCTTGTTGCGGTAGGTCTCATGACGTACCCGAGCCTCGGCCGGGCTCACGACGACCGACTCCACAGACGGCGCTGCGGGGGATGAAAGGGCTGCGTACATGACGACGACCATAGCGGCGCGGATGATCCGCTCGTCACACTCGGGCCGGACCGGCGAGCGCCGTCACCAATGTGGACACAGAGTGTCACGAGTCGCACTCCAAGATCGATACCATCGGAAATTGTTGTTCCGCAATATTTTACATCATAATTTCCCGCCACCCGGAGTGACACTCGGTGCCACCCTACTTGCGGAAGCACGTGTGGTCATCGCCTCCACGGTATCCCCGTTCGCCGCCGCATCGGTACCGTTCACCGCCCGCGACGAACCGCTCACCGCTGCCGTGACGGAACGACGTCGGGCACGATTGCAGCATGACGAACTCCACCGAGCTGTTGCGCGACGACGCCGAGCATCTCCTCCGCGAACTGGCGGGTCCCGACGCCCGGCTCCGCGGCGACCAGTGGGTCGCGATCGAAGCGCTCGTGGTGCACCGTCGCCGCGCCCTCGTCGTGCAGCGCACGGGCTGGGGGAAGTCGGCCGTCTACTTCATCTCCGCCAAGTTGTTGCGTCGGCAGGGCCGGGGTCCGACCGTGATCGTCTCGCCGCTGCTCGCGCTGATGCGGAACCAGGTCGCGGCCGCCGAGCGGGCCGGCGTCCACGCGGCGACCATCAACTCCGGCAATGTCACGGAGTGGGACTCGATCCACGAGCAGATCGCGGCGGGCGAGGTCGACGTACTCCTCGTGAGCCCCGAGCGCCTCAACAATCCCGACTTCCGCGACCAGGTGCTACCGTCTCTCGCCCGCGATGCCGGACTGGTGGTCGTCGACGAGGCGCACTGCGTGTCGGACTGGGGTCACGACTTCCGGCCCGACTACCGCCGAATCCGCACCCTCGTCTCCGAACTCGGCGACGACATCCCGGTGCTGGCGACGACCGCGACCGCCAACGACCGGGTGGTGGCGGACATCGCCGCACAACTCGGTGTGGGCGGGAACGGCGATGTCGGCGGGAGCAGCGATCCCGGCCCCGGCGAGACACTCGTGCTGCGCGGCGGGCTCGACCGTCCGTCGCTGCACCTGTCGGTGGTGCGGATCGACGAGCCGGCACGGCGTGCGGCGTGGCTCGCGCAGCATCTGAAGGACCTGCCGGGCTCGGGCATCGTCTACGCGTTGACGGTCTCCGCCGCCCGCGACCTCGCAGCGCTCCTGGCCGACCACGGTTACGCGGTGGCCGCGTACACCGGGCAGACCGAACCGACCGAACGCGAACAACTCGAGGCCGACCTGCTCGACAACAAGGTCAAGGCACTCATCGCCACCTCGGCACTCGGCATGGGTTTCGACAAGCCCGACCTCGGCTTCGTGGTCCATCTCGGTGCCCCGTCGTCGCCGATCTCCTACTACCAGCAGGTGGGGCGCGCGGGTCGCTCCACCGACCGTGCCGAGGTGGTCCTGCTCCCCGGCCCGGAAGACCGCCGGATCTGGCAGTGGTTCGCGTCCGTCGCCTTCCCGGACGAGACTCTCGTCCGTCGTGTGATCGCGGCGCTCGATATCGAACGGCCGGTGTCGACCCCCGCCCTCGAACCTCGGGTCGACCTCACCCGCTCACGCCTGGAGATGGTCCTCAAGGTTCTCGATGTCGACGGAGCTGTGAAGAGGGTCAAGGGTGGCTGGATCGCCACCGGGCAGCCGTGGGTGTACGACGACGAGCGGTACGGGCGCCTCGAGGAGGCACGCGCGGCGGAGCAGGAGGCAATGCTCGAATACGAGCACACCACCGAATGCCGCATGGTCTTCCTGCGTCGCCAGCTCGACGACCCCGGACTCGATGCGCAGGGCACCGGCTGCGGTCGCTGCGACAACTGCACCGGCTCCCGATGGGCGACGTCCGTCGGCGACGACGAGGTCGCCCGGACCCGGGCCCGACTCGAACGCCCCGGCGTCGATCTGCCGCCGCGCCGCCAGTGGCCCACCGGGATGTCGACGCTCGGGATTCCCCTGTCGGGACGGATCGCGGACGGACCTCGTCCCGGCCGCGTCCTGGGTCGGCTGTCGGATCTGGGCTGGGGGCCTCGACTCCGGGAACTGCTCGACGGGCCGGATCGCGAGGTACCGAAGGCGGTGGTCGACGCGTCGATCGCGGTGCTCGCCGCGTGGGACTGGGAGGAACGACCGACCGCGGTCATGGCGCTGGAATCCCCCGACCACCCCCTCCTCGTGGAGTCCCTCGCGTCACGATTGGCACAAATCGGACGATTACGAGATCTAGGTGTACTACGACGCCGTAGCGGGAATACGGAGCCCACGGCAGCGAACTCGGCATACCGGGTCGCCGCGTTGATCGATGCGTGGGAACAACCCGACACGGTCGGGTCGAGTGGTCCGATCCTCCTCGTCGACGCGGTGACCGACACCGGCTGGACGTTCACCATGGCGGCGAGAACCCTCGTCGCCGCGGGAGCCGACGCGGTGTTGCCGTACGCACTCGCGAGCCCGAAGTAATCGCCACGAGGAGGACCGACGTAACATGTTTGTGACCGGTATCACAACATGCGCTCCACCTGCACGGACCACAGGGTTCCGATCCCGATTCCGGGCATCGAGGTGATCTCGATACCGGAAGTTGTTAGGTTGAAAGGACATATGAGGCCCGTCAAGGAAAGAAGTACCCCGACCCCCGACTCGGCTGAATCGAATATCGCGACCACCCCTCGGGGCGTGGCCGCATCCGAGTCCGGTAGTGAGCCGGCTGCAATCGAATTCCGGCGTCCGCGTATCGCCGACGGTAGACGACTCTGGCAGATCGCGCGTGATTCGCAGGTTCTCGACGTCAATTCCGGTTACGCATATGTGTTGTGGTGTCGCGATTTCGCCGACACATCGGTTGTCGCAACCGACGATACCGATCGCCCTGTGGGGTTCGTGACCGGCTACCGCCGTCCCGATTCCCCGCACACACTGTTCGTCTGGCAGGTCGCGGTCGACGCCGATCAGCGTGGACGCGGAGTGGCGGGCCGCATGCTCGATGCCCTCCTCGACCGACTCGAGCCGCTCGGCGTGACCCGTCTGGAAACGACGGTGAGCCCCGACAACGAGGCATCGATCGCAATGTTCACCGCTCTCGCACGTCGCCGTGGAACGCATATCACTCGCACAGAGTTGTTTGCACCCGACGATTTCCCCGATTCCCACCTGGCCGAGGATCTGTACACCGTCGGCGAATGATCGCAGCGCATCTGCGCGCGGAAATCCCATAATCTTCGAATAATCACAGGAGGACCACGACATGACCATCCTGGAAAACAAGCCCGAGACCACGCCCAATTCCGACACCGCAATTTTCTCGCACCTCGAATCCGAGGTCCGCAGTTACAGCCGCGGTTGGCCCGTCGTTTTCGACAAGGCATCGGGATCCTGGCTGCGCAGCGAGGACGGGAAGGACTACCTCGACTTCTTCGCCGGCGCCGGAGCCCTGAACTACGGCCACAACAACCCTGTTCTCAAGTCGGCGCTCGTCGACTACATCATGGGCGACGGCATCACCCACGGCCTCGACATGCACACCGTCGCCAAGCGCACGCTCCTAGAGACTTTCGAGTCCCACGTGCTCGCACCCCGCGGCCTGGACTACAAGGTCCAGTTCCCCGGCCCGACCGGCACCAACGCGGTCGAGGCGGCGCTCAAACTCGCCCGCAAGGTCACCGGCCGTGAGTCGATCATCAACTTCACCAACGCTTTCCACGGTATGACCCTGGGCGCCCTGTCGGTGACCGGTAACTCCATGAAGCGCGCCGGCGCAGGCATCCCCCTCGTGCACGCCACGCCGATGCCGTTCGACAACTACTTCAACGGCGTCACCGAGGATTTCCAGTGGTTCTCGCGCGTCCTCGACGACGCGGGCAGCGGACTCAACCGTCCCGCCGCGGTCATCGTCGAGACCGTGCAGGGTGAGGGTGGCGTGAATGTCGCTCGCCCCGAATGGCTTCGCGCTCTCGCCGACCTGTGCCGGGAACGCGACATCCTGCTCATCGTCGACGACGTGCAGATGGGCTGCGGCCGCACCGGTCCGTTCTTCTCGTTCGAGATCGCCGGCATCACGCCCGACATCGTGACCCTGTCCAAGTCGATCGGCGGTTACGGAATGCCGTTGGCGCTCACCCTGTTCAAGCGTGAGCTCGACGTGTGGGGGCCGGGCGAGCACAACGGCACCTTCCGCGGCAACAACCCGGCCTTCGTGACGGCCGCTGCCGCCCTCGAGCACTACTGGTCCGACGACAAGCTCGAGCGCGACACCCTGCGCAAGGGCGAGCGCATCCGTCAGACCTTCATGAACCTGTCCGACATGTTCGACGGCGTCTCGACCCGCGGCCGCGGCCTGGTCCAGGGTCTGGTCTTCGAGAACCCGGACGACGCCGGGAAGGTCTGTGCCCTGGCCTTCGAGGAGGGTCTGCTCGCCGAGACGTCCGGCCCGTCGGACGAGGTGGTCAAGCTGCTGCCGCCGCTGACCATCACCGACGACGAACTCGAGTTCGGGCTCAACATCCTCGCGGAAGCGACCGCCAAGGTCCGCTCCTGAGCGGTCCGCTTCTCCGCCCGTCCCGAACCGATTTGCAGAAGAAGGACTTTCGACACCCATGATCGTTCGCACGACAGAAGAGATCACCGGCACCGAGCGCGATGTCGTCTCCGAGGACGGCCAGTGGCGCAGCAAGCGCATCATCCTCGCCGGCGACAAGGTGGGCTTCTCGTTCCACGAGACGACCATCGAGCCCGGCACCGTCAACGAGTTCCACTACGCCAACCACGTCGAAGCCGTGTGGCTGGTCGAGGGCACCGGCAAGCTGCAGGATCTCGACAACGACGTGGAGTACGAGCTCGCTCCGGGCTCGATGTACCTGCTCGACGGGCACGAACGTCACCGTGTGCTGCCGGAGACGCGGATGCGCATGCTCTGCGTCTTCAACCCCCCGGTGACCGGCCGCGAGGTGCACGACGAGAACGGTGTGTACCCGTTGATCGAGGAACCCGCCTGAGCGCGGTAACCACGTGACCGATGCGGGGCGGACGCTTAGAGTCGAGAACATGACTCCCGAGCGTGCGCCCCGCATCGCTGTCGGTCCCGAGCGCGACCCCCGCTTCGAACGGGCGGTCGCGGCTGGGGGCGGTGTGTGCTGCAGGCTCGAGGACGCCCCCGACGGACTCGTCTGGACTGCCGGGCCACAGAACTTCCCCGAGGCCCTACCCGCCTCCGTCCGCTGGGTGCAGCTCCCCTCCGCCGGAGTCGAGTACTGGTTGTCGCAGGGTGTCGTCAAGGCCCACCCGCGGGTCACCTGGACGTCCGCCGCGGGCGCGTACTCGGCGGCCGTCGCCGAACATGCCCTTCTCCTTCTCCTCGCCGGGGTCCGGGCGTTACCGGCGCACCTGGCCGCCACATCGTGGGCACCCGAGAGCCTCGCTCCGGCCGTCGGCACCCTCCGGGGCGCGACCGTCGGGATCGTCGGCGCAGGTGGTGTCGGCCGGGCGCTGATCCCGATGCTGGCCGCACTGGGCGCCCACACCCTCGCCGTCACCCGGAGCGGCCGTCCCGTACCCGGGGCCGTCGAGACATTCCCCGTCGAACGGATCGACGAGTTATGGCCTCTCGCAGATCATGTCGTCATCTCCGCAACGGCCACCCGAGACGTCGAGACCCTCGTCGGCGCCACTGAACTCACCGCGATGAAATCCACGGCGTGGGTCGTCAACGTGTCCCACGGCGAACTCGTCGACACCGATGCCCTCGTCGCCGCACTCCGGTCCGGCGCGATCGGCGGCGCAGGTCTCGACGTCACCGACCCCGAACCGCTCCCGGACGATCATCCGTTGTGGACCCTGCCCAACGCCGTGATCACACCCCACGATTCCAATCCGCCGCCGCTACGTATCCCGGCCTATCTCGAGCACGTCACCGAGAACGTCACGCGCTTCGCATCCGGACTCGTACCGATCGGGGTCGTCGACCCCAGCGCCGGATATTAGGCTGCGGCTGTCAGGCCACGCCCACGAGGCCACCGGGCTCACTCCGACCCCTTCTCCTGCTTCTCGTCGCGCTCCGCCCATTCGAGCAGCGGATCGAGGGAGAAGACCGCGTCGTCGATACCCGCGTGCAGGTCGCCGAGCTCCTCGACGCGCTGCGGTACGGTCCGGATCGTGAAGTCCCTCGGGTCGAGATCGTCGATCTCGTCCCACCGCACGGGGGTGGAGACCGTCGCCCCGGGCACACCGCGGACCGAATAGGCACTGGCGATCGTGTGGTCGCGCGAGTTCTGGTTGTAGTCGACGAAGACCGCCGCCGGGTCGCGTTCCTTGCGCCACCATGCCGTCGTCACGTCGCCGGATGCGCGCCGTTCCACTTCACGTGCGAAAGCCCATGCGGCCCTTCGGACGTCGTCGAAACCCCATTCGGGTGCTATGCGAACGTAGATGTGCAGACCGTCTCCTCCCGAGGTTTTCGGCCAGCCCACGGCACCGAGCTCGTCGAGCACTTCGTGCGCCACCGCCGCGACGCGCCGGACCCGGCCGAAATCGCAGTCGGGCATCGGGTCGAGGTCGATCCGCCACTCGTCGGGCCGCTCCACGTCGCTGCGCCGCGAGTTCCAGGGATGGAACTCCACGGTCGACATCTGTACGGCCCACACGACGTCGGCGAGATGGGTGACGCACAGCTCGTCGGCATCACGGTCGTAGCGCGGGAAGTGCACCCGGACGGTCTCCACCCAGTCCGGCGCCCCGCGGGGCAGCCGCTTCTGGTGCACCTTCTGCCCTTCGAGCCCGTCGGGGAACCGGTGCAGCATGCAGGGCCGTTCGCGGAGCGCCCGGACGATCCCCTCCCCCACGCTCAGGTAGTAGTTCGCGAGGTCGAGCTTGGTCGCCCCGATCTCGGGGAAGTACACGCGCTCGGGGTGCGAGATACGCACCGTGCGACCGTCCACGTCGAGCTCGACTGCATCGGCGTCCTTGCTCATCGGCGCCTCCCGCCTTTCCCTCTCGTGCACCATCCTCGCCTCTCGATTCCCGCCTCGGTGAGGAAATACACCACCGGCGCACGATTTCCTCCGCCCGGCACAGCGGGACGCTAACGTCGAAGCGATGCTGCTGCACTCGGTTGTCGACACCTCCGTCGCCGTCGCCGCCACACGGTCACGACGCACCAAGATCGACCTGCTACGCGAACTGCTCGACCGTGCCGAACCCCACGAGGTCGAATCGGTGGTCTCATGGCTGTCCGGGGAGACGACACAGGGTCGCCTCGGAGTCGGCTTCCGCACCCTCGCAGCTCTGTCCGCACCGGTCGCCGCAGAGCCGACACTCTCCGTGGACCAGGTCTCGGGCCTGCTCGACCGGCTCGCCGGCATCTCCGGACCCGGATCCGCCGCCGCGCGGCAGCACCTGCTCATGGAACTGTTCGAGCAGGCCACCGAGGCCGAGCAGCGGTTCCTCGTCGCACTCCTGGGAGGTGAGCTGAGACAGGGGGCTCTCGAAGGGGTCATGACCGATGCGGTCGCGGCCGCGGCCGGTCTCGCGGTGGAGCCCGTCCGCCGGGCGGTGATGTTGTCCGGCCGGCTGGCCCAGGCCGCAGCAGCGGCCTTCGAGGGCGGTGTGGACGCCCTCGCCGGGTTCGGCCTCGAACTCGGCCGGCCGGTCCGGCCGATGCTCGCCTCCCCCGCCGAATCCCTCGACGCCGCGCTCACCGAGTTCGACGGTGCCGTGAGCGTGGAGTACAAACTCGACGGTGCCCGCATCCAGGTGCACCGCCGGGACGACGCCGTATGGATCTTCACCCGCACCCTGCGCGACATCACCACTTCGGTCCCCGAACTGGTCGATCTCGTACGGGCACTTCCCTGTCGCAGTGTCGTGCTCGACGGCGAGACGCTCGCGCTCACCGATTCCGGGCGTCCCCGGCCGTTCCAGGAGACCATGAGCCGGTTCGGTGCCCGTTCCGAACGCGAACTGCTGTTGCACCCGTATTTCTTCGACTGCCTGCACCTCGACGGCGACGACCTGCTCGACGAGCCGTTGTCGGTACGACTCGACCATCTCGCCCGCGTCGCGGGTGAACATCGCATCCCGACGCTGGTCGCTCCGGACTCCGACAGCGCCGAGGCCCATCTCGGCGACTCGCTCGGCAACGGCCACGAGGGCGTCATGGTGAAGTCGCTCACGTCGACCTATACCGCCGGCCGCCGGGGCCGGGCGTGGCAGAAGGTCAAGCCGGAGCACACCCTCGATCTCGTGGTGCTCGCCGCGGAATGGGGATACGGGCGCCGCACCGGTTTCCTGTCGAATCTGCACCTGGGCGCCCGCGACCCGGACGGCGGCCCACCGATCATGGTCGGAAAGACCTTCAAGGGCCTCACCGATGCGTTGCTGCAGTGGCAGACAGAGGAATTCCCGCGGTACGAGTCGCATCGCGACGAGCACACCGTCCACCTCCGACCCGCGATCGTCGTCGAGATCGAACTCGACGGGGTGCAGACCAGCAGCCGATATCCGGGTGGGGTCGCGTTGCGGTTCGCGCGGGTGCTGCGCTACCGACCCGACAAGTCGGCCGGCGACGCCGACACGATCGACGCGGTCCGTGCGCTCCTGCCCACAGCGCCGGTTTCCGGAACCGGCCTACCGTAGATGGGGTGATCGACCTTTCACTCCGCTCCGACGACCTGCACACGCTCCTGCACGGACGTCGGATCGCCGTTCTCACCGGCGCCGGCCTGTCGACGGATTCCGGTATCCCCGACTATCGCGGACCGGACTCGCCCCCGCGCAATCCGATGACCTTCCAGCAGTTCGTCGGCGATGCGGAGTTCCGGCAGCGTTACTGGGCCCGCAACCATGTCGGCTGGAGACACATGGACGCCGCCCGGCCCAACGCCGGGCACCGTGCCCTCGCATCCCTCGAACGCGCCGGATCCGTCGTCGGTGTGATCACCCAGAACGTCGACCTGCTGCACACGAAGGCCGGCAGCCGCCGGGTCGTCGACCTGCACGGCACCTATGCGCAGGTCCGGTGCCTGTCGTGTGAATACCGCATCTCCCGGTTCACGCTGCACGAACGCCTGTGCGCGGCCAATCCGGGATTCGACGACCGGGTCCGCGCGACGACCGGCCTCGAGGTCGCTCCCGACGCCGACGCGGTGGTCACCGACACCGAGGACTTCGTCGTGGTCGATTGTGAGCGCTGCGGCGGGATGCTCAAGCCCGACATCGTGTACTTCGGGGAGACGGTGCCGCGCCCGCGCGTCGATCTCGCCTTCTCGGTGGTGGACGGCGCCGACGCCCTGCTGGTCGCCGGGAGTTCGCTGTCGGTGCAGTCGGGATTGCGTTTCGTGCGCCGCGCCGCGCAGCAGGACATCCCAGTGGTGGTGATCAATCGTGGCGCTACGCGCGGTGATGCGCTGGCGACTCTCAAGCTCGACGCCGGCACGTCGGAGACGCTCGCGTTCCTGGCCGATGCGGTGACCGCGCCCGGTCTGTGACGGCGGTCAGACCACCCGCACGAGATCGTCCGCGTGCACGACGGGTCGCTGGAGATCCGGCGGCAGCTGACCCGTGGAGAAGCCGATCATGAAATCGAGTTCGGACGCGTCGTAGGCCACCACACCGCGAGCGACCGTGCGGCCGTCGGGCGCGACGATGCCCACGACGTCGCCGGCGTGGAAACCGCCACTGGTGCCGGTGATCCCGGCAGCGAGCAGCGAGCGGCGCCGTTCCATCACGGCCCGCACGGCACCCTCGTCGAGATACAGCGAACCGTGCACGTCGGCGGCGTGACGCACCCAGAAGCGCCGCGCGGACAGGCGCTGGGGACGAGCGGCGAAGGCCGTGCCGACGTCGGCGGCGGCAAGAGCGCGGTCGGCCTGGGAGGCCGCGGCGAGCAGCACCGGCACCCCGGAATCCGCCGCGAGGCGGGCCGCGGACAGTTTCGACGCCATGCCACCGGTGCCGAGAGCCCCACCCGATCCGGCGACCACGCCGTCCAGATCCTCGGGGGTGCGCACCTCGGGGATGAGGTTCGCGGCGCCCTTACGCGGATCACCGTCGTACAGGCCGTCGACGTCGGAGAGCAGGATCAGCGCGTCGGCGCCGATGAGATGCGCGACCAGCGCGGCGAGGCGGTCGTTGTCGCCGAAGCGCAGTTCGACGGTGGCGACGGTGTCGTTCTCGTTGACCACCGGAACCGCCCCGAGCGAGCGCAGGCGGTCGAGCGTGCGTTGCGCGTTGCGGTGCTGGGTGCGCCGGCCGATGTCGTCGGCGGTGAGCAGCACCTGGCCCACGGCGCGGTCGTAGCGGGCGAAGGAGGTACCCCACGCGTGGGCGAGGGCGAGTTGCCCGACGCTCGCCGCGGCCTGTTTCGTCGCGAGATCCCGCGGCCTGCTGGTCAGGCCGAGGGGTGCGAGACCGGCACCGACGGCGCCGGACGAGACCACGACGACGCTCGCGCCCGTGCCGATCCGGCCTTCGATGGCGTCGACGAGACGGTCGAGCCTGCTGCGATCGAGCCCACCCACCAGGCTCGTGATCGCCGACGACCCGATCTTGACCACTACGCTGCGGGCCTGGGAGATGACCTCCCGAGTGTCGCTCATGTTCTCCTCGGTACGCTTCGGACTTCCTGATCGATGGGAAGGCGGGGCCGGCTACTCGAACTCGTCGTCGGTGGCCAGGCCGCGGCGCACCTTCTTGGCGTGGCGGCGTTCGGCGGCGCCGACGCGGTCGACCTGATCGAGACGGGCATCGGTGCCGCGACCGGTCGGCACGACATCCACGCCGGCCTGCGTCTGCGGTTCCCACTCGAAGCCGACCTCGCCGATGGTGACCCAGCATCCGGGTTCCGCGCCGAGCTTGACGAGCTTGTCCTCGACCCCGAGACGTGCGAGGCGGTCGGCGAGATAACCCACCGCTTCGTCGTTGTCGAAGGCCGTCTGGCGCACCCACCGCTCGGGACGTGTGCCCTGCACGACGAATCCGCCGGGCACCTCGGGATCGCGGACCACGGTGAAGGCCTCCTCGTCGCGGGCGACGGGACGGATCACCGGGCGGGTGGGCGCGGCCGGAGGATGCGCCGCCCGGTACTCGTCGACCATCTTCGCGAGGGCGAACGTCAAGGGGCGCAGCCCGTCGCGGCTCACGGCCGAGATCGTGAAGACCGGCCATCCGCGCGCCTCGAGTTCGGGGGTGACGAACTCGGCGAGTTCCTTCGCGTCGGGCACGTCGGCCTTGTTCAGGATCACGATGCGGGGACGCTCGGCCAGGTCGCCGAGTCCGCTGTCGCCCGACAGGGCAGGCTGGTAGGCAGCGAGTTCGGCCTCGAGCGCGTCGATGTCGGAGATCGGGTCGCGGCCGGGTTCGAGGGTCGCGCAGTCGACGACGTGTGCGAGTACGGCACAGCGCTCGAGATGCCGCAGGAAGTCGAGGCCGAGACCGCGACCCTCGCTCGCACCGGGGATCAGACCCGGCACGTCGGCAACGGTGAAGGTCGTGTCGCCCGACTGCACCACACCGAGATTCGGCACGAGAGTGGTGAACGGATAATCGGCGATCTTCGGCTTGGCCGCCGAGAGCACCGACACGAGAGACGACTTGCCGGCCGACGGGAAGCCCACGAGGCCGACGTCGGCGACGGACTTCAGCTCGAGGACGAGATCCAGTTCCTCGCCTTCTTCACCGAGCAACGCGAAACCGGGTGCCTTGCGCGCCTTCGACGCGAGCGCAGCATTTCCGAGACCACCGCGACCACCGTGCGCGGCCACGAAACGCGTACCGGTTCCCACGAGGTCGGCGAGGATCCGACCTTGGGCGTCGAGCACGACGGTGCCGTCGGGAACCTTCAGGACGAGGTCGCCGCCGTTGGCACCGTTGCGGTGCCCGCCGGCGCCCTGGGCCCCGTTGGTCGCCTTCGCGTGCTGGTGGAAGTGGAAGTCGAGCAGGGTGTGGACATTGCGGTCGACCTCGAGGACGACGTCGCCGCCGTTGCCTCCGTTACCCCCGTCGGGGCCGCCGAGCGGCTTGAACTTCTCGCGGTGGACGGAGGCGCAGCCGTTGCCGCCCTTGCCGGCGCTGACGTGCAGCACCACCCGGTCGATGAAGCGGGACATGGGTGGACCTTCTCTCGTCCTAAGAACAAACGTGGTGATCAACGCAACAAGGGCGGGTCAGGGTGTGCGACCCTGGCCCGCCCCTATTGGGAGTATGTCGCGGGAGATGTCCCCGCGGTGTCCGTACCGGACGGCAGATCAGGCGTCTGCCGTAGCCGGAACGATGTTGACGGTCTTGCGACCGCGCTTGGTACCGAACTCGACGGCACCGGCCGCGAGAGCGAACAGCGTGTCGTCGCCGCCGCGTCCCACGTTCACGCCGGGGTGGAAGTGGGTGCCGCGCTGGCGCACGATGATCTCGCCGGCGTTGACGGCCTGGCCACCGAAGCGCTTGACGCCGAGTCGCTGTGCGTTCGAATCGCGACCGTTACGGGAGCTGGATGCACCCTTCTTGTGTGCCATGACGAACCCTCCTGGGGTTGAAGCTCGAAGCTCGGTTTACTTGATGCCGGTGACCTTGACGACCGTCAGCTTCTGACGGTGGCCCTGGCGCTTGTGGTACCCGGTCTTGTTCTTGAACTTGTGGATGCGGATCTTCGGGCCCTTGGTGTGCTCGACGATCTCGCCGGTGACCGAGACCTTGGCCAGCTTGTCGGCGTCGGTGGTCAGTTCGGATCCGTCGACGACGAGGACCGGGGCAAGCGAGACAGCAGCGCCGGGCTCACCCTCGATCTTCTCGACCTTGACGAGGTCGCCTTCAGCGACCTTGTACTGCTTACCGCCGGTCTTGACGATCGCGTACGTTGCCATCGGACGGCTACCCCTTGCTTCTTCGAACGTGCTCGCGCCACAGTGCTGCGGACGCGACTGGTCTGGTGTGGTTGCTGCCTCGGGTCCCGCCGGCATCCTGAATCCGGACGCGGCTGGGCACTATCGCCGAGTAGCGACTGAACAAGATTACGGGAAGGTGACTCCCAGGGTCAAACCGGGCGGCGTGGTCGTGCCGCTTCCGGGCCGGTCGTGGACCGGCCCGGAAGCGGAAGGTCACGCCTCGGCGTCGACGGGCGGACCCGCGGGACGCCCTGCGGCGCGCCGCGAACGCGGCCGCCGCACGATCTCCACCGGCGTCTCCACCGGTGTGCTCGGCGGGGACTCCGGCTCGGCTCCGGTAGAAGCGTCGGCCGTGACGGGGACGACGAACACCGTGGCTTCCGGCCCGGTCTCCCCGGCAGGCGCGGCGGCTGCCCGGGCGACCCTGCGTGCACGGCGGCGACGCGGGGCCGGTTCTGCGGCGCCGGCGGAAGCCGCTCCGTCGGTGCTCTGTGCAGATTCGGAGCCGGCAGCCGCCGTTGCGGCAGCCTCGGACACGGCGGTCTCCGCGACCGCGAACTCGGCCGCTGCGACCTCTGCTTCGATCTCGGCGGGCTCGTCGGAGGCGGTCGTCACCGTGGTGGCGTCCTCCCCGGCGACGGAGCCCTTCGTCGGTGCGGAGACCTTCTCCGGCTCGACGGCATTCAACGGCTCGGTGACCTTGACCGGATCGACCTCGGCGGCCGGTGCCGGCACGGCAGCAGCCTCCGGCGCCGTCCCGGTCGCCGGCGCTTCCTCGGCCGGTGCCGAATTGTGCGCGGCCATCGCGAGCGCCACAGGATGCGGTGCACGCTTGACCACCTCGTCGGGCGAATGCGTGGGCGTCTCGGCGGCGGGCTCCTGCGAGCTCTTGTCGCGTCCGCGTTTGCGGCGCGAACCGCCACCGGACGAACGACCCGAATCGTCCGAGGACTTCGACTCGATCGGCTCCGAATGCACGATGAGGCCACGGCCACCGCAGTGTTCGCAGGTAGTGGAGAACGCCTCGACGAGACCGGTCCCGAGCCGCTTACGCGTCATCTGGACCAGGCCGAGCGAGGTGACCTCCGAGACCTGGTGGCGGGTGCGGTCCCGGCCGAGTGCCTCGGTCAGGCGCCGCAGCACGAGATCGCGGTTGGACTCGAGCACCATGTCGATGAAGTCGACGACGATCATGCCGCCGATGTCGCGCAGGCGCATCTGCCGGACGATCTCCTCGGCCGCCTCGAGGTTGTTACGGGTGACCGTCTCCTCGAGATTGCCACCGGAACCGGTGAATTTGCCGGTGTTGACATCGATGACGGTCATCGCCTCGGTGCGGTCGATGACGAGCGTGCCGCCGGAGGGCAGCCACACCTTGCGGTCGAGTGCCTTCGCGAGCTGCTCGTCGATGCGGTGCGCGCCGAAGACGTCCACCGAGTTCTCCGAGCGGTAGCGCTCGACGCGAGGCAGCAGGTCGGGCGCGACCGTGCGGATGTAGCTCTCGACGGTGTTCCACGCAGAGTCGCCCTCGATGACGAGCTTGGAGAAGTCCTCGTTGAACAGGTCGCGCACGACCTTGACGAGCAGATCCGGCTCCTCGTAGAGGGTTTTCGGCTGTCCCGAGGCGTCGGCCTGCAGCTTCTCGGACTGCTCACGGATCGCCTCCCACTGCGTCTGCAGCCGGGTGACGTCGCGCGAGAGTTCCTCCTCGCTCACGCCCTCGGCAGCGGTGCGGATGATCACGCCCGCCTCGGCCGGGACGATCTCGCGGAGGACGTCCTTGAGACGTTTGCGCTCGGTGTCGGGCAGTTTGCGGCTGATGCCCGTGGACGATCCACCCGGCACGTACACCAGGAAGCGTCCGGCCAGGCTGATCTGGGTGGTCAGACGCGCACCCTTGTGGCCGACCGGGTCCTTGCTGACCTGCACGACCACCTGGTCGCCGGGCTTGAGGGCCTGTTCGATCTTGCGCGAGTTGCCGCCGAGGCCCGCGGCCTCCCAGTTCACCTCGCCGGCGTAGAGCACGCCGTTGCGTCCGCGGCCGATGTCGATGAACGCGGCCTCCATGGACGGCAGCACGTTCTGCACGCGGCCCAGGTAGATGTTGCCGACCATCGATGCCGACCCGGAGGTCGTGACGAAGTGCTCGACGAGGATGCCGTCCTCGAGCACGGCGACCTGCGTCATTCCCGCATGGGCTCCACCTGTGCGCTCACGCACGACCATCACCCGGTCGACGGCCTCACGACGCGCGAGGAACTCGGACTCGGTGAGGATCGGGGGCCGACGGCGACCCGCCTCGCGGCCGTCGCGACGACGCTGACGCTTCGCCTCGAGACGCGTCGAACCGCTGATGCCCTGGACCTCGTCCTTGACGCGGCTCTTCGGACGCGGCTCCCGCTCGTGGACGACCGTGGGAACCGAGTCGTCCTCGGTGCTCGCGGTGTCGGTGTCGGCGGAACCGCGACGACGACGGCGGCGGCGACGACGACGCGACGTCCCGCCCTGCTCGTCGTCCTCGTCGTGCTCGTCGGTGCTCTGCTCGTCGCCCGAGGTCGATTCCTCGGTGGTGTCCTTCTCGGTGGAGGACGTGTCCTCGGCGGGGGACTCCTCCGCCTCCGCGGCGGACGACTCGGTGTCCTCCCCGGTCGCCGTGGTCTCGTCCTGCTCGATGTCGGTGCCGTCCCCACGGCCCCGCCCACGACCGCGACGTCCGCGACGACGGCGACGCGGCTGGTCGTCCTGGTCTTCCTCGGCCTGCGACGAGGTCGCCTCCTCGGTGGACTCGGCGGCGGCCGTTTCGGCGGACTCGGCGGGCTGCTGCTCTTCCTCTGCCACCGGCTGCTCGGCGTCCTTGCCGCGACGCGCACGTCGCCGCCGCGGACGGGTCTCCTCCTCGGCGGGCGAGGGTACCTCGGGCTGCAGGAACAGCGGCGCGGCGACGATCGACTCGGCCGTGGTGGACGGCTCGGGCATCTCGAACAGCGGCGTGCTCTGCTCCACGGACGTGAACAGCCCGGTGGGTCCTCCGACGGACGGGGTCTCCACTGCCTGCGGCGCGGCCTCGTCCGAGGCCTTCTCGGCGGGCCGGAGCTCTCCGCTCTCGACCGGCACAGCCTCGGCGCTCTCGACCGGCACAGCGTCAGCGCTCTCGACCGGCACAACCTCGGCAGTCTCCTCTGCCTCTGCCTTCGCGGGCTCGGGCGCCGTCTCGGCTGCGCGCTCGGGGGTGTGCTCTGCTGCGGGCTCGGCGGCTGGGGCTTCGGGAGCCGCTTCGGCTTCCTGCACTGCAGGCTCGGGCGTACCTGTATCGCTCAGCGCGGCGTGCAGGTCCTCCGCGACGTCGCGAGGGAGCGTCGAGTGCGCACTGCGCAGCTCGGTGCCACGCTCGGCGGCTTTCGCGATCACCTGCTTACTGGTCAGCCCCAGCAACTTGGCGAGGGCATGGACGCGGATCTTGGCAGGCAGACCGAGGAGGTTTCGTCCCTCTGCGTCCGACGCTTCGATCGAGTTGTCTTCCGGCGGCTCTTGATCGGCCACGTAGGTCTCCTAAGGCCCCCGGGCGCGTCCACCACCGACTACAGCGATGTGAGCGGCCACGCGGGGGCGCAGCTTGTGTACTCGCGCCGGGTGGGCGCGAGTCCTTCCGGTCTCGCATCGCGCGGTCGTCCGGTGCCCGTTTTCACTGCACGGCCGAGCAATGCCTGGCTTGATCGCGGGTCGAGCGCCGGAACATCCAGCGTGCCGCCGAGCGAGGGTGTCTCCTTCGTCCTCGGCCACAGCGATGTCGGGCATCGATCCGTGATGTCGTTCGGCCGCTCCGCACGCGGTGTGTGCGGGGCAACCTCTGCCAGTATCCCACACGGAGATGTCCGGATACGCCAACGGCGCCCCGGAGGGCGCCGTCGGGGGTGTCGGGAAGCGCGAAGCGCGACGCCCGAACAGTTTCGTGGGCGACACGCCAGGCGCGCCGGCCGGTGAGGGTTGCTATTTCGCCAGGGCGGGGAACCAGAGAGCGATCTCGCGCTCGGCGGACTCCACCGAGTCGGAGCCGTGGACCAGGTTCTCGCCCGGATCCAGGCCGAGATCGCCGCGGATCGAGCCGGGAACGGCCTTCTCGACCGGATCGGTGCCACCGGCGAGCTGCCGGAAGGCCGCGATCGCGCGGGGGCCTTCGAGGACCGCTGCCACGAGCGGACCACCGGTGATGAACTCGATCAGCGAGGGGTAGAAGGGCTTGCCCTCGTGTTCCGCGTAGTGCGCTCCGGCGACCTCCTCGGTCGCCGTACGCAGCTCGAGAGCCACGATGTCCAGACCCTTCCGCTCGATGCGCGCGAGGATCTCTCCGACATGACGGCGTGCGACGCCGTCGGGCTTGATCAGTACCAGGGTCCGCTCAGTCACGCGACAAGCCTAGAGGTTCAGTCCCGCTGGCCCGGGAGCAGACCCCTGGATTCGCGATCCCTGATGTCTTTACGCAGGTAGAAGATGTACGCCCATACCACGGCGAAGAGCACGCCCACCGCGCCGAACGCGAGGTCGACGAAGAAACCCAGCACGGCGAGCACCTGCAGGGTGATGTTGAACGGGATCGCCCACGACTTCTTCTGCACCCCGGCGCCGAGGAACATCAGGACGGCGAGGCCCACGACGTAGGTCGTCGACCACGCGCTCAGTCCCCCACCGACGGTCGCGATGACCGGCAGCACCAGCAGGACCACGATCGCCTCGAGCACGAGTGTTCCCGCCATCACGCCCCGGAAACCCTTCCAGGGGTCCGTCGTCGGCGGCCGGAACTTCTGTTCCTCCGGCTTGTCGTTGCTCACGCGGGATCCTTTCCGAACAGACTGCGGGCCGCACCTGCGGTCACCACCGAACCGGTGACCACGACCCCGGCGCCCGACACCGCTTCGCCGGGCTCGCCGACCTCCTCCGCGATCGCGATCGCGGTCTCGATCGCATCCGGGAGCGTCGCCGCGGTGACGACCCGTTCGTCGCCGAATCGGGCGACGGCGATGTTCGCGAGATCGTCGACGTCCATCGCCCGCGGCGACCCGTTGTGCGTGACGACGATCTCGTCGAAGACCGGTTCGAGCGCCTCGATCAGACCCGCGACGTCCTTGTCGGCCATCACGCTCACGACGCCCACGAGCTTGCGGAAGTCGAACTCCTGGGCGAGCGCGGCCGCCAGGGCCTTCGCGCCGTGCGGGTTGTGCGCGGCGTCGAGGAAGACGGTGGGTGCATTGCGCACCCGTTCGAGCCGGCCCGGTGTGGTCACCGACGCGAACGCGTCGCGCACCGCCTCCACGTCGAGCTGCTTGCCGGGGCCCGCCCCGAAGAACGCCTCGACCGCGGCCAGCGCGACCGACGCGTTGTGGGCCTGGTGCTCGCCGTGGAGCGGCAGGAAGATGTCGGTGTAGAGACCGCCGAGACCCTGCAGGTCGATCTGCTGTCCGCCGACGGCGACCGCGCGCCGGACCACCGCGAACTCGGAGCCCTGACGGGCCACGGCCGCGTCGGCTTCGACGGCCTGCCGCAGCAGCACGTCCATCGCCTCGGGTTCCTGCTGCGCGATGATCGTCACGGTGTCGCGGGGCACGAGACCGTCGTCCGGTGCCTTCTTGATGATCCCGGCCTTCTCCCCCGCGATCTCTGTGAGGGTGTCACCGAGATAGCCGGTGTGGTCGATACCGATGGGAGTGATCACCGCGACCTGCCCGGTGACGACGTTGGTGGCGTCCCAGCGTCCGCCGAGACCCACCTCGACGACGGCGACGTCGACCGGGGCATCGGCGAAGGCCGCGAACGCCATTGCGGTGGTCACCTCGAACTTGCTCATCTTCGGCCCACCGGCCGCCTCGGACTGCTCGTCGATCATCCGGACGTACGGTTCGATGTCGCGGTAGGTGTCGACATAGGTGCGCGGCGAGACCGGGGCACCGTCGATGCTGATCCGCTCGGTCGCGAGCTGCAGGTGCGGGCTCGTCGTGCGACCGACCCGGTGATGCATGCGCGTGAGCAACGCATCGATCATCCGGGTGGTCGACGTCTTGCCGTTGGTGCCTGCCACATGGATCGACGGGTAGCTGTTCTGCGGCGACCCGAGAATGTCCATGAGCGCGGCGATCCGCGCCAGGGACGGTTCGATCTTCGTCTCCGGCCACCGCTTGTCGAGTTCGGCCTCGACGAGCGTCAGTTCGGCGAGGTCCACCGGGGACGGCGACCCCGGGGTATCGGTGCTCACGCCGCGCCCAGCTCCTTCAGCCGCGCGGTGATCCGCGCGATCTCCTCTTCGGCGATCTGCTTGCGACCGCGGATCTTCTCGACCACCTGATCGGGTGCCTTGGCGAGGAACGCTTCGTTCGACAGTTTCCCCGAGGTGCCCGCCAGTTCCTTCTCCGCGACGGCGAGATCCTTTCGCAGGCGCGCGATCTCGGCGCCGACGTCGATGCTGCCGGAGGTGTCGAGCTCGACGGTGACCGTCGCGCGGCTCAACCGGACCTCGATCGACGCCGTGGCCGAGAACGAGTCCTCCGGCTCGGTCAGGCGCGCGAGCGACTGCACGGCCGGCACCTGGGCGACGAGATCCGCGTCCTCGACGTCGACGAGCCGGGCCGCCACCTTCTGCGACGGCTTGAGGCCCTGGTCGCTCCGGAATCGGCGGATCTCGGTGACGAGCTTCTGCAGGTCGGCGACACGCTGCGCCGCGGTGTCGTCGGTGGGCACTCCGGACGTCTCGGGCCAGGACGCGATCACCACGGACTCGCCGCCGGTGAGCACCTTCCACAAGGTCTCGGTGACGAACGGGATGACCGGGTGCAGTAGGCGCAGCAGCTGGTCGAGGACGGTGCCGAGCACGACCTTGGTGCCGTCGGCGTGAACGCTGCCCTCGGCGAGCTGGACCTTGGCGAGCTCGAGATACCAGTCGCAGACCTCGTCCCACGCGAAGTGGTAGAGCGCCTCGCACGCCTTGGAGAACTCGTAGTGGTCGAAGGCGGCGTCGACCTCGGTGCGCACCTGCTCGAGGCGGTCGAGGATCCATCGGTCGGCGTCGGTCAGCTGCTCGCGGGCGGGGAGCTCGCCGATCACCGCACCGTTCATGAGCGCGAACTTGGTCGCGTTGAACAGCTTGTTCGCGAAGTTGCGCGACGACTGGGCGTGGTCCTCACCGACGGCGAGGTCGCCGCCGGGGTTCGCACCACGCGCCAGCGTGAAGCGCAGGGCGTCGGCGCCGAAGCGCTCGACCCAGTCGAGCGGGTCGATGCCGTTGCCGCGCGATTTGGACATCTTCTTGCCGAACTGGTCGCGGACCAGGCCGTGCAGGAACAGATCCCGGAACGGCACCTGCGCCTGGTGCACGGCGTCGTCGCCCGACACGTAGGTGCCGAACATCATCATGCGCGCGACCCAGAAGAACAGGATGTCGTAGCCGGTGACGAGAACGCTGGTGGGATAGAACTTGTCGAGTTCGGGGGTCTTCTCCGGCCAGCCCATCGTCGAGAACGGCCACAGGCCGGACGAGAACCACGTGTCGAGCACGTCCGGGTCCTGCTCCCAGCCGTCGGGTGCGGTCTCGTCGGGGCCGAAGCACTGGACCTCTCCGTTCGGGCCGTACCAGATCGGGATGCGGTGACCCCACCACAGCTGACGCGAGATGCACCAGTCGTGCATGTTGTCGACCCAATCGAACCAGCGCGGTTCCTGGCTCGCGGGGTGGATGACGGTGTGGCCGTTGCGCACTGCGTCACCGGCGGCCTTCGCGAGCTTGTCGACCTTGACCCACCACTGCATCGACAGGCGCGGTTCGATGGTCTCGCCGGACCGCTCGGAGTGGCCGACGCTGTGCAGATAGGGGCGCTTCTCGGCGACGACGCGTCCCTGCGCGGCGAGTTCCTCGCGGATCGCGACGCGTGCCTCGAAGCGGTCCATGCCGTCGAAGCGCGTACCCGAATCGGCGATGCGACCGGCCTTGTCCATGATCGTGGGCATCGGCAGATCGTGCCGCAGACCCATCTCGAAGTCGTTGGGGTCGTGCGCAGGCGTGATCTTCACTGCGCCCGTACCGAATTCGGGGTCGACGTAGTCGTCGGCGATGATCGGGATCTGCCGACCCGTGATGGGATGCTCGAGCGTGGTGCCGATGATGTCCTTGTAGCGCTCGTCCTCGGGGTGGACCGCGACCGCGGTGTCGCCGAGCATCGTCTCGACGCGGGTGGTGGCGACGATCACGTGCGGCTCGTCGTCGTTCAGGGAGCCGTAGCGCAGGGAGACGAGTTCGCCCTCGACCTCCTCGAACTTCACCTCGATGTCGGAGATCGCGGTCTGCAGCACGGGCGACCAGTTGACCAGTCGCTCGGCGCGGTAGATCAGGCCCTCGTCGTAGAGGCGCTTGAACATCACCTGGACAGCGCGGGAAAGCCCCTCGTCCATGGTGAAGCGGTCGCGCGACCAGTCGACGCCGTCGCCGATACGACGCATCTGGCCCTGGATCGTGCCGCCGGACTCGGCCTTCCACTGCCAGACCTTGTCGATGAAGGCCTCGCGGCCGAGGTCCTCCTTCTTCTTACCGTCGGCGGCGAGCTGCTTCTCGACGACGGTCTGGGTGGCGATACCGGCATGATCCATGCCGGGCAGCCACAGCACCTCGTAGCCCTGCATGCGCTTCCGGCGGGAGAGTGCGTCCATGAGGGTGTGGTCGAGGGCGTGACCCATGTGCAGGCTGCCGGTGACGTTCGGCGGCGGCAGGACGATCGAGTACCCGGGCTTGTCGCTCGTGGGGTCGGCCTCGAAGTAGCCGGCGTCCACCCACTGCTGGTAGAGCTCCGCTTCGACGGCGCTGGGGTCCCAGCTCTTGGGAAGGGCGTCGGCGGGGTTCTGCGAGTTCTCTGGCGCACTGGTCACCCGTCAATCGTAAGCGTCGGACGCGAACCTCCTGGACAGGGGCCGCGACAGAACCGGACAGGGGCCAGGACCGGAGGGTGTGGCCCGGTCCCCGACCGGGTATCGCATTGCCGGGCCGCCGAATGCGCGGACGCCGAACTGACAGGACGGAGGACCCCGTCATGATGCGGGCATTGATCTTCGCTGCAGGTGCAGCTGCGGGATTCGTCGCGGGGACCCGGGCGGGCCGCGAGACGTACGACAAGATGCGGGGACGTTCGAACGAGCTGTGGCACAACCCGGCGGTACAGGACAAGGTCATACCTGCCGTACAGGACAAGGTGACCGAAGCGGCCTCCGTCGTGAAGGAGAAGGCACCACAGCTCCAGGAGACGGTGGGCGGTCTCGCCGAGAAGGTCACCCATCGCGGTCAGAGCGGGTCCGGCCAACACGCGGCGACGCACACCGGCTCGTCTACGAGTGAGTCGACCCCGGCCACCGACGAGCCCACTCGTCCGCCCGCGTCGCCGGGCGACCAGCCGCGACCGCCCGCGTAACAGGCGGTCGACACCCTCGGACGTTCTCGGTCAGCCCAGCTCGGCCGGCAGGTCGAGCGGGTGGCCGAGCACGTGCTCCGACAGGAATGCTTCGACCGTGCGGTACCAGATCTTCGAATGCTGCGGCTGCAGCACCCAGTGGTTCTCGGACGGAAAGCACAGGAAGCGGTGGACGGTGGTGCCGTCGTCCTCGGCGGGCAGCCCCGATTCGTCGAGCAGCTCGTACCACAGGCGCAGTGCTTCGCCGATGGGGACGCGATAGTCCTTGTCGCCGTGGATGACGAGCATGGGCGTGACGATGTCGGCGACGAACAGGTGCGGTGAGTTCTCGACGGCCATCTCCGGGGTCATCTCCCGTTGCCAGTACCAGGCCACGTCGGTGGTCGGGGTGAACTGGTCCAGCGCCCACAGACCGGCGTGGGTGACGACCGCCCGGAACCGGTCGGTGTGACCGGCGATCCAGTTGGCCAGATATCCGCCGAACGAGCCACCCATCACCGCGGTCCGGTCCTCGTCGATGTCGTTCCGCGCGACCGCGGCGTCGGTGATCGCCATGAGGTCGGTGTACGGTTCGCGTCCCCAGCGTCCCCAGCCGCGCCGGATGAAGGCGTCGCCGTATCCCGTGGACAGTGCGGGGTCCGGCAACAGCACCGCGTAGCCCCGGGCGACGAGAAGCCACGGGTTCCAGCGCCACGACCATGTGTTCCAGCTGCTCAGCGGTCCGCCGTGCACCCACAGCAGCAGCGGTGCGGGGTCGGCGGCGGACGCGGTGTGCGGGAGCGCAAGCCATGCCCGCACCGGCGTGCCGTCGGCGGCGTCGGTGGTCATTTCCACGAGGCGGCCCGGCAGTTCCGGGAGCGCAGCGGGAGCGGGCAGGGGCGTGACGGTGCCGGCGCCGGGTCCGGTCAGGTGGATGCGCACGGGATGTGGCGGTGCGTCGTACGAGGCCCTCAGTGCGTACGCACGGTTGCCGTCGGGCGCGAGGTGGACATGGGTGTAGGCGGCGTCGTCCGTGGTGACGCGGACGGGCTGCGCGTCTCCGAGCCGCTGGACGAAGACCGGTGCGCGTCCGTGATCGTCGGCGGTGAGCACGAGACCGGACCCGTCGGGCAGCCAGGCCACCGAAGTGGGACGCCGGTCCCACTCGGGAGCTTCGATACCGGTGGCTCCGGAGTCGATGTCGAGGACCCGGACGGTCACCTGCGGCGGGTTCTCGGCGTCGCCGATCGACTCGTGCAGATAGGCGAGTTTGCGTCCGTCCCGGGAGAGCGACGGATGTGTCGCGTCGCCGGTCTCGTCGTCGACGAGCGGGGTGCGCAGACCGGTGCCGAGATCGATCCGCACGACGGTGACGCGGCGCGAGGCGAGCGGACCGGGGACCACCCAGGTGGCCGCGGCGAACGAACCGTCCGCAGCGACATCGAGGTGGGCGTCGCGCAGCGACCCACGGATCCCCGGGGTGAGATCGGTGAACCCGTCGCCGCTGTTGTCCGGGAGGAGCAGATGCGGCTGGTCGGGTCCGAGATCGTGATCCCAGTAGCGCACCGGATAGCCGGCATGCAGCACGGCGGTGACCGCACCGTCCTTGCGGGCGTCCCGGATCCGTTCGTCGTCGGACTCGCTGTGGCCGAGAACGGACGCGAGCAGGACCGTCCTGTCGGCATGCGACGCCGCACACACCGACGCGAACCCACCCTTCCGGGATCCGATCTGCTCGGCCTCCCCGCCGGCCACGGGCAGTCGCCACAGCGACACCGGCGGGTCGTCCGTACCGCGGGCGGCGGTGAAGAGCAGGTCGCCGGTCGCGGTGAAGGTCGGGTTCGACTCCCCCGTGGCGCCGTGGGTCAGGCGCCGCGCCGGGGCATCGCCGGCGGGATCCACCTCCCACAACGCGCCCGTGTACGAGGTGGCCTTGTCGTCGAGCGTCGACTGCGTGATCACCAGGCGGTTCCCGTCCGGAGACATCGTGAGGGAGGTGACGCGGGGTAGCGCCAGGTAGTCGTCGAGCTCGTCGAAGGCCGTCATGCCTGGACGATATCGGGAGCGGCGGTGGGCGGTCCGCAGGTGGCACCGGGTTCGTCTGTAACCTGGTCGTCCGGCGGGTACATCCCGCGGAAACGCCGTCTCCCCGTCCGAACGGAGCACTCACATGGTCGACCTCGCATACGTCATCGCCGGCTCGGAAGCGACCGGTGGCGCCGGTCTGCAGGTCGACCTCAAGACGTTCCAGCAGCTGGGTGTGTACGGCGTGGGCACCACGACGTGCATCGTCTCGTTCGATCCGAAGAACGACTGGGGCCACCGCTTCTTCCCCGTCCCGGCCGAGGTGATCGCCGACCAGATCGAGGCAGCAACCGCCGCTCACGACCTCGACGTGGTGAAGATCGGCATGCTGGGCACACCCGCGACGATCGATGTGGTCGCCGAGGGCCTGGAGAAGCAGTCCTGGCGGCACGTCGTGCTCGACCCGGTCCTGATCTGCAAGGGCCAGGAAGCCGGGGCGGCGCTCGACACCGACAACGCGTTGCGCGCGCAGGTGCTGCCCCATGCCACGGTCGTCACCCCGAACCTGTTCGAGGCTCGCATGCTGTCCGGTATGGACGACATCACCTCCGTCGACCAGCTCGTCGAGGCGGCACGTCGCATCCACGATCTCGGCCCGCAGTACGTCGTGGCGAAGGGCGGCGTCGAACTCGACGGCGAGGACGCCGTCGACGTCCTGTTCGACGGTTCCGAGGTCACCCTGCTGACGGCACCGAAGGTCGGCAACGAGCGGGTGTCCGGCGCCGGCTGCACCCTCGCGGCCGCGATCACGGCCGAACTCGCGAAGGGCGGGTCGGTCGCCGACGCCGCGGCCCGCGCCAAGGATTTCGTCACCGCGGGGATCAAGGCGCGGGTGTCCGCCAACACCCCGTTCGACACCGTCTGGCAAGGCGCCTGATTCCTCGGTTCGCCGAAACCGATTCCAAGACAAAAGCATTCGCGATCCGATTCGTCATCCGCTGCGGCAATTGCTGTAGCGGATGACGAATTCGATCGCGGATCGACACCTCAGCGCGGCTGCCGCCACATTCCCCACAGCGTCGGCCCGCCGTCGGGGACGACGATGGCGCGGGTGACCTCGAACCCGAACCGCTCGTAGTAGGGAATGTTCGCCTCCTTGCTCGATTCGAGGTAGGCCGGAGCGTGTTCGGCGTCGGCACGGTCGAGGCCGGCCTTCATGAGGGCTGTGCCGAGGCCGGTCCCCCGCGCGGCAGGTGAGGTGCCGATCGTCGACAGATACCAGTGCGGTTCGCCCGGATGCGCCGCATCGAGGGTTTCGTCGACCTGCCGTCCCCGTTTCATGTACCTGCCGAGTGCTGCGCAGAAACCGGGCAGCAGACGGAGCGAGGTCCACATATCGCTACGCCATCGTCCGGGTGGCGCCCACATCGCCGCGCCTCCGACGACCCCGTCGGACTCGGCGATGTCGGTGGCTCCCAACGGCACCATGTGGTGCCGGGCGTCGGCCGCGAAGAAACGGGTCATGCGCCGGATGCGGTGGTGTTCGTCCGGGAACATCCACGTGAAGACCGGATCGTCGACGAAGGCTTCCGCGACCACCGGAGCGAAGGCCGGAATGTCGCGGCGCGTGGCGGTTCTCGGTTCGATGGCCATGAGCGCAGCCTACGACGAGGACCTGCCCGACGGCGCGCCGTCCGTCGCCGCCGCGAGTTCCTTCGCGAGAGGTGTCGGGAATCTGGCCGTCACCTTCACTCCCCCGAGCCACTCGTCGAGGCGCGCGGCCTCCTGTTCGAGCACCGCCCGGCCGTCGACCCCGATGTCCTCGAGCAGATGCAGTTCGACGGATCCGGAATCGCTCTGCCACCACGTGCCGACGATCCGTCCGTCCCACCACGCCGTGGGCCCGGCATTGCCGTTCGAATCGAACAGGTCGCCCTTGTACGACCCCAGATACCAGTCTCGTTCGGCCCACCCCATCACCGTGGGGTCCAGGGAAGGCAGCAGTACCCCCCACGGGTCGGCGGGAGCGGGTTCCTCCACGTCGTCGGCCAGGAGGTATCCGGAACGGCCGTCGAGATCCACCTCCACCACGTCGAGGTCGGCGAGAGCCGCGCGTACGGCGGTGAGGGTGGAGCCGAGCCACCACTTGATGTCGGCCTCGGTACCCGGCCCGAAGACCCGCAGCCATGATTCCACGAGGGCGCGTACACCGTCGGCTTCGTCGCACGGCGCGATCCCGGCGCCGAGCCACGACTCCGTCGACGTCCAGGCGGGCCGCGACACGCGCCACGACCCGTTGTTGGACGCCCGCACCACTTTTCCTTCGGCGGAAAGCACGGTGAGCACGCGCGGAGCGAACGGGACCCTGCCGCCCCACGACTTCCCGATCCCGTAGTCGATACTCGCGTCGAGAAGCGGGATCTCGGCACGCAATTCGCTGGACGTCGCTTCGCGTCCGCCGGACAACGCCTGCAGCACGTGGCCGCTCACCTCGTCGAGCCACTGCTCGCCGTCGCCGTGCAGACCGGCCTTCTCGACGTCCTTGACCACCTGACGGCGTTGCGCCGCTGCGACTCGCGCGCTCGCGCCCGCCTGCACGACCGGCAGGATCTCGCGCGGGAAGACGAAGACGGTGCGCCGCATGGCCATGTGTTTCACCAGCGACCGATCCGTGTAGAGGGCCCGATCGAGGTCGGTCGTGACGAAGTCGTCGACCCGGGCCCATGCCGACAGGTAGACGCTGGCGGGATCGGTGCCGTGCAGGCACACCATGCCGGTCGCGGCGTCGACCGCATCGGCGGCGCGGTGCCCGGGATGCAGGCGGTGCCGGGTGGCGAGTCGTGCTCGGCGTTCGGTTGCGTCGATCCTGCGCACAGCCATGGCCGACATCGTAGATGCGATGTCCGACTCGGCAGAGCGACCACACGAGTCCACCCTGTTCGACCCTGGTATCCGCGATCCGAAGCCGACCGGTGGCCCGCATTCATCACCGTCCCCCGAGAGGAGACCGAGTCTGTAGTGTCCCTACGAGGAGCGAGTGGGTTTCGTGTGACGCCACCCGCGGTCCACACCGCCTCGGGGCGGAGCCGAGCGCAGTCGTGAACGGGCGGGCAGTGGGGGACAGTACGGAGGATGACGTGCCGCACGACCGGGTACCCCTGCCCTGTCGAGTTGCGTAGTGACAAGGGCTCGACCCGCTGCACGTATCTGGGAGGTAGAGGATGGGACGGGTCACGACACGTCGATCGGTACTGCGCATCACGGCGGACAGGGTGACGCGACGTCCCGACACCCTCGCCGTCGAGGAACCGCTCGAGATCAGGATCGGCGGCGAATCGCTGACGATCACGATGCGCACCCCCGGGCACGACGTCGACCTCGTCCACGGATTCCTCCTGGCCGAGGGGATGATCGGCAGTCGTGAGGACATCGCCGCGGTGCGGTACTGCGACGGGGTCGACGAGAGCGGCGCCAACACCTACAACGTTCTCGACATCACCCTCGCTCCCGGTGTCACGATCCCGGAGGGGACGGGGCGACGCGCGTTCACGACCACCTCCGCGTGCGGGGTGTGCGGGAAGACCTCGCTCGACGAGGTGCGCACCCGCACGCGATATCCGCTGCGGGAGGCCGGCGGCACCTCGATCGGCACACACACGCTCGCGGAACTGCCCGACACCCTGCGGCGGCACCAGCAGGTCTTCGAGTCGACCGGGGGCCTGCACGCAGCGGCACTGTTCACGCTCGACGGTGCGCTGTGGGCCCTGCGCGAGGATGTCGGCAGGCACAACGCCGTCGACAAGGTGCTCGGCCGGGCCCTGACCGACAACCGGGTCCCGCTGTCGCACAGCGTGCTCATGGTGAGCGGACGCGCCTCGTTCGAGCTCGTGCAGAAGGCCGTGATGGCCGGCGTTCCCCTACTCGCCGCGGTATCGGCGCCGTCGTCCCTCGCCGTCGACCTCGCCGCGGAGTCGGGCCTGACCCTGGTGGGTTTTCTCCGCGGCGAGACGATGAACGTCTACACCGCACCGGAACGCGTCAAGACCGACTGAACGACCGCATCAACCGCACGTCCCGTCCTGCGTCTCGCCCGCGCGCACTCCGTCGACGAAGGTCCGCACATCGTCGAAGGACGCGTCGAGCACGCCGCGATGGTCGGCTCCGTCGTACACCCGGTAGGTCAGGTCGGCGCCGTTGCCGCACAGCGCCTCGGTGACCCGGTCGGTGACCGGACGCGACACCAGCACATCGTCGGTGCCCTGGACGACGAGTGTCGGCACCGTCAGGGTGAGCGCTTCGAGTTCCTGGCCGGCGTAGTACTCGCGGAGCGCGTCGAGATCCGCATCGGGAGCGAACACCTGATCCACCGGAACGGTGCTCGCGGCTTCGCGGATGTCGTCCATGCACCCGGTGCGCGCTGCATCGAGCAGAGGTCGCGACGCGTCCGTGAGCATCGCGTCGGCGTCGATGGACGGGTCCGCCGCCTGCGCCCCGAGCAGCAGGACCGGCAGGAATCCGAGCGCCGGACCGATCGCGGGGCCGGCCGTCGCGTAGTACTGGGCGGTCTCACTCGTCCGGCTGCCCGGTGCGAAGGCGATCGCTCCCTGCAGGTCGAGCTCAGGGGCGTGTTCCTGCCCGCGCGCCGCCGCGTACAGCGCGGCGTGGCCACCCTGACTGTGGCCCATCGCGACCCACCGGGTGCCGATGCCCGGATCGAGTTCCCGGGCCGCGCGCACGATGTCGACGACGGCGGCGGCGGCACTGTCACCGTTCATGTAGGGATGTCCACCCGGAGTGCCGAGCCCCTCGTAGTCGGTCTGGACCACGGCGTAGCCGTCGGCGACCCACCGGTCGAGCATGGCGGTCGTCCTTGCGACATAGGAGTGGGCCGGGCCTCCTGTGGTGTCGGCGGAGGGCGCACAGGCATCGCCGACCCCCGTGGTCCCGTGGGCCCAGCTGAGCACGGGCCAGCCTCCCTCCGGTGCCTCTCCTTCGGGGATCGCGACAGTCCCGGAGACGAGGACGGGACGCCCGTCGGCCCCCTCGGACAGATAGGTGATCAGGTCGGTTCGTGACGCGCTGGGAAGCGCCGCCGCGCCGGTGAGGGGGCGGTCGGTGACCAGGGAGCCGGGTCCTCCTGCTGCCTCCTCGGTGTCGTCACCGCCGGTGTCGGAGCAAGAGGTGAGGCCGAGCATCGAGACCGCGGCGAGTACCGATACCGCGCTCCGAGCAGTACGAGAGATCATGAATCCTCCGTCGGGATTTCAGTCGACCGCCGGCGCCCATTGCACGCCGTTGATGTGGCTACCGCCGTCGACGAACAGCGTGTTGCCGGTGAGATAACGCGAGTCGTCGCTCGCGAGGAAAGCCGCGACGGTACCGATGTCGTCGAGAGGGTCACCGATACGGCCCATGGGGTTGGCCGCGGCCTGTGTCGCCGCCATCTGCGGATCGGCCTCCGCGACCCGCCGGTACGCCGCGCTCTGCGCGCCGGGGCAGATCACGTTGCAGCACACCTGTTTCGGGGCCCATTCCCGGGCCGCGGTGCGGGTCATGCTGCGCAACGCCTCTTTCGCGGCGTTGTACGACACCGAGTACATGTGGGCATTGACGCCGTTGAGACTGCACATGTTGATCACTCGGCCGGTTCCGCGGCGGGCGAGTTCCGGGTACGCGCGTTGCATCGCCCAGAAGGTCGCCATCACGGCCATGTCGAAGCCTGCCTGCATACTTTCTTCGGGCGTCTTCTCCATGCGCGCGAATCCCAGTGATCGCCAGGCGTTGTTGACCAGGATGTCGAGACGTCCGAATTCGCGCACGGCCGAGTCCACCATCGCGTGCACCTGCTCGCGGTCGGTGACATCGGTCGGCACGAAGTGCGCACGCACGCCCCACCGGTCGGTGAGCCACCGCGCGGTATCGGTCCCTGCCGCCCGGTCCACTTCGGCGACCACGACGTGCGCGCCCTCGCGGGCCAGGGCACCGGACACCCCTCGGCCGATCCCCATACCGGCTCCGGTGACGATCGCCACCCGCCCGTCCAGCTTTCCCATGTCGGTTCTCTCCGATCCGGTGAGGTGAGTGATGGCGACCGTCAGCGAGGACGGGGAACCGTCTTGTCGATGAACAGTGCCTCGACGGACACGCACACCGTGCCGTCCGCGGTCCTGATCTCCCCGGCCGTGTTGATCTTGCGGCCGTCCTGCTCGACCAGACGACCGGTGACCGTCAGCGGTTCGAACAAGGGCGTCGGACGGTGGTACCGCACGTTCAGCTGGGCGGTGGCACCGCTGCGTCCGGCCCACGCGTTCGCCACACCCAGCGTGTGATCGAGCAGAAGCGCCGAGACTCCGCCGTGCACGTGCCCGGGCGGACCCTGGTACGGGAAGGTCAGTTCGACGACGCCTTCCACCGAGCCGTCCTCGCGCCCGGAGAGAACCAGCGGCGGCGCGAGCGCATTCTCGGGTCCGGTGACGGGGTCGTGCCGGGTGACGCCCTCTCCGTGCCACATGTCGACCAGTCGCTCCTGCACCTCGGGGGCATGTTCCTCGAGGTGCTCGGCGATGCTGTCGAGTTCTTCCGCGACCCGCTCGAGATTCGCGTTGGCGCGGTCGGTGCGCAACAGCGCGTCCACCACGCGCCGTGCGGCAGCGGTGGCGCGGTCGACGGCGGTGTCCTGCGGCGCCGAGGTCAGCACCGTGCCGGCGGGCGCGTGCCCGACGATGGGGTGGGTATCGGGGTCGACTCTCATCGGATCTCCATCGTGGCGTGGGTGAGCACCGGTTGTCCGTCGCGCTCGGGGCAGGTGGCGAGCAGGGTCAGGGTGTCGCCGTCGCGCCACACCGCCGTCTCGATCGTCTCCCCCGGGTACAGCGAACCGGCGAAGCGGACCGAGAACGACCGGACACGGGTGGGATCGCCGTCCAGCACACCGTCGACGACGGCCTTGCACACGACACCGTACGACGCGAGGCCGTGCAGGATCGGCCGGTCGAACCCCGCCGTCTTCGCGAAGTCGGGGTCGGCGTGCAGCGGGTTGAGGTCGCCGCTGAGTCGGTACACCAGCGCCTGCTGTGTGCTCGTGGGCGACACGAGGATCTTGTCGGCCTCCCGTTCCGGAACGGTGGTCGACGTGTCGGGTCCGGGGTTGCCGCCGAACCCGCCCTCACCGCGCGCCCAGATCTGCATCGCACTGGTCCACAACGGGTTTCCGTCGCCGTCCGTGGCGGACTGTTCGAGCACGATCACCGCGGCCTTGCCCTTGTCCCATACATCCGCGATACGCGACGAGATCGTCGCGGAACCGGAGGCCGGGATCGGGGCGTGCACGGTGACGGATTGCCCACCGTGGAGGATCTTGCGCAGATCGATGTCGATTCCCGGCAGGTTCATTCCGGCCGGCGACACCTGTCCGGCGGAGACCCCTTGCCCCGCAACCATTGCGAAGGTCGGCAGGACCTGCAGGTTCTTCTCGTAGACCCACCGCAGTTCGGCGGGGTCGAGCGAGTCGGCGCCCGCCCCCAGCCCGAGGTGGTAGAGGATCACGTCGCGGTCGGTCCAGGCGGCCTCACGGGTGGTGGGGGCGGCGGACAGTGCGACATCCCTGTCGATGGGCATGGGCACTCACTTTCCGGGTTCGGGATCGCGGGGCAGGCCGAGAAGCCGCTCACCGATGATGTTGAGCTGGACATTGGTCGTCCCGCCGGCGATGGACATGCACTGCACGTTGAGGAACATGTGGGTGGCCGAGGTGCGGTCCTGGTCGTCGAGCAGAGAGGCCGGGCCGGCCCAATCCATCGCGGTCTCCCAGACCTGCTGGAGGTGCTCGACACCGAGCAGCTTGGCGACGGAGGACTCGGGGCCGGGCTGCGCACCGGCCAGGGAGCGCAGCGCGGTGCGCAGACCCATGAGGCCACCGGACGCGGCATCGCCGAGCACCTTGCCGAGGACGGTGAGCTGTTCGTCGTCCGGCCCGCCGGGGGTGTTCTCCGCCAGCGTCGCCAGAGCCTCGCAGCCGGCTCCGAAGGAGGAGTCGTGGGAGAGGGAGACACGTTCGTTGGCGAGGGTGGTGCGGGCGAGCTTCCACCCGTCGCCCTGCTCACCGACGAGGCACTCGTCGGGCACGAACACACCGTCGAGGAAGACCTCGTTGAACAATGCCTCGCCGGTGATCTCCCGCAGTGGCCGGATATCGAGACCCTCGGTGTTCTTGATGTCGATCAGGAAGTAGGACAGGCCCTTGTGCTTGGGTGCATTCATGTCGGTGCGGGCGAGGCAGATGCCCCAATCCGCAACGCGCGCCATCGACGTCCACACCTTCTGCCCGTCGAGCTTCCATCCGCCGTCGACCTTGACGGCCTTCGTGGACAGACCCGCGAGGTCCGATCCGGCGCCGGGTTCGGAGAACAGCTGGCACCACACGAGATCCCCGCGCAGCGACTGCGGGACGAAGCGCTCGATCTGGTCGGTGCTGCCGTGTGCGATCAGGGTCGGCACCACCCAGTTGCCGATGATCATGTCGTGCGGTTCGAGGCCGGCGGTCCGCAGTTCCTCGGCGACGACGAGCTGCGTGACGGCGTCGGCGGCCTTGCCCCACGGTGCGGGCAGATGCGGAGCGGTGTATCCCTTCTCGGCCAGATATGCCTTGCGTGCCGCCCCCTCGAGCGAGGTGGCCGGCTCGAGCTCTGCGCGGATGTCGGTACGGATCTCTTCGGCCTCGGCCGGCAGGTCGACACTCAGCACACGGCGGGCACCGCCGAGCGTGAGACGGGCGACCCGGCGGCGCCAGGATGCCGTGGAGCCGAGCAGCAGGCGAAGCGACTGAGCGCGTCGCATGTACAGATGGGCGTCGTGCTCCCAGGTGTAGCCGATGCCGCCGAGCACCTGGATGCAGTTCTTGGTGACCTGGAAGGCCGCTTCCGGGGCGATGGACGCCGCCACGGCGACGGCGAGCGACGCCTCGTCCTCGGATGCCTTCTCGTCGAGTGCTCGCGCGGCATCCCATGCCACGACGCGCGCCTGCTCGGTGAGGCAGAGCATTCGGGCGACAGTGTGCTTGACGCCCTGGAACTGGCCGATGACCCGTCCGAACTGCTTGCGGACGCGTGCGTAGTCCGCGGCGGTGGTGGTGGCCCGGTCCGCGAGGCCGGCCGACTCGGCGGCGAACAGCGTGGCGGCGATATCCACGACCCGCTGCGAGTCCAGTCGCAGCACATCGTCGTCGGACAGGTCCAGGCCGTCCACGGTGATCTCGGCGTTCCGTCGGACCACGTCGTAGCTGGGCAGGTGCGCGACGTCGACCCGATCACGCGTGACGACGACGAACGCCGTCTCGCCGTCGTCGTCGGCCGCGAGCAGGAACACATCGGCGACCTGGCCGCCGAGCACGACACCCGAGGTGCCCGAGAGGGTGACGGAGTCGCCCTCTCGCACGACTCGCATGTCCCCCGGCTGCAGGGACACCGCACCGAACAGCGATCCGTCCGCGAGTCCGTCGAGTTCGGTACGACGCCCCGCCTCGTTCAGGACCGCCGAGACGATCACGGTCGGAAGGAACGGGCCGGGCACCATCGATCGTCCGAGTTCCTCCGCGACGATCGCGGTTCCGAGCAGGCCGAATCCGGCACCTCCCACCTCTTCCGGTAGGTGCAGTCCGAGCATGCCGAGTTCGGCGAGCGAACTCCAGTAAGGCGGGCGCGCTTCGGTTTTCGCTTCGACAGCCGCGCGGATCACGTCGGCTGTCGCGTGCCGAGCCGCCCAGCCGCGTACGGAATCGCGGATTTCGCGGTCCTCGTCACTCAATCCCAGAGTCATGAACGGTCCTTTGGATAGAAGAATGTCCGACGTCAGATGCGCTCGATGATGGTGGCGGTGGCCATGGCGCCACCCGCACACATCGTGACCAGCGCCGTGGAACGGTTCGAACGCTCGAGTTCGTGCAGGGCAGTGGTGATCAGCCGGGATCCCGTGGAACCGACGGGATGTCCGAGCGCGATGGCACCGCCGTTGACGTTGACCTTGCTCATGTCGGCCCCGTGGACCTGGGCCCAGGACAGCACGACGGAGGCGAAAGCTTCGTTGATCTCGACGATGTCGATGTCCGACAACGACATTCCGGTTCGATCGAGCACCGCGCGGGTCGCGTCGACGGGGCCGTCGAGGTGGTAGTACGGGTCGGAACCGATCAGGGTCGACGCGAGGATGCGCGCACGCGGCCGCAGACCGGCTTCGCGTGCCTTGTCCTCGCTCATCAGCAGCACCGCGGCGGCACCGTCGCTGACCTGGGAGGAGTTGCCCGCGGTGTGGATTCCGTTCTCGATCACCGGACGGAGGCCGGCAAGCCCTTCTGCGGTGGTCTCGCGGAGCCCACCGTCGCGGGTCACGGTCGCGATCTCACCGGTGGGCTCGCCTTCCTTCGTCACGACGGGCGCCTGCACCGGGACGATCTCGCGGTCGAAGCGGCCTTCCGCCCAGGCGGCCGCGGCGCGCCGCTGCGACTCGAGCCCGAGGGCGTCGACGTCGTCGCGCTTGATCCCGCGCTTCGCGGCGATCCGCTCGGCTGAGGTGAACTGGTCACCCATGTCGATGGACCAGTCGTCCGGATAAGGGTTGCCGGTGCCCGGTGCGTTGGCCTGACCGAGGAATACCCGGCTCATGACCTCGACGCCGCACCCGATTCCGGCATCGATCTGACCGGACGCGATCAGTCCGGCGACCATATGGACGGCCTGCTGCGACGAACTGCACGCGCAGTCGATGGTCGTCGCGGCGGTCGTGTACGGAAGTCCCGCGTGGAGCCACGCCTGGCGGGTCACGTTGTTGGACTGCTCCCCCGCCTGCGTGACCGCGCCTCCGACGATCTGGCCGACCTGATCGGCGGGCAGTCCGGTGCGGTCGAGAACGGCCTTCTGGGCGGCACCGAGCAACACCGCGGGATGCACCCCGGCCAGCTGTCCGCGGCGACGACCGATCGGTGTCCGCGCGGCCTCCACGATGACGACGTTGCTCATGCCCACTCCCAGCTCTTCGAGGATATTGAAATTTATTCTAGTGACGCAGACCGCAGATTTCCGAGCCGTCCCACCGAGCGGGACAGCCCTTGCGGATTCGATTCCCGGGCCTGCCCGTCAGCGCACGCCGGCGGACAGATCGACGAGCAGAAGGTCGCACGCGACACGCAGGTCGGATTCGACCTCGGGGATCGACATCCGGCCGTTGAGCGCCGATCGGACGAGCCCGAACCACAGCGCCACCAGCAATCGCACGACGGTCACGTCACGAACGGTCGGCTCGTCGATACCCGCGGCGGCCAGGAGCCGTCCGTCGAAGTGCCGATCGATCTTCGCCACATCGGGAATGGTGGCGGCGTTCGACGAGGCGGCGGACTGGATCATCGCGTTGGCCAGCAGCGGTGCTCGCACCAGCGCCCGAGTGGCCTGCAGCAACGCGTCGTAGACCGCGTCCGCGGGCGCAGCGGACGGACGCGAACGTCTGGAAAGATGAATACCCATGCGGTCGATCTGGTCCACCATGACCGCGACGAACAGATGCGTCTTGGACGGGAAGTACCGATAGAGGGTGCCGATGGCGACCCCGGCAAGTTCGGCGACCTCCTGCATCCGAACCCGCTCGAGCTCCTTCTCGGCACCCAGTTGCGCTGCGGCATCGATGATCCTGCCGTACCGCGCGTGCTGCTCGGCCGAGTTCGGCTCGGCCGCATCCCGCACTTCCGCAAGTCTCGGCATGCTCGACTCCTCCCCTTCGTGATCGGTCGGCACCCACCCGTCGTCGGCGACGAACGTTCCAGGTGGAACAGGTCGGGGTCCACCCGATCCCATCCAGCGGGACCGTGTCGACAGTCGAATCGCACACACCCGCAAACTAGAATGAATACTAATTCAGCCGCGGAATGATGACGGACCACGGCAACCGAACAGGAGACGAAGCATGGGTGAATCTGTGAGCCTGACCGGGCGTGCCGCGGTCGTGACCGGTGCCGGAGCGGGCCTGGGGCGGGCCGAGGCCCTCGCCCTCGCCGCAGCGGGTGCCGCCGTCGTCGTCAACGACATGGGCGACGCGGCACACGAGGTCGCAGAGGAGATCGTCGCCACCGGTGGCCGGGCCATCGCGGTGACCGGCGATGTGTCCGACTGGTCTCTCGGAAGCCGTCTCGTCGAGGAGTCCGTCAAGGCCTTCGGATCCTTCGACATCCTCGTCAACAATGCGGGCATCATCCGCGACAAGATGATCTTCAACCTGACCGAGTCCGACTGGGACGACGTGATCCGGGTCCACCTCAAGGGTCACGCCGCCACATCGCACGCCGCCGCGGTGCACTGGCGCCAGGCGAGCAAGGCAGCCGGCGGACCGGTCTACGGTCGTATCGTCAACACCTCGTCGGAGGCCTTCCTGTTCGGTTCGGCCGGGCAGCCGAACTATTCCGCCGCGAAGGCCGGAATCACGGCGCTCACCCTGTCCACGGCTCAAGGGCTGGCCCGCTACGGAGTCACCGCGAACGCGATCTGCCCCCGCGCACGCACCGCGATGACCGCCGAGGCATTCGGTGAAGCCGACGGCACGACCGGACTCGATCCGCTGGCCCCCGAGCGTGTCGGCACTCTGGTGAGTTATCTCGCCTCCCCGGCCTCCGCGGAGATCACCGGGCAGGTGTTCGTCGTCTACGGCAAGATGGTCGCGCTCATGGCCTCGCCGAAGGTCGAGAACCGTTTCGACGCGGCCGGTTCGGCTTTCACGGTCGAGGAACTCGACGAGCAGCTTTCCTCGTATTTCGCCGGTCGTGGCCCGTACGAGACCTACGCTGCATACAGCATCGCGGAACTCGAGAAGGTCGCACTGGCCGTCGACTGACCACCCGGCACCGCACGACGAAGGGAACACGGCATGAGGCTTGCAGGCAAGGTTGCGATCGTCACCGGCGGCGCCGGAGGAATCGGGCGCGGCATCGTCCGGGCGTTCGCGGAAGAGGGCGCACGGGTCCTGTTCGTCGACATCGACCGGTCCGCGGGCGAGGCACTCGAAGCCGAACTCGGCGGAGCCGGGAAGTTCTCGTACGCGGACATCTCCGAGGAGTCGGCCGCCGAGACGATCGTCGCCACCGCCGTCGAACAGTTCGGCAAGGTCGACGTACTCGTCAACAACGCGCACGTCTCGAGGCAGGCGCCCCTGCTGGAAACCACGCAGGACATGCTCGACCTGTCGTTCGGCACGGGCTTCTACCCGACATTCCGGTTGATGAAAGCAGCACACGCCCAGCTCGCCGCGAACAAGGGCTCGGTGATCAACTTCGCATCAGGAGCCGGCATCGAAGGAAGCGTGACGCAGAGTTCGTACGCGGCCGCCAAGGAAGCGATCCGGGCGATCAGCCGGGTCGCGGCAAACGAGTGGGCCGCGGACGGCATCAACGTCAACGTCATCTCTCCTCTGGCGCTGACCGAGGGCATCGAGGCGTACATCGCGGCCCACCCCGGCGTCGAGCAGGCACTCCTGGCGAAGACGCCGATGCACCGTTTCGGCGACCCGCAGGCCGACGTCGGCCGGGTCGCAGTCTTCCTGGCCAGCGACGACGCGTCCTACATGACCGGTCAGACGCTCATGGTCGACGGTGGGACCATCAAGCTGCGTTGACCGGACATCCGCCTGAGGACGACAGCACCTCCGACCGCAGCCTGCTCGGTCGGAGGTGCTCGTCGCCGGCAGCCGCTACGGCGCCATGTCCGTCCAGCCGACGAAACCGGACGGGTCGTGCCGGCCCATGACCGCGTGCTCGAACATCCCCCAACCGACCTGCCCGTCGATCGTCGCTCGTGCGATGTGATCGATCGTCGAATACGGCAACCGGCCGTGGAACTCCGCAGTGGTGGTATCCACCACCGACGCGGACGACCAGTTCTCCCCGCGCCACTCACCGTGCGTCCATTCGGGGTCGCCGCCGTATCCGGCACCGTGGCTCAGAGAGATGAACCCGAGGTTCTCCACCTCGACGACCAGGGGCTTCCCCTCCGGCGTGGTGAGGTGGATGCGCGCGGATTCGGGGTGGCGCGTGCCGCTGCGGTAGTTCACCTCGAGGCGCGGCCACCCGAGCTGCTCGACGCTACCGTCGGGGAAGACGCGCGTGGCGTGATTGAGCGTGCGATGGCCGTCGGACGATTCCTGGACGATCACCATGAGTGCGAAGTCGTCGAATCGCAGAGGGGCGTACGTCCAGTAGTGCCCACCGCGGTTCTCGTATGTCCAGCGCCCCTGCGGATCCGGCTCCCCCACCGGGCGGATGCCCCACGAGCGATCGCGCGTACCCATCCAGGTGTCCGGGTCGACCGTGAAGTCCTTGCCCTGCACGCAGATGCTGCCCGACCAGCTCCCGACCTGAGCGAATCGGGAGGCGTCCAGGATGGGGCGCGGACCCGACATCAGGATGTGTGCCTCTTCGAGTACCGCGGGGAACGACCCGTCCCAGGTGAGATCACAGGACAGCTCGTCATGTTCGCAGACGACGCGAATCCTCTGCAAGGGTTCGATCACCTCGAGCCGGTACCCACCGACCGCGCTCTCCATGGACCGCTCTCCGAGAGCGTCGGAGAACCGGACCGCTACCTGGGAATCCCCGTGCCGAACCGTGACGAAGGCGTCGACCACACCCAGATTCGGGTAGACGCCGAAACCGGTGATGAGGTAGATCGAGCCCGTGCGGTCGTGGGCGTTGAAATAGTTGCGGTCGTAGAAGTTCCGGTCGGTGGACGCCACCCGTCCCATCGACAGCGGTGACTGGTGCACCGGAAATTCGTCGAGCGGAGCTGGTTTCATCGGGTCACTTCTCCCACTCGTAGGATTCGTCGAGCAAGCGCGCGAGCATGTCGCGGTGGAGGACGTACGCGTCCGGGTCGTCGTGTGGTTCCACCTCACCGAAGTGGATACGCCGGCGCTCGATCTGCGACATCACGATGCCGTGGCGCAGCGCGGCGTACACGAGGTAGAAGTCGAGGTCGCGCACCTCGACTCCGGCGGCCTTCTCGTATTCCGCCACCACGTCGGAACGTCGGAGGAAATTCGGGAGGCCGGGGAACGAGAACTGTTCGGCGATGTCCTGGAAGATGCGGTGGAAACAGATGAACCAGCCGAGGTCCAGCTCCCGGGGCGCGAGCGCAGCCGACTCCCAGTCCAGCACCGCTACGGGAGTCGTGCCGTCGTACATGATGTTCCCGATCCGGGCGTCGCCCCAGCACAGCACGTCGGACGACGGTTCGGCAGGCCAGTGGGCGTCGAGCCAGTCGAATGCCCTCTCCAGCACCGGGATGCGCAGACCGTCTTCGCGACGCGTCCATTCGTAGTAGGCGCGTTCGTTCTCGAAGTGCCGTCGCAGTCCCGACAGTCCGTTCGTCCCGGCGAGCGACGGAATCCGCGAGGCCGGATCGTCGACGGCGTGGATCGCCGCCAGCACTCGCACGCTGGCCTTCTCCAGTGCCGCGCGCTCGTCGTCGTTCGTCTCGTAGAGCCAACCGCCGAAGACGTACGGCGGATTGTCCACCGGCACATCGCCTCCGGCACGTTCCATGACGAGAAAGGGACGGCCGAGCGGACCCGAGGAGGACTCCACCCACCGCACCGCGGGCACCGGCACCGCGCCGTGATCGCGCACCGCGGCCATGACGTCGAACTGACGCTGCAGGTCGTAGCCGGGAAACACCGGGAACGCCGTCTCCTCGGGCGCGAGCCGGACGACCAGGTGTTCCGTCTGCTGCTGCCCGTTACGGCTCCAGTCGAGATCGAACAGGACGGAGATGCTGGACATGCCGGAGTGGGTCGGGCGGGTCACGTTGTACACCCGCGGGGCTTCCGTCGCCCCGACACGCTCGCCGAGCCAGTCCTGCAACTGCTCGCGCAGCGCATCGAGATCGGTCTCGGTGGTCTTGATCTCCTGTTCCGCGCCTTCCGGTACCACACCGTCCGTAGCCATCCATGCCTCCGGTTCTCTCTACGAAACGAGCCCGATCGTCCCCGGATTTCGGACATCCGTTCCGGTGAGCGATGTCTCGACCATCTCCCCCCCCGGAGAGCTCGAGAAGGATATGGCGACAACGGAACTCAGCGATGCGCGCACGCAGCGGCCGGACGGCGAACTGCTCCGCATCCTGCAGGCCGGTGTGCCCCGCGACGAGGTACGCACCGACCACCCGCCACAGTTTCTCGCCGCAACGATCGGTGCGATGCACCTCTCGACCGTTCGACGCCGGAGATCCGACCCGAACGACGACGTGACCGAGATGTTCGTCCGCGCAGCGCGTTTCGCCACCGAGTCGATTGGCCCCGACCGTCATCCGGACGAGGGGTGCCGCTAACGGGACGATTCGAGTGTCGTCTTCGCCCAACGGTAGTCGGCCTTGCCGGCAGGAGAACGCACGATGTGATCCACGCCGACGACCACCCGCGGAACCTTGTAACGAGCGATGAGTCCGGCGACGTGCTCGGCCAGCTCGTCGAGCGACGGCACATCGTGCCCTTCGCGCGGCTGGATCACGGCCCCGACCCTCTGGCCGTAACGCTCGTCGTCGACACCGGCGACGAGCACATCCATGACGTCGGGATGACTCTTCACGGCCATCTCCACCTCTTCGGGGAACACCTTCTCCCCTCCCGTGTTGATACACATCGATCCGCGGCCCAGCAGGACGATCGTGCCGTCCTCCTCGACCCGGGCCATGTCACCGAGAACCGACATGCGCACGCCGTCGACGACCGGGAAAGTGGCTGCGGTCTTCGCGGGATCGCCCCAGTAGCCGAGCGGCACGTGCCCCGCGCGGGCGATGTAGCCGATCTCGCCGGAACCCGACTCGAGCGGGCGCATCCGTTCGTCGACGACACGCACGGTGGGTTTCGGGGCGATACGCATCGTCCCGTCGCCCCCGATGGCGAGTTCGCCGTCCGTACCGGACTCCGACGAACCGAAATTGTCGCGCACCATGACGTTCGGGAGCAACGAGGACAACTGTTCGCGAACGCTGCGAGAGAGCAGCGCACCACCGGAGCCCACCACGAACAGCGAGGTGAGGTCGTACTCGGATCCGTGCTCGGAGATCGCGTCGGCGAGGGGGCGGGCCATGGCGTCGCCGACGATGGTCATCGTCATCACCCGCTCACGTTGAATGAGACCGAGCACCTCCACGGGGTCGAAGCCCCGCATCAGCACCTGCGCCGTCCCGAGACAGAAGCCACTGAACATGCTGTACACGGCAGCACCGTGGATGAGGGGCGCGGTGAGCATCCAGGTCATCTCCGGCATCTGTGCGGCCGCGGCCGCCACTGCGGCGGCATCGGCGTGAGGCTCGCCGAACGGATTCCCGCCCGACAGCGCCGCGTGGAAGAAGTCCTCGTGCCGCCACATCACGCCCTTCGGCAGCCCCGTCGTTCCCCCGGTGTAGATGATGAACAGATCGTCGCCGCTACGCGCCGGGAAGTCGCGCTCGGCGGACTCTCCGGCCGTCGCCTTGCCGAAGTCGACGGCGGTGACCTCGCCCCATTCCACGTCGGCGACCGATCCGACGGTGACGACGTGCCGCACCGTGGGTGTTCGCGGCAGCACCGCGGTGGTGGTGCCGGCGAACTCGCCGTCGGCTATCACGGCGACGAGTTCCGCATTGTCGAACAGATAGGCCAGTTCCGCGTCGACGTACCGGAAGTTGATATTGATCGGGACCGCACGGATCTTCAGGCACGCGAGCAGCGACTCGACGAATTCCGTGCTGTTGCGCATGTACAGACCGACGTGGTCACCGGCGCCCACTCCCGCACCGGCCAGATGGTGGGCAAGGCGATTGGCGCCGGCATCGAGTTCGCCGTAGGTGAGTCGCTCGTCGCCGCAGACGATCGCCGTCCGTTCGGGCACGGCGTCGACGATCGCTTCGAACAGGTCCGCGAGGTTCAGCGACATCGAGAGTCCTTCCGACACAGGAGCATGAGATGCGGCCAAGGTGTCATCTCACACGCACAGTGACATTCACCACTCCCGGTGAGCGGGACTGGTGAAGGTCGCACTCGATGCCCCGCGACGGCGAGCGCCCCGGCACTGTCCGTGCCGGGGCGCTCGTGGAGAAGTCGGAGTTCTACGGATCAGGCGCTCTTGTCGCGGCGCTCCCGATCGGCCTTGCGGGGCACGATCGTCGGGAGAACGTTGTCGTTGACGGTCTCGGCCGTCACCACGACCTTGGCGACGTCGTCACGGCTGGGGATGTCGTACATCACGGGCAGCAGAACCTCCTCCATGATGGCACGGAGCCCACGAGCGCCGGTGCCACGGAGGATTGCCTGATCGGCAACCGCTTCGAGACCGTCCTGGGAGAACTCGAGTTCGACGCCGTCCATCTCGAACAAGCGCACGTACTGCTTGACCAGAGCGTTCTTGGGCTCCGACAGGATCTGGACGAGGGATTCCTTGTCGAGGTTCGTCACCGACGCGAGGATCGGCAGACGACCGATGAACTCGGGGATCAGGCCGAACTTGATGAGGTCCTCGGGCATGACGTCGGCGAAGTGATCGGTGGTGTCGATCTCCGCCTTGGACCGCACCTCGGCGCCGAATCCGATGCCTCGCTTGCCGACGCGGTCGGAGACGATCTTCTCGAGACCGGCGAACGCACCTGCCACGATGAACAGGACGTTGGTGGTGTCGATCTGGATGAATTCCTGGTGCGGATGCTTGCGGCCACCCTGCGGCGGGACGGAGGCCTGGGTGCCTTCGAGAATCTTCAGCAGCGCCTGCTGCACACCTTCGCCCGAGACATCGCGGGTGATCGACGGGTTCTCGCTCTTACGGGCGATCTTGTCGACCTCGTCGATGTAGATGATGCCGGTCTCGGCGCGCTTGACGTCGTAGTCGGCGGCCTGGATGAGCTTGAGGAGGATGTTCTCGACGTCCTCACCGACGTAACCGGCCTCGGTCAGTGCGGTGGCGTCGGCAATCGCGAAGGGCACGTTGAGCATCTTCGCGAGTGTCTGCGCAAGATAGGTCTTGCCGCAGCCCGTGGGGCCCAGGAGCAGGATGTTGGACTTCGCGAGTTCGACCGTCTCACCACGGGAGTCGCGAGCCTTGTCGCCGGCCTGGATGCGCTTGTAGTGGTTGTAGACCGCCACGGCCAGCGTGCGCTTGGCGGAGTCCTGGCCGATCACGTAGTTGTCGAGGAAATCGCGGATCTCGGCGGGCTTGGGCAGTTCGTCGAGCTTGACCTCGCTGGTCTCGGCGAGTTCCTCTTCGATGATCTCGTTGCAGAGATCGATGCACTCGTCGCAGATGTAGACACCGGGGCCCGCAATGAGCTTCTTGACCTGCTTCTGGCTCTTTCCGCAGAAGGAGCACTTGAGCAGATCTCCGCCGTCACCGATACGTGCCATCAGTCAGGTCCCTACTTCCTCGTGTGCGTGCAACCGGTCCCGCAACCACCACACGAGGCGGTCCCGGGGAGCGGGCCCTTTGATCGACCGTACCCGGATGTCGGCGCGCAGGTCGACCGGTTCTGCGCGTTTCCGGTGATATTTGTACAGCACCGCATGTGTCGGCGATCACAGTCCCGGCGGTGGCGGTTCCGGAAGGCGGTGGGCCTCCCGGAACCGCCTGCGTCGTTCTACTTCTGGGCCGAGAGCTTCCGGTACTCCAGGACCCGGTCGATCAGACCGTATTCGACGGCCTGCTCCGCGGTGAGGATCTTGTCGCGGTCGGTGTCCTTGCGGATCTGCTCGGGCTCCTTGCCCGTGTGCTTCGCGAGCGTGTTCTCCATGAGGGTGCGCATGCGCTCGATCTCGGCGGCCTGGATCTCGAGATCGGAGACCTGCCCCTGGATTCCACCCGTCGCCGGCTGGTGGATGAGCACACGGGCGTTGGGCAGGGCGAGGCGCTTACCGGGGGTACCGGCGGCGAGCAGGACCGCCGCGGCCGACGCCGCCTGGCCCAGGCACACCGTGGTGATGTCGGCGCGCACGTACTGCATGGTGTCGTAGATCGCCATGAGCGACGTGAACGAACCGCCGGGCGAGTTGATGTACATGGTGATGTCGCGGTCCGGGTCGAGCGACTCGAGCACCAGCAGCTGCGCCATCACGTCGTTGGCAGAGGCGTCGTCGACCTGGACGCCGAGGAAGATGATGCGTTCTTCGAACAGCTTGTTGTACGGGTTGGATTCCTTGACGCCGTAGCTCGAGTGCTCGATGAACGACGGAAGGATGTAGCGGCTCGCGGGCGAGGCAGGAGCGGCGCCGCCGAGCTGGCGCGGATCGAACATGTTGGTCATCGCTTCTCCAAGAATTCGGTGGGGTGAGGGCAGATCGGGCCGGGACCTAGTTGCCGGTGCCGCCGGCCTGCTGAGCCCGGGAGACGACGTGGTCGACGAAGCCGTACTCGAGCGCCTGCTGCGCCGTGAACCAGCGGTCGCGGTCGGAGTCCTTGGTGATCTGCTCCACCGTCTGGCCCGTGTGCTCGGCGATGAGCTCGGCCATCTCGCGCTTGGTGTGGGCGAACTGCTCCGCCATGATCGCGATATCGCTCGCCGTACCACCGATGCCCGCGGACGGCTGATGCATCATGATCCGGGCGTGCGGCAGGGCGTAGCGCTTGCCCTTGGTGCCGGCGGAGAGCAGGAACTGCCCCATCGAGGCCGCCAGGCCCATCGCGAAGGTCGCGACATCGCACTCGACGAACTTCATCGTGTCGTAGATCGCCATGCCCGCGGTGACCGATCCGCCCGGCGAGTTGATGTACAGGGAGATGTCGCGGGTGGGATCCTCGGCCGACAGCAGAAGGATCTGCGCGCACAGCTTGTTCGCGATGTCGTCGTCGACCTGGGTGCCCAGGAAGATGATGCGCTCGCGGAGCAGGCGTTCGTACACCGAGTCGCTGAGGTTCAGCCCAGCGGTGGCCGAGGTCATCGTGGGACCGATGGATGTCGCCGGATTCTGAGGAGTCACGGGTACCTGCCTTCTCGTCGATCGTGGATTGCTGACACTGACACTAACGAAACGGGGCGGCACCGGATGCCCGGTGCCGCCCCTCTTCGCTCAAAGCGGAAATTCGTGTCCGTCGGATCTCGAATCTCCGCGGCTCGTCCGACTACTCGGAGGCCGAGTCCTCGGTGGTCTCCGCCTCGGCGTTCTCGTCCGCGGCGTCGTCGTTCCTCGTGCCGAACAGCTCACCGGTGTCGACGGTCGCACCCGTGGTGTCGGTCACGGTGGCGCGATCGACGACGGTACCGAGCGCCTTGCCGCGGCGGACGTCCGCGAAGACGGCACCGAGCTGGTTGGCCTGGCTGATCTGCTGGATGAACTGCTCCGGCGGGATGCCGTAGCGCTGCGCCTGGAAGAAGATGCGCTCGGTGAGCTCCTGCTGCTCGACCGTGGTGTTCTCCGCCTCGGCGATCGCGTCGAGGAGCAGCTGGGTCTTCACCGAACGCTCGGCGGACTCGCGTGCCTCCTTGTCGAACTCCTCACGGCTCGACCCCTGGCCCTCGAGCAGCTCGTTCAGCTTGGTCTCGTCGTGACCGAGCTCGTGGATCGCGTCGTGCAGCGCACTGTCGACCTCGGCCTGGACGGCGGCCTCGGGGACCGGGATCTCGACGGTCTCGAGGAGGGCCTCGAGGACCTTGTCGCGGATCTGTCCGGCCTGCTCGACCTGCTTGACGCGCTCGACGCGCTCGCGGAGGTCGGCCTCGAGTTCGCCGATGGTGTCGAACTCACTCGCGAGCTGCGCGAACTCGTCGTCGGCCTCGGGCAGCTCGCGCTGCTTGACGGTGTTGACCTTGACGGTGACGACGGCTTCCTTACCGGCGTACTCGCCGGCGACCAGCGTGGAGGTGAACTCCTTCGACTCGCCTGCCGACAGGCCGATGATCGCCTCGTCGAGGCCGTCGATGAGCTGGCCGGAGCCGACCTCGTGCGACAGGCCCTCGGTGGCGGCCTCGGGAACCTCGTTGCCGTCGACCGTCGCGGACAGGTCGATGGAGACGAAGTCGCCGTCCTGCACCGGACGCTCCACACCCGTCAGGGTGCCGAAACGCTGACGCAGCGACAGCAGCTGCTCGGCGATGTCCTCGTCGGTGATCTCGACGGGATCGACGGTGACGGCGATCTCGGAGAAGTCGGGGAGGGTGATCTCGGGTCGGACGTCGACCTCGGCGGTGAACGCCAGCTCGACGTTGTCCTCGAGCTTGGTGACGTCGATCTCGGGCTGGCTGATGACCTTGACGTCGTTCGCGGTCACAGCCTCGCTGTAACGGCTCTGGATGGCCTCGTTGATGACCTGGTCCAGGACGGCGCCGCGGCCGACGCGGGCCTCGAGGATCTTGCGAGGAGCCTTACCGGGACGGAAACCCGGGATGCGAACCTGGCCTGCGAGGGCCTTGAAAGCGCGGTCGAAATCAGGCTGGAGCTCCTCGAAGGGCACCTCAACATTGATACGGACTCGCGTCGGGCTCAGCTGCTCGACGGTGCTCTTCACGGACATGCTCCTTCTGTCGTGCTCTCTTGTCGGTCGTTCGTTCACTACTGAGCGCGCTGACGCTGTTCGATCTGGTCGGGATGACAGGATTCGAACCTGCGACCCTCCGCTCCCAAAGCGGATGCGCTACCAAGCTGCGCCACATCCCGGTCGTGAAGGCACCCGCAATCGACCCGCGGGACCCATCGCAGAATCCTACGGCCCCCCGATTATGAAATCCAAAGCGAGGTCCGGTACAGTCTCATCTCGCAAGCCGCAGCACCGGTCGACCACCGGCGCCGCAGCCCAACGGGGATGTAGCTCAATGGTAGAGCCCCAGTCTTCCAAACTGGCTACGCGGGTTCGATTCCCGTCATCCCCTCCATGAGGGTCGTGGATCCTGTCCGGGACCACGACACCACGAACTCCCGCCGATTGCGCACCGCATCGGCGGGAGTTCGTCGTTTCCGGAGGTTCGGCCGATCGGCGGCCTCCGCACGTATCCCGTCGTTCCTGGACACAGTGCCGGATGAGTGTCATCATGCGGTCGAGGTTGAGAAGCAGCCCACCACGAGTCGTTCGAATGCGATCTCGGCTGCAGTCCGCTTCCGCTTCGACCCACGGCACCGTTGCCGCACCGACACCGTGCGAGTCGCCCCCTCGTGTACCCGCATTCCGACGACCTCGTGGGGCCACCGCGCCGCGATCCTACGTCACCTCCACGAACGGACGTGACCACGAACGGGCGGGACGTCGTCGGGTGACACCGCAGGGGGGTGTCGACAGCCCGGCACCGTCCCGTCTCCGGCCGGCCGGAGTCGGGATCGGCTCCGGTCGGTCCCGACTCCGGAGGTTTCCACCGCGAACGTCCGGCATCTCGGTGATCGCGAAGGGGGAACACCGTTTCCGTGCAACCATGGTGCGAGATCCAGCAATTTCTCGTCTCACCCGTAGGCCGTGGTCGGTCGAGAAGGCGCCGGCGTCACCCCACGGCGCCCGCCCGCATCGAGGGCGCCTCGCGAAGTAAGGGAGGCGGCGATGACTCGGCGCCCGGCATCGACATCCTTCGACCTCGCGGCCGTCGCGAGCCCCGGGGCCGCGAGGACCGGTGCAACGGATCCCGGTCCGACCGTCGGGGTCGAGGAGGAGTTCTTCCTCGTCGACACGACCTCGGAGTGTCTCACCGAGAGCAACGAGGCTGTCGTGGCCGCCGGCCGGAGGCTCGGCGCCCGGATGGACTACGAACTCAAGCGGATCCAGATCGAGGTGAACACGCCGGTCTGCCGCAGCTCGACCGAGTTGCGGGCCCGCGTCCTCGAGGCCAGGGCCACGGCCGCCGCTGCGGCCGTGCAGTGCGGTGTGGGTCTGCTGGCGGCGGGGGCATCGCCGACGGTTCAGCCGCTCGCACCTGTGACGGACGTGCCCAGGTACCGGACGATGGCGGAGCGCTACGGACGGCTGGTCGAGGAGCAGGAGGTCTGCGGTTGCCACGTCCATGTCGGCGTGGCAGACCGGGAGATCGCGGTCCATGTGTGCAATCACGTCCGGTTGTGGTTGCCCGCCCTGCTGGCCTCGACGGCCAACTCACCGTTGTACCGGGGCCGGGACACCGGATACGCGAGCTGGCGCGCGATCGTCGCCGGCCGATGGCCGTGCTCGGGTCCCCCACCTCGTTTCACGTCGGTGGAACACTTCGATTCCGTCGTGGACATCATGATCGAGAGCGGCAACATCCTCGATCCGGGCATGGTCTATTGGGACGTGCGTCCGTCCGCGCATCTTCCCACCGTCGAGGTGCGGGTGAGCGATGTCCCGGCGACCGTCGACGAAACAGTGCTCATGGCGACCGTCGTGCGTGCGCTCGTCGCCACGGCCGAACGGGACGTACGGGCGGGCGTGGCCGCTCCCCCGGTCCCCGACGAAGTCCTCCGCGCCGCATATCTGTGCGCTGCGCGCGAGGGACCGGGAGGGCGCGCGATCGACGTATCGACGGGACGGACGACGACCTCACGACAGTCGTTCGCCACTCTCCTCCGGCACATCCGGCCCCAACTGGAGGAGACGGGGGACTATCGCCGCACGGTGAAGATGTCGGAGAAGATCTTCTCGCGCGGCACCGGCGCGATGCTGCAGCGCCGCGCATTCGGACGCCGCCACGACCCCGCCGATGTCGTCGACGCCCTGACACGGCAGTTCGTGGCCGAGCCGTGGGCGCACACCGTGTCCGGGGGCGCCCACCCGGCACCCGACGTGCCGGCGATGTGAGTCGCCCGGTCGCGGGCTGCCCGGCGCACACCGTCGTTTGACAGCTCCCGTGTCGGGTATCCGCGTCGACACGAACGACGACGAGGGAGCACAAGTGCGCGCGATGGTCTATCGCGGCCCGTACCGGGTTCGCGTCGAAGAGAAGGACATCCCCCGGATCGAACATCCGAACGACGCGATCGTCCGCGTCGAACTGGCGGCGATCTGCGGCTCCGACCTGCATCTCTATCACGGCATGATGCCCGATACCCGGGTCGGTACGACGTTCGGCCACGAGTTCGTCGGCGTCGTCCACGAGGTGGGCCCGTCGGTGCGGAATCTGAAACCCGGGGATCGGGTCATGGTCCCGTTCAACGTCTTCTGCGGGTCGTGCTTCTTCTGCGTGCGCGGGTTGTACTCGAACTGTCACAACGTCAACCCCAACGCGACCGCGGTCGGAGGCATCTACGGCTACTCGCACACCTGCGGGGGTTACGACGGCGGCCAGGCGGAGTTCGTGCGGGTGCCGTTCGCCGACGTCGGCCCCACCCTCGTCCCCGACTGGATGGACCGCGAGGACGCCCTGATGCTCACCGACGCTCTCGCGACCGGCTACTTCGGTGCCCAGCTCGGCGACATCGCCGAGGGCGACACGGTTGTGGTCTTCGGCGCCGGGCCGGTGGGCCTCTACGCCGCGAAGTCCGCCTGGTTCATGGGTGCCGGCCGGGTCATCGTGATCGACCACCTCGAATACCGGCTGGAGAAGGCCCGGACCTTCGCACACGCGGAGACCTACAACTTCGCGGAGTACGACGACATCGTCGTCCATCTGAAGAAGATCACCGGTCATCTCGGGGCGGACGTCGCCATCGACGCGGTCGGCGCGGAGGCCGACGGGAACTTCCTGCAGCACGTCACCGCTGCGAAACTGAAGATGCAGGGCGGATCGCCGGTGGCGCTGAACTGGGTGATCGACGGTGTCCGCAAGGGCGGCACCGTCTCGGTGATGGGCGCTTACGGTCCGATCTTCAGTGCCGTGAAGTTCGGGGACGCGCTGAACAAGGGACTGACGCTGCGAATGAACCAGTGCCCCGTCAAACGTCAGTGGCCCCGCCTGTTCGAACACGTCCGCAACGGCTATCTGAAACCGAACGACATCGTCACGCACCGCGTTCCGCTCGAACACATCGCGGAGGCATATCACATGTTCTCGTCGAAACTCGACGGGTGTATCAAGCCGATCATCGTCACCGACGGGAGCTGAGGAGGATCCGCCATGGCTTACACCGCAGACAAGCCCGAACCCCCCGAGAGTCCCGATCGGTTGCGCGCTCGCATTCCCGGATGGGGAGTCGACCTGGATCCGCGCGACCGCCCGTCCGTCCCGAAGGAACGGTTCGCTCCCGAAGCCACCGGCGCGCACTGGGATTTCCCCGAACGCCAACCGGGCTACGAGAACCGCGAGCGCTCCATCGAGCACGCCTTCGTCACGCCGGTGTTCGGCACCACGGCACCGCTGAAAGGACTGTCCGGTGCCGTTCGCAGGCACGCCTACCGCCGATACAGCGAAGGCCGGGCCGCGCACTGGCTGCTCCTGATCGGCGCCGACCGCATCGACGTCGCCGAGAGCCGCGTCCGTGCCCTGATGCAGGGCCGGCCCGACAATCCGGTGACCGAAAGCGGACTCCGGGCGGAGATCACCGCGCACGGCGGGGCGTCGAGGCGCCGCGGTTCGCGTGCCGACATCAACCATCAGTGGCTCGACCCGCTCATCTCGGGGGGCACCGTGGATCGCCGCAGCCGGACTGGGGGCGGTGGCCGTGGGCCGGTGGAGAGGTCGTGCGCGGACGTGACGGCCTGCATGTGGGACGACTCCGAAGCCGGCAACGACGTGTCACCTTTTCGACTCGATAGTGCAAAGCGAGAGCAAAGCGCAGGTGTCCGACGATCACGATGTGAGACGGTCCCTCATGTGAAGGACACCCCCGACGACCGCGCGCGGGCCCACTCCCCGGGTTCCTCCGTCGTCGCCGCGGTCCTTCTCGATGCCACCCCCGACTGGGATCGGGTCGCCGCGGTGCTCGCGCCCGGCAATCACGAGTCGCCCGGCTTCCGGCACCGGGTGGTGGAACTTCCGTTCGGCCTCGACCCGCCGCGTCGCGCCGGACATCCCGACTCGGATCCGCCGTGGCATCTCGACCGGGTCGCGCTGTCCGCCCCGGCGAGTTTCGAGGAAGTGCTCGCCTACGCCCGCTCGGCGCCCGACCCTTCCGGTCTCCGGCACCCCCGCTGGGAACTGACCCTGCTCGACGGCCTGGACGGCGGCCAATCGGCACTCGTGATCCGCCTCCGGCACCTCGGCTCCACGCCGGCGTCCGGGCAGGCCGACTCGATGTTGTCATGGGCGAGGTCGGTCTCCGAGCAGGGTGCCGAATCGTTCCGCACCGCGGCGCACGTGTTCACCTCGCTGAGCACCGGATTGATCAACGCCCTGCTCGGACGTACCGGTGACCGCGCCGAGGAGCCCGCGCCCCGCCCTCCGCGGTTGCACGTACTCGACGCGGATCTCGCCGCATTGCGACGCGCCTGCGAACGTGCGGGCTGTCGTGTCCCGAGCGGTTTCACCGCGGCGATGCTCCTCGCATACAGCGAATACCGACGGCGGCACGGACGCACGATGGACGGCCTGCGCGTCGTCGTCCCGGGACCGGAGGGTGGAGCGATCTCCATGACCCCCGAGGACGCGGCAGACCTCCACGCACTGGATACGGTCGACCTCATGCGACGGATCGACGTCTCGTTCCCGCCCTCCGCCGGGAGTCCGGCGGCGTCCTCCGCCGGGGCCTCGACGGAATCCGGCATCGCCGTCGGCCCCGGGGACGTAGTGGTGTCCACCCTTCCCGGCTCCCACGCACCGCTCTACGTGGGTGGTGCGAAGATCGAACGGTACTACGGCTTCGGCGCGGCCGACGGCGCGATGCTCACCGTGTCGGCGATGTCCTATCGCGACACCTGCTGCATGGGCCTGGCCGTGGATCCCATCGCCGTCCCCGATCGTGATTCGTTCGACTCGTGCCTGCAGGACGGATTGCGCGCGGTCCTCGGGGAGTGAGTCTTCCCGTCGGTACGCTGGAGGACAGGACCATCCCCCGACCGGAAGGATCGGCCGTGGAACTTCTGCTCATCGTCGCCGCCGTCGGCGCCGTGGTCTACTTCGTCTCCCGCGCCCAGAAGGGCACCACTCGTCACCGGACCGACACCCTCGACGACGCCAGAGCCGACGCGCGGCAGGCCATCGAGCGCCTCGGCGGCCAGATCTACAATCTGACCGGCACCGACGACGCCTCGCGTCAGGCACTTGCGGACGCCTCCGAACGGTTCACCGCCGCCGGCTCCCAGATCGAGCAGGCGAACACACCGATGCAGGCACGCCTCGCGAAGCAGACCGCCCTCGAGGGTCTGTACTACATCCGGGCGGCACGCCTGGCGATGGGCATGGATCCGGGCCCGGAGATCCCGACGCTCGACGGTCAGAAATCCGCGGGTGAGGTCACCGAGAAGCGCACCGTCGACTTCGAGGGCCGCACGATCGCCGCATCGCCGTCGCCGTCCTCGGCGACGCCGAACTACTATCCGGGCGGTCGCGTCGCGGGGCGGCCCGTTCCCGCGGGCTGGTATTCGGAACCGTGGTGGAAGCCGGCCCTCGTCGCGGGTGCGTGGGGCGTCGGCTCCATGCTGCTCTTCTCCTCGATGTTCGCCGGGATGGCCGGTGTCCCCTACGACGCGCAGGCGTTCGAATCCGGTGCGGGCGACCCGTCGGCGGACACCGATTACAGCGGTGGTGACGAGTACGGAGGAGGCGACGACGTCGGCGGCGGTGAGGATCTCGGCGGGGGCGAGTTCGGCGGTGGAGACGGCGGCGGATTCGATTTCGGCGGGTTCGACTTCTGAGTGAGCCGGGCCCTGCCCGGCCACGAATCCCGATCCTGATTCAGCGCGGCTGACAGACCGGGCACCAGAACAGGTTCCGCGCCTGCATCACCGAATGCAGCACGGGCGTCCCGCAGATACGGCAGGGTTCACCGGCGCGCCGATAGACGTACGTCCGGGGCCTGTTCCTGGCGTAGGCCGGTGCCCCGTGGTCGTGTTCGGGTCGAACGACGTGCATGCGCCCGTGCTTCACGCCGACGTTCATCAACTCGACGAGATCCTCCCAGATCGCATCGAACTCGGTGCGGGACAACTTGTCTCCCGGACGTTCGGGATGAATGCCGTGGCGGAACAGCACTTCGGCCCGGTACACGTTGCCCACCCCGGCGATCACCGCCTGGTTCATGAGCAACGCCCCGATCGCGGTGCGCGACCTACCGATCCGGCGCCACGCCCGTTCGGGATCAGCGTCGGAACGCAGCGGGTCGGGGCCGAGTCTCGCCTCGATCGCCTCGGCCTCGCCCGGGGTGAGTATCTCGCACGCCGCCGGACCGCGCAGGTCGCTGCCGTGGCGTGCGCCGATCATCCGCATCCGCACCTGTCCGACCGGTTCGCCGAGCGGCAACTCCCGGTCGGTGAACTCCCCGTAGATGCCGAGATGCACGTGGACGGCGAGACCGCCCTCGTAGTGGTGGAAGAGATGCTTCCCCCACGCGTCCGCGTGGGTCAGCACGCGCCCGTCCACCGCTGCGGCGCCGTCGGCGAACCGCCCCTGTGGACTGGACACCCGCACCGGCGCACCCGAGTACCACTCGTGGTGCAGCCGGGCGAGCCGGTGCAGGATGTGTCCCTCGGGCACGGATCAGGCAGGCGCGCCGGGCACTGCCGGTGCTCGGCCGGTCTTCTCGTACTCGGCGAGGATGTCGATGCGGCGCTGGTGACGCTCCTCGTCCGACCACTCGGCCGACAGGAATGCGTCGACGATCGCGAGGGTCTCCTCGAGGGTGTGCATGCGGCCGCCGATGCCGATGAGCTGCGCGTTGTTGTGCTCGCGCGCGAGCTTGGCGGTGTCGACGCTCCAGGCCAGGGCGCAACGGGCGCCCGGCACCTTGTTGGCGGCGATCTGCTCACCGTTACCGCTGCCGCCGAGCACGATGCCGAGGCTTCCTTCGTCGGCGACGGTGCGCCGTGCGGCCTCGATGCAGAAGGCCGGGTAGTCGTCGAGAGCGTCGTACTCGAACGCACCGCAGTCGATCGGCTCGTGGCCGTTCTTCTTCAGGTGCTCGACGATCTCATTCTTCCGTTCGAAGCCCGCATGGTCGGCTCCCAGGTAAACGCGCATGGCCAGAAGTCTAACGAGAGCCCGACACATCCCTGCACACCCACTGCCGTCGCACCGGGTGTCACGCCGGTGGGCGCCACGGAGGCCGAAGCTCGTCGACTCGTGCTGGAACTCGGCGCCGTAACCGGCCTCGTACCGCACCCGACTCGGCGCGTACTCCAACCCGTTGTTCTCGGCGGGGCGTAGCGTCCCCCGCCCCCGGGTCAGCGGCGCATCGCCCAGACCCTCGGGCCGTCGTCCGGCAGCTCGACGACACCGGTGACGACGAAGCCGAGACGTTCGTAGAGGCCGACGTTCGCTTCCGACGAGGTCTCCAGGCAGGCCGCGGCCCCGTGTTCCTCGGCCGCGCGGAGTCCGGGTTCGAGGACGGCCCGTCCCAGGCCGCGTCCCTGCGAGGCGGGATCGACGCCCACCGTGGCCAGGAACCACACGGGTTCGCTCGGCTGCAGTCCTGCGGTGGCCTGCTCGGCGAGTTCGGCGGCGCGGGCACGATCGCCGCGCAGTTCGGTCACCCGATCGGCGACGGAGGCGAATGCCTCCTCGAGCCCGGTGGAACGGGGCGTCGTCCACACGGCCACCGCGTCGACGTCGTCGGAGACCCACACCCTGCCGCACCGCATGCCGATCTCGGCGAGGTAGAGCCCCTGCAGGTCGCGGACGCGGGCCTCGTGATCGCGGCCGTCGACGGTGTAGCGGGTGAACGGATAGTCGCGGAACGCCCGTCCGAGCGTTGCCGTCGCCTTTCCGATATCGCGCACCGTCGCCGGCCGGACCACATGTTCGTTCGACACGCCGTGGCACTCTACCGAGCGCCACGGCCACACCCGGTCAGGAGAAGTCGGGCTCCTCGTCTCGGCTGCGCTTGAGTTCGAAGAAATGCGGGTAGGACGCGAGGGCGACCACGCCGTCCCACACCTTCCCGGCCTCCTCGCCGCGCGGGATCTTCGACAGGACGGGACCGAAGAAGGCGATGCCGTTGACGTGGATCGTGGGGGTACCGACGTCCTGGCCCACCTTGTCCATGCCGGCGTGGTGACTCGTGCGCAGGGCCTCGTCGTAGGCGTCACTGTCGGCGGCCTCGGCCAGCGCGGCATCGAGGTCGAGTTCGGCGAGCGACGCGGCGATCACGTCCGCGAAGTCCTTGTTGCCCTCGTTGTGGATGCGGGTGCCCATCGCGGCGTACAGCGGGGAGAGGATGTCGTCGCCGTACTTCTGCGCCGCGGCGATCGCCACGCGCACCGGGCCCCACGCCTTCGTCATCAACTCGGCGTAGTCGTCGGGCAGGTCGCGACCCTCGTTGAGCACGGCCAGGCTCATCACGTGGAAACGCGCCTCTATATCGCGCACCTTCGTGACCTCGAGGATCCAGCGCGAGGTGATCCAGCACCACGGGCACAGCGGGTCGAACCAGAAGTCGGCGGTGTCCTTGCCGGTCGCGGACGCGACAGTCGGGTCGCTCAAGAGATCTCCTCACAAGAGTTCGGTACGGAGCCGGGCAACTACCGAGGGTGTACAACACGGCTCCGTCGCCGATTCTTCCCGAACCGGGCCGGAAGGTGTGCCGTACCCGTAACGTCGGACCCGGGAAGCAGGTCCGGCACGCATCTCAGTGGAGGCACCACGATGTCGGGTGAGGAAACGTTTCTGATCGTCGGCGCGGGTCTGGCCGGCGCCAGGCTGGCCGAGGAACTGCGCGCCCGCGACTTTCCCGGGCGCATCCTGCTCATCGGCGCGGAGGAGCATCTGCCCTACGAGCGACCACCCTTGTCGAAGGACTACTTCGCCGGACGCAAGCAGCTTGCCGACTTCACGGTGCACGACGGTGACTGGTACCGCGATCACCGCGTCGAACTGCTGCTCGGCACGAAGGTCACCGCGATCGATCCGGCTGCCCACACCGTGACGCTGCCCGACGGGTCGACGCTGCGCTACGACAAGCTCGCTCTCGCAACGGGCTCGACGCCCCGCACGGTCCCGATTCCCGGCGCCGACGCCGAGCGCGTGTACGTCATGCGCACCGTCGAGGATTCCGATGCGCTGCTCGCCGCGATCCACGGTGAGACCGACCACGCGGGATGGCTGGCCGTCATCGGGGCCGGATGGATCGGCATGGAGATCGCTGCGAACGCTCGCGGTCGAGGTGCGGGCGTGGTGGTCGCGGAGTCCGCGAAGCAGCCGCTGCTCGGGGCGCTCGGTGAGGAGATGGGAGCGGTCTTCGCCGATCTGCACCGCGCACACGGCGTCGATCTGCGCACGAGCACCTCGGTGCGCGAGATCGTCGCGTACGACGGGCGCGCGAGCGGAATCCGGTTCGGCGACGACAGTGTGGTGCCCGCCGACGCCGTGCTCGTCGCGGTCGGGGCGCGACCGAACATCGACCTCGCCCGCGACGCCGGGCTCGCGGTCGACGACGGTGTGCTCGTCGACGCGTCGCTGCGCACGAGCGATCCGGACATCGTGGCGGTCGGCGACATCGCGTCGGTGGACCATCCGCTCCTTCGCAACCGGGTGCGGGTCGAACACTGGGCGAACGCCCTGAACCAGCCGGCTGTCGCGGCCGCGACGATGCTCGGACGCGCGGCAGCCTACGACCGGCTCCCCTATTTCTTCACCGACCAGTACGACCTCGGCATGGAATATGTCGGGCTCGCTCCGCCCGATGCGCGGGTGGTCACTCGCGGCGACGTCACCGGTCTGCACTTCCTCGCGTTCTGGCTCGACGACGAGCATCGGGTGCAGGCAGGGATGAACGTGAACATCTGGGATGCCGGCGACGACATCCGCGCTCTCATCACCTCCGGCCGGCCCGTCGACGCCGACCGCCTGGCGGACACCACGGTGCCGTTGTCCGACGTCGCTCCGTGAGGGTCCGCCGATCATGATGGGATGGACGCCGACCGACATTCCGTCGTGAGAAGGAGTTCTCCCCGTGGCACCACCGAATCTGACCCGCGAGCAGGCCGCCGAACGGGCCGCGATCCTGTCCGTCGACAACTACAGCATCGAACTGGACCTCACCGACGGTGCCGGCGGGCCGGGCACCACGACGTTCCGGTCGGTGACCACCGTCCGCTTCGACGCCACCGAGGGTGCCTCGACGTTCATCGACCTCATCGCGAAGACGGTGCACTCGGCGACGCTCAACGGCGAACCCGTGGACGTGTCCGGATACTCCGAGGAGAGCGGCATCACCCTCACCGGGCTCGCCGCCCACAACGAACTCGTCGTCGACGCCGACTGCCTGTACACGAACACCGGCGAAGGCCTGCACCGGTTCGTCGACCCCACCGACGACGCGGTGTACCTGTACTCGCAGTTCGAAACGGCCGACGCCAAGCGGATGTTCGCGTGCTTCGATCAGCCCGACCTCAAGGCCACCTTCGATCTGAGGGTCACCGCGGCGCAGGACTGGGCCGTGATCTCCAATGCCGACACCGTGCAGACGGCGGCCGCGCAGCCGGGTCTCCACATCTTCCGCACCACCCCGCGTATGAGCACCTACCTCGTCGCGTTGATCGCCGGTCCGTACGCGGTGTGGTCCGACGAGTACACCGACGAGCACGGCACCATCCCGCTGCGCATCTTCTGCCGCGCGTCGCTCGCGGAGTACATGGACGCCGACCGGTTGTTCACCGAGACCAAGCAGGGATTCGGCTTCTACCACGCCAACTTCGGGATCCCTTACGCCTTCGGCAAGTACGACCAGTTGTTCGTGCCCGAGTTCAACGCCGGAGCGATGGAGAACGCCGGTGCGGTGACCTTCCTGGAGGACTACGTCTTCCGGTCCAAGGTCACCCGCTACTCCTACGAGCGGCGCGCCGAGACCGTCCTGCACGAGATGGCACACATGTGGTTCGGCGACCTCGTCACCATGCGCTGGTGGGACGACCTGTGGCTCAACGAGTCGTTCGCGACGTTCGCGTCGGTGCTGTGCCAGGCCTCGGCCACCGAGTACACCAACGCGTGGACGACCTTCGCGAACGTGGAGAAATCGTGGGCGTACCGGCAGGACCAGCTGCCGTCCACCCACCCGATCGCCGCCGACATCCCCGACCTCGCCGCGGTGGAGGTCAATTTCGACGGCATCACCTACGCCAAGGGCGCGTCGGTGCTCAAGCAGCTCGTCGCCTATGTCGGGCAGGAACCCTTCCTCGCGGGTCTGCGCGAGTACTTCCGCGATCACGCCTACGGCAACGCCACCTTCGACGACCTGCTCGCCGCGCTCGAGAAGTCCTCCGGCCGCGACCTGTCGGACTGGGGCGCCCAGTGGCTCAAGACCACCGGCCTGAACATCCTGCGACCGGACTTCGAGGTCGACGACCAGGGACGCTTCACGCGTTTCGCGGTGGTGCAGGAAGGTGCCCAGCCCGGCGCCGGTGAGTTCCGCGTTCATCGTCTCGCGATCGGTGTGTACGGCGACGACGGCTCCGGCACGCTCGTCCGCACGCACCGCGTGGAGATCGACGTCGACGCCGCCGAGCGCACCGAGGTCCCCGATCTGGTGGGCGTGCCGCGCGGCGCGTTCGTCCTCGTCAACGACGACGACCTGACGTACTGCTCGGTGCGGCTCGACGAGGAGTCGCTCGCGACCGTCATCGACCGGGTCGGCGACATCGCCGAGTCGCTGCCGCGCACCCTGGTGTGGTCGGCGGCGTGGGAGATGACCCGTCAGGCCGAGATGAAGGCGCGGGATTTCGTCGCCCTCGTGCAGCGGGGCATCGCGGCCGAGACCGAGGTCGGTGTCGTCCAGCGGCTGCTCATGCAGGCGCACACCGCGCTGGAGAGCTACGCGGATCCGTCCTGGGCGGCGGAGTACGGCCGATCGGACTTCGCCAACCGGCTGCTCGAACTGGCCCGCGAGTCCGCGCCGGGTTCCGACCATCAGCTCGCCTTCGTCAACGCGCTGACCACCGCCTACCTGTCGCCCTGGCACACCGAGGTGCTCGAGGAACTGCTCGGCGCCGATCCGGCCACGGTCGGCCTGCCGGGGCTGACGGTCGACACCGATCTGCGCTGGCGGATCGTCCAGGCCCTCGCCGCGGCGGGTGAGGTGGACGCCGAGGGCGTCGAGTCGCCGTTCATCGACGCCGAGGCCGAACGCGACCCGACGGCCGCGGGTGCCCGCCAGGCGGCGGCTGCCCGCGCGGCACGTCCGCAGGAGGCGGTCAAGGAACAGGTGTGGCAGACGGTCGTGCACGACGACAGCGTCCCGAACATCACGGCACGCGCCGTGATCGGCGGTTTCGCTCCGGCCGGTCAAGGAGAACTCCTCGAGCCGTATGTAGCCCGGTACTTCGCGGAGGTGCCTGGGGTGTGGGAGCGCCGCTCGAGCGAGGTTGCGCAGACAGTCGTGATCGGCCTCTACCCGTCGTGGTCGATCGGTGAGCAATCGGTGGCGGCGGCAGACGAGTTCCTCGCCGGCGACCATCCGCCGGCCCTGCGCCGGCTCGTCGTCGAGGGCCGTGCCGGGGTCGTGCGCTCGTTGAAGGCACGCGCCTTCGACGCGTCCTGACGCACCGGCCTCCCGGGACGACTGTGGCCCGCTGCCTCTCCGTCACGGAGCGGCAGCGGGCCACAGGTGGTCGTGGGCTCCGGACTAGGGAGCGACCATAGCGTTCGCGATGACGCGGACGGCACTGGTGATGCCGTCGAGCAGATTCCCCTGACCGAAGGACGACACGGCCGCGGTCACGCCGAGCTGCAGCACCCGGTCGGTGGCGCGGTCGGCGGCGGTGCGGCCCGAACGGATCTCGATGCTCCGCTGGTTCGGGAAGACGGCGATGAGCACCGAGTTGTCGGCATCCGGCGTCGTCGGCAACAGGGCGTCGGTCGCAGCGGCCGGGTTCACGTCGTCGCCGATGTACACGGTGAAGCGCACATGGGTGATCCGCACGGCGTGCGTGAGCGTGTCGTCGAGGACGATGAGGTCGCGGTCCTTGAACGGCGCACCCGTGAATGCCTGGCCGAGACCGCGCACCGCGGAGATGCGTCCGCTCGCGGTGAGTGCCGCACCGTGCGGCAGGTTCTCCGGCGCGACGGCCGGACGCCGGATCACGTCACCACTTGCCACTTGCGGTACCTCCGATCAGCTCCGCCGAGGTCAGAGCGGCATGACCGTGACCATGATGCGGGTATTTCCAGGGATGGGTCGATTCGTCGGTCGCGGTCCACAGGAGCGGCTCGTGCTCCCATTTCCGGTCGAGCGTGTACGGGTCGTCCGACGGCGTGGAGCCCGGGTACTTGCTCATGACGAAGGACAGCCCACCGAAGACCAAGACGATCAGCAGCGGGATGCCGACGAAGATCAGGGTTGTCTCGAGAATGCTCACAGCCAAACGTTAGCCCAGCCGAGCCCGAAAGGCTTCATACGCCCCGGAGAACGACCCCGATCAGGCCGCACCCTCCCCCAGATACGGCAGCCAGGTGGGGTGCAACTCGGGCAGGGTGGCGAGCAGGCGCCAGTGCCGGCCCTTCGGCGGGTTCGGCACCACACGCAGGTCCCATCCGAGTTCGGTGAGCAGCTTGTCGGCCTTGCGGTGGTTGCACGGCGCGCAGCATGCGACGCAGTTCTCCCAGGTGTGCTCGCCGCCGCGACTGCGCGGCACGACGTGATCGATCGTCTCGGCCTTGCCCCCGCAGTAGGCACACCGGTTCCGGTCGCGATGCATGAGCGCGGCCCGGGTGAGCGGCACCCGCGCGTGATACGGAACGCGCACGTAGCTGCGCAGACGGATCACGGACGGCAGCTGCACCGACCATTCGGCCGACCGCACGAGCGGAGCGAGCGGATCGTCGTGCACGGTATCGGCCTTGCCCCCGGCCATCAGGACCACGGCTCTGCGAGCGGGCAGGGCGGTGAGCGGCTCGTAGGTGGCGTTGAGCAGCAACACTCGACGTTTCAACCAGTCGGGTACCGTCGCGGTGCTGTCGTGCACCACGCGCAGTGTGGTGGCCCCCGGCGCCCCTGCAGGGGCGTCCGCGGGCGGGAGTTGTCGATGCGAGCTGCTGCTGTGCTTCATACGACCTCCGAAAAGACTGGGAACAGTGGACCACGGATGCTCCCGAATCGCACCCGGAATCAGTGGACCGGTCCAGGTCGGGTCGGTGAACATCCGGTGTCGGTCCCGGCGGTCCCGGCTCGTCGGGCGGTGTGGTGTCGGGAGCGGGCACAATGGACGGTCGAGAGGGACGGTGAACGAATACAGATGAGTGACGAGCAGACCTTCTACGACGCGGTCGGTGGCGCCGAGACGTTCCGTCGGCTCACGGCGCGGTTCTACGAAGAGGTGGCACGGGACGAGATCGTCCGGCCCCTGTACCCCGAGGAGGATCTCGGTCCGGCCGAGCGGCGCATGCGGATGTTCCTGGAGCAGTACTGGGGCGGCCCGCGCACCTACTCCGAGGAACGAGGGCACCCGCGACTGCGCATGCGCCACCACCCGTTCCGGATCGGGCCGCTCGAGCGCGACGCCTGGTTGCGATGCATGCACACCGCGATCGCGTCGATAGAGGAGACGACACTCGACGACGAACATCGTCGACAGCTCGTCGACTACATGAACATGGCGGCCGACTCGATGATGAACTCGCCTGTCTAGAGGTCAGCGGCCCAGCATCCGGCGCAGGCGGTCCTCCACCTTCTGGGTGAACCGCGCCGCGGGCGACAGGTGGCGACGCAGGACGGCGTGCTTGCGCACGTACTCGGGGACCTCCCACAGCGCGGTGGTCCCGGCACGGAAGAGCGCGGCGTCGCCGGCCCGCAACGTGCGGGGTTCGGAGTCGGCGGACGAGACGACCACCGAGCCCTCCACGATGTGGACGATCTCGTCGACACCGAAATGCCAGTCGAAGCGGCCGGCGGTGCAGTCCCACACATGTGTGGTGGTGGTGCGGTCGGCGCTGGTCGCCCACTGACCGCTGCGCGCCACCGGAGCGCCTTCGCGGATCCACGAAGGCTCGATCGGGTCGTCGCGCAATTCGACGTCGTCCAGCCGGACCGCGACGATCGATGTCGTATTCATGCCGTTCGTCCTATCATGCGGGCCCGCCCGGACGGAACGGCCCCGGACGTCGTTCGCCCTGTCTTTCGCCCTGCCGTCTGACACGATGACTTCCGTGTCCCACCCCGCAGCCCGAATGTCCGGGCGTCCCGACCCGACGGCGCCGTGGTGGCGCAGCGCGGTCTTCTACCAGGTCTATCCCCGGTCGTTCGCCGACGCGAACGGTGACGGCATCGGCGATCTCGCGGGTGTACGCAGCCGTCTGGGTTATCTCGAACTCCTCGGAATCGACGCGATCTGGCTCAACCCGGTGATGCGTTCGCCGATGGCCGACCACGGCTACGACGTGTCCGACCCCCGCGACATCGACCCGCTGTTCGGGGATCTCGCCGATCTCGAGGCACTGGTCGCCGACGCCCATGCGCGCGGGATCCGGGTGGTGATGGACCTCGTACCGAACCATGTCAGCGTCGAGCATCGGTGGTTCCGGGCAGCACTCGAAGCAGGGCCGGGCAGCCGCGAACGACGACGGTTCCATTTCCGGGACGGCCGGGGTCCGGACGGCAGCGCACCACCGAACAACTGGCCGAGCGTCTTCGGTGGCCCTGCCTGGACCCGCATCACCGAACCCGACGGCACGCCGGGTCAGTGGTATCTGCACGTGTTCGCACCCGGGCAGCCCGATCTCGACTGGGACGACGAGGAGGTCGTCGAGGATCTCGGCGAGACCCTGCGATTCTGGCTGGACCGGGGCGTGGACGGTTTCCGGATCGACGTCGCCCACGGCATGGCGAAGCCGGCAAACCTGCCCGATCACGACGGGTGGGAGACCAACGAATTGCTCGGGCACTCCCCCGCCGACCCGCGGTTCAACAATCCCGAGGTCCACGACATCCACCGCCGGCTCCGGCGGGTCTTCGACGAGTACCCGGGCGCGGTGGCGATCGGTGAGATCTGGGTCGACGACCACGAACGGTTCGCCGAGTACCTGCGACCGGACGAACTCCACCTCGCCTTCGACTTCCACCTGACGTTGTCGGACTGGGACGCCGACGCCATCCGCGATGCCGTCGAGAAGGGCCTGGCCGCAGTCGCGTCGGTGCAGGCCTCACCGACGTGGACCCTGTCGAACCACGACGTGGACCGTGAGGTCACCCGCTACGGAGACGGTGAGCTCGGGACGGCACGAGCACGCGCGATGATCCTCGTCGCCCTCGCTCTTCCCGGGACGGTGTTCGTCTACAACGGCGCCGAACTGGGACTGCCCAACGTCGACCTGCCCGACGAGGTGCTGCAGGATCCGGTGTGGGAACGATCCGGGCACACCGAACGCGGACGCGACGGGTGCCGCGTGCCGCTGCCGTGGCAGGGTGGGACGCCGCCGTTCGGATTCACCTCCGCGCAGTCCGCGTGGCTCCCGCAACCTCCGGAATGGTCGGCGCTGACCGTGGAGACGCAACTCGAGGACGTGGACTCGACGCTCTCGCTGTACCGCAGGGCGATCGAGCTCCGCAAGGAGCGAACGGAATTCGACGGCAACGAGGTCGCCTGGTACGGAAGCCCCGCGGGGTGCCTGGCGTTCCGTCGCCCCGGCGGCCTGACGTGCGTGCTCAACGCCGGCGACGTCGTGGCCGAACTGCCACCCGGAGAGGTGCTGCTCGCGAGCCGGACGCTCACCGGACGGGAACTGCCACCGGATACCGCCGTCTGGCTGGTGTGACGACCCTCAGAGGACGCTCAGACCGAGCCCGCCGCCGCGCCGCAGGTAGACCGAACCGTAGCGGGCATCGAGGCGCATCCACGTGGCGGACGCACGGACCCGGACCACCTCGGCAGGGTCGATGCCGGCCGAGTCGACGGTGTCGCGACCGGCACCGGGCACGAAACCCATCGCGCCGAGCGCGAACACCATGCGCATCGGCACGCCTACCGTCGTTCCGGCGCCGCTCACCTCGAGAACTTCCTGGGCCAGCAACGACGCCGGGGGTCCCTGCGCACCGTGCTCACGGGTGAGCGCGACACCGCGCTGCGCGAGTTCGACGAGCACTCGCGCCGGCACGTCGTCGACGTGGACGTAACCGTCGTCCGGCGGCAGTGCCCCGCGCCATGCGGAATCCATCGCCCAACCCGGGTCCACCTCGGTGCGGGGTTCGGAGCCGGCGAGGAGCGCGGCCCGCAGCGACTCGGCAGCGACGCAGGTGTCGGCCGGCGCCACGGCTCCGCGGACGACACGGCCCGCGAGTACCTCGAAACCGGTGCGGGTCCACACGCCGAGCAGCCCGTCGCTGCGGCGGCGCAACCGCACCACGGCGGCCTCGTCGAGACGCGCGGCGCGCGCGAGGAAAGCAGCGAGATCGACGCTGTCGTCGGGGCCGTCGAGCCTCAGGAGACGCTCGACATGCCGGGCCTCGTCAGTCACGTCGCCACTGCCGCAGGAACTCGCGCTCGTCGTCGGTGAGCCGACGCAGGCGCTGGGTCTCGATGTCGAACGCCGCGATCTGGGTGGACGCGACCACGGCCGGCGCCGAGTCGACCGGGGCACCGCTCGGCCGCACCTCGTAACCGATCGTGAAGTCGACCGCGCGTACCTTCTCCGTCCACATCAGCACGTCGAGCGGACCGTCGTCGTGACGCAACTGCCCTCGGTAGCGCACGTGGAGATCGGCGATGACGGCCCCCTCGCGCAGGTCCCGGGTAGGGCGGCCGTCGGCGAACAACCACGGGATCCGCGCTTCCTCGAGGAGGGTGACCATCCGCGCGTGGTTGATGTGCTGGAAGACGTCCATGTCGGACCACCGCACCATCACCTCGGTGTGGAAACCGAACTGTTCGCCCGCACCGCTCACTCGTTACCTCCGATCGGATGCGCCCGTGCGCACCATGCCCCTGATCTGTCGTGCCGCCACCGACAGGGTGGCGAGGTCCAGACTTCCAGACGCGAAGATCTCGTCGAGCGCCGCCCTCGCACGCACGAGTTTGGATCCGTTGGACGACTCCCAGTCCTCGATCATCTCCTCGGTCGATTCGCCGGGCTCGGCGCCGGCCAGCACATCGAGAACGAGTGAACGCAGCGAGCCGTACAGGTCGTCGCGCAGCGCGAGTCGTGCCAGCGAATGCCAGCGGTCGCCCCGTTCGAGGCCGGAGACCGCCGTGAGCAGGCGGTCGACGCCGAGATGCGCGTCGAGGGCGTAGTAGAGGTCGGCGACCTCCGCCTCGTCTCGTTGTTCGATGTCGGCGATGTCGATGACATCGAGCAGCGGAAACTGGTCGAGGAGCCGGAAGACGACGCCCGTCAGCTCCTGCGGAGCTCCCCGTTCGAGAAGGGGACGGGTGCGGCGCTCGAAGTCCTCGGCGTGGTGCCCGCGCATCCACTTCCCGACGCGCGGAGCGAGGCGGGCGAAGGCGTCGCGATACCGGCTGATCTCGGCGCCGACGGCGAGGGGTTGCGGCCGCGTGGCGAGCAGGCGACGCGACGCCCGGTCGAGCACGCGGCGGGATTCGAGCAGCAGATCGTCCTCGATGTCGACGGGCAGCCCGGCGGCGCGGATCTCGTCCCACAGCCCCGGCAACCCGAAGACGGTGGTGACGGCGGCGTAGGCGCGGATGGCGTCGGTCGCCGTCGCCCCGGCCTCCTCGGCGAGTCGGTAGACGTAGGTGGGGCCACCGTTGTCGACGGTGGTGTTCGCCAGCAGCGTCGCGACGATCTGCCGGCGCAGCGGATGCGCCCGGATCCCGGTGCGGAACCGCTCACGCAGAGCCGGCGGGAAGTAGTCGTGCAGGATCGCCGCGAAGGTCTCGCTGTCGGGCAGATCCGTGGCGAGCAGGTCGTCGACCAGGGCGAGTTTGACATGAGCGAGGAGCTGCGACAGCTCCGGCGAGGTCAATCCCTCCCCTGCGGCTGCGCGGCGGTCGAACTCGGCCTCGTCGGGCAGCGCCTCGAGGTCGCGGTCGAGTCCCCGATCCAGTTCGAGAGCCGCGAGCAACCTGCGATGCACCCCCAGCAGGGACGGTGCGGCGGCCCGTTCCAGTCCGAGCACGGCGTTCTGCGAGATATTATCGGCGAGAACGAGATCGGCGACGTCGTCGGTCATCGACGCGAGCAGCGGATTGCGGTCCTCCGCCGCGAGCTCACCGGTGGTGACCATGCCGTCGAGCAGGATCTTGATGTTGACCTCGTGGTCGGAACTGTCGACACCGGCCGAGTTGTCGATCGCATCGGTGTTGATCTTGCCGCCGGTGCGGGCGAACTCGATTCGGCCGCGTTGTGTGACACCGAGATTGCCCCCTTCGCCCACGGCCCGGGCGCGCAGGTCGCGGCCGTCGACACGCACGCCGTCGTTGCTCTTGTCTCCCACTTCAGCGTGGGTTTCCGTCGACGCCTTCACATAGGTGCCGACGCCGCCGTTCCACAGGAGATCGACCGGCGCGCGCAGGATCGCGCGGATCAGTTCGGGCGGTGAGAGTTCGGTGATGTCGTCGGGAAGGTCGAGTACCGCGCGCGCCTCGGGGCCGACGGGCACGGACTTGGCCGTCCGATCCCACACCCCGCCTCCTGCCGAGATGAGCACTTCCGAGTAGTCCCTCCACGACGACCGGGGCAGTGCGAACAGCCGGCGACGCTCGTCGAACGACCGCTGCGGGTCGGGATCGGGGTCGAGGAAGATGTGACGGTGGTCGAACGCCGCGACGAGCCTGATGTGCCGGCTGAGCAGCATGCCGTTGCCGAAGACGTCGCCGCTCATGTCACCGATGCCGACCACGGTGACATCGTCGGTCTGCGGGTCGGATCCGAGTTCGCGGAAGTGGCGCCGGACGCTCTCCCACGCACCGCGTGCGGTGATGCCCATCTCCTTGTGGTCGTAACCGGCGGAACCACCGGAGGCGAAGGCGTCGCCGAGCCAGTAACCGTATTCCGCCGCAACGGAATTGGCGATATCGGAGAACGATGCCGTGCCCTTGTCCGCGGCCACCACGAGATACGGGTCGTCCTCGTCGTGGCGCACGACCCGCGGCGGCGGAACCGCTTCGTTGCGAGCCGCGTCGAGGTTGTCGGTGATGTCGAGCAGACCGGCGATGAAGCACCGATAGCACCGTTCGCCGCGCTCCCGGACCGCGCGACGGTCGGCCTCGGCGTCGCCGGTCGGACGCGGAGCGTGCTTGACGACGAACCCGCCCTTCGCTCCCACCGGCACGATCACCGCGTTCTTCACGGCCTGCGCCTTGACCAGACCGAGCACCTCGGTGCGGAAGTCCTCGCGGCGGTCGGACCAGCGCAGACCACCACGGGCAACGGGACCGAACCGCATATGGACACCCTCGACGTCCGGGGCGTAGACGAACACCTCGAAAGCCGGTCGTGGTTGGGGTAGTTCGGCGATGCGCCGCGGATCGAACTTGAGCGACAACGCGCGACCGTCCGGGTGTTCGTGCCCGATTCCGCCGGCCACATGGAAGTTGGTGCGGAGCGTGGCACGGATCAGGGAGAACAATCCCCGGAGGATCCGGTCGGTGGCCAGCGCGGTGACCTCGGCGATCGTCGCGGTGAGTTCGTCGACGATCTCACGTTCGCGTTCGGCGGATGCGCTGTCCGGATCGAAGCGGGCCTCGAACAGTCCGGCGAGCAGGGTCGCGGTGTGCGGGGCACCGAGCAGGACGCCTTCGATGTTGTACTGGCTGTACGGGAATTCGGTCTGGCGCAGGTATTTCGCGTACGCCCGTAGCAGCACGACCTGTTTCCAGGTGAGCCCGGCGCGCAGCACGAGCTGGTTGAAGCGGTCGGTCTCGACCGCACCCCGCCATGCCACGGTGAAGGTCTCGGTCAGGCGCTCCGCCAGAGTCGGGTCGGCCTCGACGACCTCGGGCTCGATGTCCTCGGGCAGGCAGAGTCCGAAATCGTAGATCCAGCAGTCGATCCCGTCCGAGCGTGGCAAACGGTACGGCCGCTCGTCGACGACCTCGACGCCGAGACTCTGCAACACCGGCAGGATCCGGCCGAGGGTGACGGTCTCGTCCGCCACATACAGGGTGAAGCGCAACGACAGCGGATCGCCGGATCCGGGCCGGTACAGATGCGTGTCGAGATCACCGGAGTCGAGCGCTTCGAGACGCATCAGATCGAACAGAGCGCGTTCGGAGTCGAAGTCCTCCTTGTACGCCTCGGGCACGACCTCGGCATACCGCTGCACCAGCACCGGATCGAGATCACCCGTGACCGCGGCTGCTTCCCCGAGACGGTCGGCCCAGTTGCGGGTCACCTCCGCGAGCATCGCCTGGATGCGCAGACGGTTGTCCTCCGAAGTGTCCACCTCGCGTCGCGCGCGGCCGGAGAACCGGATCGTCACGTGCAGCAACGCCAGGTCACGTTCGGAGACACGGGCGGTGTAGTCGAGCACGCCACCGCCGAACTCGCGCAGCAGGATGTCCTGGATCGCGATGCGCACCTTCGTCGTGTAGCGGTCGCGCGGCAGGTAGACCAGGCACGAGATGTATCGTCCGTAGGTGTCGACGCGGACGAACAACCGCACCTGCCGGCGGATGTCGACCACGGCGCTGACGGTCTCGTAGAGGGTGTCGGTATCCATGGAGAACAGTTCCGCGCGCGGCACGGTCTGCATGATCTCGAGCATCGCCTGACCGCTGTAGGACGACAGGTCGACCCGCGCCCGCGCGACGACCTCACGCACCCGGCGTGACACGACGGGGATGTCGAGGATGTTCTCGTGCAGGGCCGTCACCGTGAGGACGCCGAGGAAACGATCCTCCCCGACCAGCGCGCCGTCGGCGTCGAGCCGGGCGACGCCGACGAAGTACGGATAGACGGACCGGTGCACGGTGGCGGGAAGTGCCCCCTGGGCGAGGACGAGCAGCGGGCGCCGGCCCGTGCCGACCTCACCGGGCAGGTCGAGCGGGTCCCCCACCGCTGCATCGGTGCGCAGCACTCCCCTACCGCTGCCGGACACGGGTGCGGCGCGGACCTTCCCCCCGCCGCCGTCGGGGACGAAGTCGTAGCGCCGGTAGCCGAGGATGGTGAAATTTCCGCCGCTCAACCATCGCAGCAGTGCGGCGGTCTCGGCGAGTTCGTCGGCCGTGTACTGCGTGGGCGGATGGGCGGCCAGGACGTCGAACGCGTCCGCGATGTCGCGCTGCAGGGCGTGCATCGCGTCCGAGTCCGAGGCCACCTGGCGTACGTCGGACAGCACACGCCGCAGTCCGTGCTCGATCTCGTCGACCGCCTCGTCGTCGACGGGTCCGCGCAGCTGGATGTGCATCCACGATTCGGGGGATCCGCCGGAGGCACCGCCCCCTTCGTCGGCCAGGCGCTCGAGCTCACCCTCCGCGTTTCGTCGCGCCGCCAGGACGGGGTGGATGACGGCCCCCACCGAGACACCGAGCCGTGAGAGCAGCGCCAGCACCGACTCGACGAGCAGCGGCATGTCGTCGGTGACGATCTGCACGGCGACACCGAGGGTGTCGGTGCGGCGCACGCCGACGACCGCAGTGTCTTCCTCGCGGTGACGACCGAGGTGTACGTGCTCGAGCGCGGCTGCGCCGGGGTCGGTCGCGAACTCTCCGGAGCGCTCGTAGATCCGCTCGAGGACGACTTCGGGAGCAACGTCGCCACCCGTCGAACTTTTCTGCGCCACAGCCGGATCGGCCATCGACACCCCTCCTGCTCTGTCGGGCGGATACACCGCGCGCCGCGGACGGACTCGTGATCGAGCCTATCCGCGGCGCGCAGTCGGGGTGCCGGAACCGGCGGGCCGGACAGCAGCGGAGGACCGCTGGGTCAGACGGTAGCGACGATACGGTGCCGGTCGAGCACCGCCCGGACCTCGTCGCTCAGCGGCCGGGACGTGTCGGTCGCGGGATCGAAGCCGACGAGCACGGTGTCGGCGACGGCGCACACCACGCCCTCCCTGTCGAGGATCGTCTGGCGCACCGTGAACGAACTGGTGCCGAGACGCAGCACCGCGGTCTCGACCTCGATCGGCGCCGACGAGTCCTTGAGCGGCCGCAGGAACTCGACGTCCATCTTCCGGACGACAACCGCGTCGCGCGACGGCAGCTCGCTCAGGAAGAACTTGATGCGTCCCTCCTGCAGGTACTCGACGACCTTGGCGTTGTTGACGTGCCCCAGCCGGTCGGAGTCGCCCCAGCGCACCTCGATCGGGCACCGGTAGGGCCGGTGACCGTTCGACTCAGTCACGCGTGAGCTTCCGGTGCGTGACACGGTGCGGACGTGCGGCGTCCGCACCGAGGCGCTCGACCTTGTTCGCCTCGTAGGCCTCGAAGTTGCCCTCGAACCAGAACCACTGGCCCTCTGCGACGTTGCCCTCCCACGCCAGGATGTGGGTACAGGTGCGGTCGAGGAACCAGCGGTCGTGGGAGATCACGACGGCGCAGCCCGGGAACTGCTGCAGCGCGTTCTCGAGCGACGACAGGGTCTCGACGTCGAGGTCGTTGGTCGGCTCGTCGAGGAGGATCAGGTTGCCGCCCTCCTTGAGCGTGAGCGCCAGGTTGAGGCGGTTGCGCTCACCACCGGAGAGCACACCGGCCGGCTTCTGCTGGTCGGGACCCTTGAAACCGAACGCGCTCACATAGGCGCGCGAGGGCATCTCGTTCTGCCCGACCTCGATGAAGTCGAGACCGTCGGAGACCACCTCGAAGACCGTCTTCTTCGGATCGATGTTCGCGCGGTTCTGGTCGACGTAGCTGAGCTTGACCGTGTCGCCCACCTTGACGGTGCCGCTGTCCGGCTCCTCGAGCCCGACGATCGTCTTGAACAGCGTGGTCTTACCGACACCGTTGGGGCCGATGACACCGACGATGCCGTTGCGCGGCAGCGTGAACGACAGGTCCTTGATCAGGACGCGGCCGTCGAAGCCCTTGTCGAGGTGCTCGACCTCGACGACGACGTTGCCCAGACGCGGCGGCGTCGGGATCTGGATCTCCTCGAAGTCGAGCTTGCGGTGCTTCTCGGCCTCCGCGGCCATCTCCTCGTAGCGGGCCAGACGCGCCTTGTTCTTCGTCTGCCGGGCCTTGGCACCGGAGCGGACCCACTCGAGCTCTTCGCGGAGCCGCTTCTGCAGCTTCTGATCCTTCTTGCCCTGCACCTCGAGGCGCTCGGCCTTCTTCTCCAGGTAGGTGGAGTAGTTGCCCTCGTAGGGGTGCAGCTTGCCGCGGTCGACCTCGCAGATCCACTGCGCGACGTGATCGAGGAAGTACCGGTCGTGGGTGACGGCCAGCACGGCGCCCGGGTAGGACGCGAGGAACTGCTCGAGCCACAGCACCGACTCGGCGTCGAGGTGGTTGGTGGGCTCGTCGAGGAGCAGCAGGTCGGGCTTGCTCAGCAGCAGCTTGCACAGCGCGACACGGCGACGCTCACCACCGGAGAGATGGGTGACGGGCTCGTCCGGCGGAGGGCAGCGCAGCGCATCCATGGCCTGCTCGAGCTGCGAGTCGAGATCCCATGCGTTGGCATGATCGAGCTCCTCCTGGAGCTTGCCCATCTCCTCCATCAGCTCGTCGGAGTAATCGGTGGCCATGAGCTCGGCGATCTCGTTGAACCGATCGAGCTTGACCTTGATCTCGCCGAGACCCTCCTCGACGTTCTCCTTGACCGTCTTCTCCTCGTTGAGGGGCGGCTCCTGCAGGAGGATGCCGACGGTGGCCTCCGGATCGAGGAAGGACTCACCGTTGCTGGGCTGATCGAGCCCGGCCATGATCTTGAGAATCGACGACTTGCCCGCGCCGTTGGGTCCGACGACGCCGATCTTCGCGCCGTGGTAGAAGCTCATGGTGACGTCATCGAGGATGACCTTGTCACCGTGCGCCTTGCGCACCTTCTTCATCGTGTAAATGAACTCCGCCATGACCACCAGCGTATCGGGCGACGGTCGATTACCCACATCGTGCGACCACGGGATGCCCGGGCCGCGCCGGCGTCAGCGCCGCAGCAGGTCGGCGACGAACCCGGTGGTGTCGGGCAGCGACGCGAACATCGTCTCGGAATGCCCTGTCGGATACGTCCGGAACTGCGCGTTCGCGCCCCCGGCCCACAGGTCCCCGATCAGTTCGAACGCGAGCGGCGCGGGCACCGTCGTATCGCGCAGACCCTGCGCGAGGAACAGTGGCCGGTCGTAACCACGGGTCGGCACCGCGACATAGTCGGTGAAGGCGGCGCGGAACCGGTCGTCGCTCAGCGGACGGGCGAGGACCTCACCGATGCCGACCTCACCGTAGCGGTCCATCAGCTCGTCGTAACAGAGTCGCTCGGCGGCGTCGACCACCTCGCGACCGAGGGGAGTGAGGTATCCGTCGACGTCCAGGGAAGAATCGGCGTCGCGCAGACCCGCGAAGATGTAGGCGGCGAACGCCGTGAGCCCGTCGAGACCGAGATCGGGGAAGCGCGGGAATCCGAGCGGGAACACGTACTCGAGGTTGGACGGCGCGCCCGTCGTGAGCGTCCCGCGGAAGTCCAGTTCGGGCGCGCGGGTGGTCGCCGCGTGCGCGGTGTGCAGACCCGCGTGCCCACCCTGCGACTGCCCGATCACGACCCAACGGTCGGACAACGCCGGCTCGACGGCGCGTCCCGCCCGCACGATGTCGATCACGCTGTTCGCGGCACTCTGCCCGTCCAGATAGCGGTGCAGTCCGTCCGAGCCCAGGCCCGGATAGTCGGCTGCCACCACGGCGTAGCCCTGCCCGAGCCAGTGGTCGAGATAGGTGGTGTCGCGCGGGGTACGCGGCAACCGCGACGGCGCGCACGAATCGTCGAGACCGACCGTGCCGTGGGCCCATGCGACCACGGGCCACCCGCCCTCGGGCGGCGTGCCGGGAGGGACGAACAGTGCCCCGGTCGCTGTGGTCGGGGTGCCGTCGCGCCACTGCGTGGTGTAGGCGAGGACGCGAGCCGAGGACGCCCCGGGCAGGGACGATTCCGGGTCGAGCGGGGCGACCTCGACAACCTTTCCCGGCGCCGGGTTCGCGCCCACCGCGGGAGGTGACACGACGGTCGTCAGCAGTGCCAGAGCACCGGCGAGCAGCAGGGCGGGGACGTGCGTGGTACGGGTCACGCCGAGGACGATACGGACCGTCCGGCCGCGGCGTCCGATTCGCCGCGGCGCGACAGGATGTGCGTGTCGGATCGGCGCGGCTAGCGGCCTTCGCGGTCGCGGCGCGCCAGCTCGGCGAACATCGCGTTGTGTGCCGCGAGGTCGGCGTCGTCGTCGCGCTCCGCAGCCCGGTCGACGCGACGGGCCGTGCGCCGGTCGGTGCGCGACCACTGGACGAGCAGCGCGAGCATCACGAGTACGAGCGGAATCTCGCCGGCCGACCACGCGATGCTGCCGCCGACCTTCTGATCGGAGAACAGGTCGTAGTTCCACGGCAGGGCCAGGCCACGGTAGTAGCTCTCGGCCATCACCGTGCCCATGCTCATGAGCGTCACACCGAAGAAGGCGTGGAACGGGAGCGAGCCGAAGACCATCGCCAGCTTCGTCACGGGCTGCAGGTCGCGTGGCGACGGGTCGACGCCGATCACCACCCAGTAGAACAGGTAGCCGCTCAGCAGGAAGTGCAGGTTCATCAGGACGTGGGCGGTGTGACTGTCGATGAACGCGGTGAAGATCCCTCCGAGATACAACGCGTAGAAACCGCCGACGAACATCACCGATGCCACGATCGGGTGCGTGAAGAAGCGCGACAGCGGGCTGTGGAGGAACTCGAGGATCCATTCGCGCGGGCCGGGAGGGGCGTTGCGTCCGGCCGGCTTGAACGCACGCAGGGCGAGGGTCATCGCCCCGCCGAGCGCCAGAAGTACGGGAGCGAGCATCGACAGGGCCATGTGCGCGCCCATGTGCACGCTGAACATCGCCGGGGAGTACATGCCGACGCCGGAACTGGTGGCGACGAACAGCACGAAGCAGCCCGAGAACCAGGCGATCGACCGGCCGAGCGGCCACGAGTCGCCACGCTTGCGCAGGGTCCACAGACCGACGGCGTAGGCGGCGGCGAGTACGAGTGCGGCAGTGCCGAAGATGAGGTCGAATCGCCATTGCCCGAAGAACAGGCTCACGAAGGACGGGGGTACGTCGAGCTGGTATCCGAGCTCGACCTCCTGGATCGTCGGCACCGAGGGCGGGGGCGGCGGAGGTGTGCGACCGAGTCCGACGGCCAGGCCGATCGTGGCGGCGAGGACGAACGCCTCGGCGACGGTGAACCGGACGAGAGCGGACCGGCTGGTGGGGTCGGCCTCGAGGGCCGGCAGCGCCCGGCGTCGCTGGGCCCAGCCGAAGATGCCGAGCAGGACCAGCGCGACGGTCTTCGCGAGCAGCAACCTGCCGTAGGTGGTGGTCGTCAGGTCGTCGAACGACATGCGGACCGCGGCGTTGATCACGCCGCTGACAGCCATCACGACGAACGCGAGTCCGGCGACGAAGGAGAACCGCCGGGCGGCGACATCGGTGTGCTCCCCTCCCCTCATCGAATGGGCGAGCAGCGCGAACAACCCGCCGGCCCAGACGGACGCCGCGCCGAGGTGCAGCACGAGGCTGTTGGTCGCCATGTCGTGCGAACCGCCCGACGAGGAGTGCCCGGTCAGGGCGATCGGCATGAGGGCGACGAACGACAGCAGCAACAGATACGGCGTCCACGACCAGCGCACTGCGAGTCGGGCCAGCAGCGCGGTGATCAGCGCGAGCACGGTCGTCCAGGCCCAGGCCAGCGCGACCTCCACCTGTCCGAGTGCCGAGAACAGGTTCTCCGGACGGATGGCCTCGCTCAGCGGACTGCCGGAAGTGTCGGACAGGGTCAGCGGCACCATCAGCGCGGCGGTGACCGCCCATACCGTTGCGGCGACACCCGCCGTCCGCACGGCGCGATAGCCGCCGACGTCGAGTACCCCGCTCCGCTGCGGGGGTACGAGGAAGGCGGCGAAGAACAGCGAGCCGATCGTGATGACCGTCGCGATCTCGGAGATCGCGCGCACTGCGGGAAGCCCGTAGGTCGTGAGCGGACCGGGGTCGGGGATACCGAGCAACACCAGAGCCTGGGCAGCGGACAGTCCGACCGCGAACGCCGCGACGATCGCTGCGAGGAGGCCGAAGAGAATCAGCAGTGCCGGCGGGTTTCCCCTCATGGGGGCGGGCGCCGGAAGCTGCGCGGGAGACGCGAGCTCGGATGTTGCCATGACTACCAGGGTAGGACGTCCACGCCATGACCTACGACACGCCGTCGGAGTCCCCCGTCCCCCGTATCCGTGGACGTGACGACGTCGACGGCGTGCTGCAGGGCCACGAGTGTGTCGGCCGCCACCATCGCGTCGCAGTGTGGAAGCGCGGCGGACATCGACCCGGTCGAGGGCGTGAAACCGGACTGCCCGGCCCGGGGGTTGAGCCACACCAGCCGGTGCGCGCGACGCCGGATCCTGGCCAGGACGTGGGCGAGTTCGGTGGGATCGTCGCTGTCCCAACCGTCGGACGCGACGACGACGATCGCTCCGCGCATCAGGTGTCCGTGACGCGAGGCGACCACCTCGGCGAGCGAACCGGCGATGCGGGTGCCTCCGAACCGCGTCCGTACCCGCTCGTTGGCGACGTCGATCGCCTGGTCGACCGACCGGTGCCGGAGCACGGGTGTCAGACGCGCAGCTGTGGTGGAGAACACGAAGACCTCGGCCGTTCCGGTGTGCGCGAGCGCACGCACGAGATGCAGATACACCCCGATGTGGGGACGCATGGAACGGCTGACATCGCAGAACACGACGATCTGCCGCCGGCGTCGACCCGGTCGCGTGCGGATCAGGCGGAGCGGCTCGAACCCCGTGCCGCGGGAGGCGGCGATGCTCGCGCGGATGTCGACGCGTCCGGTACGGCCTTCGACCCGACGGCGGGTGCGGCGGATCGCCCAGCGCGCTCCGGCCGCCTCGATCCATGTCTCGAGGAGTGCGAGTTGCGCCGGGTCGAGGTCGTCGAACCGCTGATCGGCGATCTCGGCCAGTGCGCTCGCCACCTCGCGCCCCGGGCGGCCGGGTGCCCGCTCCCCCTCTGTGGATTCGACGATCGTCCTGGTGACCCATGGAACGTCGTGTCCGGAAGTGGGAACCCCGCTGGGCCGGCGGGGTCCGTCCGGTGTCGACGCCCCCGGCGCGCCTTCGTCCTCGGGTCCCGTGCGACGGGCGTGCGGGTCGAGCGGAACTGGCGCCTCGCCGAACACCCGGTCGAAGACCGTATCGAAGGTGGACAGGCTCTCGTACCGGTCGACGAGGGTGAGCCGCGCGGTCCAGTACAACCGAGTCCGGGTGGTCGGCGGACACGCACGCAGGCCGCGCGTGAAGGTCGCCGCTCCGTCCGCCGGGACCACGATCCCGGCGGACCTGAGCCGGTCGACCAACGCGACTGTGAAGGCGGCGTGATCGACCCCGGGGAGCAGCCCGGCGCTCATTACACTTCGGTGGAGACGAAGCGGGTCAGCGCCTCCCCCAGCGCGTCGCCGTCGTCGGGGGTCTTCGCCAGTGCCGCGAGCGACATTGCCGCTTCGGGCCGGACGAGGTCGGTGACACCGAGTGCGGCGAGGGCCGATACCCAGTCGATGGTCTCCGCGATTCCGGGTGCCTTGTCGAGATCGAGTCCGCGGGCCACCGCGACGAAATCCGTGGCACGTTCGACGAGCGCGATGTTCGCCGATGGCACCGTGCGACGCAGGATCGCCACCGCCCGGGCGCGGTCGGGGTAGTCGATCCAGTGGTACAGGCAACGTCGCCGCAGTGCGTCGTGCAGGTCGCGGCTCCGATTCGAGGTCAGCACGACAACGGGTGGGCGGGTCGCGGTGAGGGTGCCGAGCTCGGGAACGGTGACAGCGAACTCTCCCAGGAATTCGAGCAGCAACGCCTCGAATTCGTCGTCGGCACGGTCGATCTCGTCGACGAGCAGAACGGCGGGTGTGTCGCCGCGGTGGCGGACGCAGCGCAGGATGGGGCGTTCGAGGAGGTATTCCTCGGAGTACAGGTCGGCTTCGGCGGGAACGTCGCCGCGCGCTTCGGCGAGCCGGATCGCGAGCAACTGGCGTTGGTAGTTCCAGTCGTAGAGGGCCTCGGCGACCGACAGTCCCTCGTAGCACTGCAACCGGATCAGCGGGCTGCCGAGGATCTGCGCGAGCACCTTGGCGGCAGTGGTCTTGCCGACCCCCGGTTCGCCCTCGAGCAACAGCGGTCGCCCCAATGCGACGGCGAGGTGGATCGCGGCGGCGGTGCCCTGATCGAGCAGGTGATCGTGGCTGTCGAATCTGGCCACCACGTCGTCGACGCCGGTGAAGATGCCCGGAGAGGACGGGTCGGTCACGCGACGTCGTCCTTCTCGAAGCGGCTGCGGCAACCCGGGCAGCAGAACCACATCGTCCGGCCCGCAACGACGAGGTGCGGGGTGGACTCGGTGATCGTGACGGTCATCCCGCACACCGGGTCGACGGCCGTCTGCGGCTTCGACTCCGCCTCCCTCGGCACCTCGACGCGTCGACAACTCTCCTCGGAGGGGCGGGTGAGGCCGCCGCTGCGCGCGACTCGCACGATGTCGGCCACGATCGACAGTCCGATCTCCGCGGGGGTGCGGGCACCGATATCGAGCCCGACCGGGGTGTGCACGTGGGCACGCTCGTCGTCGGTCGGATCCACCTCGTCGAGCACCGCGGCGCCACGGGTGTGACTGGCGACCAGACCGATATAGCGGCTTCCGGCGTCGAGCGCCGCGCGGATCACACTCCCCTCGTCGCCTCCGTGACTCGCGACGATCACCACCGAAGCGTCGGCGGGCACGCGCGTCCCGCGGATCCGTTCCACCGAGTAGTCGACGCGCCGCGCGAAGTCGCTCACGGCGTCGGCCACGGGCGAGTCCCCGAAGACGGCCATCACGAGCGCAGGCATCCGCGGCTCGAGAAAGATCTCGGTGGCCCCACCGGACATGCACGGGTTGACCGCGATCGTCGCCCCCGGAGTGTCGGGGAACTCGGCGGCTCCGGCCGGCAGCACCCGTAGGAGCATGCTCTCCCCTCGCTCGAGCACCGTGCGGGACATTTCGCGCACCGAGTTCTCGGTGCACTGTCCGCCCACGAACCCCTCGATCGTGCCGTCGGCGTGGACGAGCGCCCGGTCGCCCGAGTGCGCGGACGTCGGCGGTTGTGCCCGTACAACGGTCGCTTCCACGAACGGGCGGCGTTCGCTGCGCAACTGTGCTGCCCGCACCGCAAGGTCCATGTCCTCGTACTCCGCTCGTTCCACTCGAATCCTTCTGTCGCGTCGCTCAGATCGGCGGGGTCGCGCGACCCTGCATGGCTTCCCACACCCGCGACGGTGTCAACGGCATGTCGGCGTGCCGGACGCCGAGGGGTTTCAACGCATCGACCACGGCGTTGACGATCGCGGGTGGGGAACCGACCGTGGCGGATTCGCCGATGCCCTTCGCGCCGATCGGGTGATGCGGTGACGGGGTGACCGTGAACGCCGTCTCGAGCGTGGGCACCTCGAGGGCGGTGGGGATCAGGTAGTCCATGAACGACCCGCCCAGGCACGTTCCGTTCTCGTCGAACGCGATCATCTCCATCAGGGCCATGCCGATCCCGTCGACGATGCCACCGTGCACCTGCCCTTCGATGATCATCGGGTTGATGCGGGTGCCGCAGTCGTCCACGGCCAGGAACCGGCGGATCTTCACCTCCGCGGTGCCGGGATCGACGTCGACGACACAGAAGTAGGCGCCGTAGGGATAGGTCAGGTTCTCGGGGTTGTAGCAGATCTGCGCCTCGAGACCGCCTTCGAGACCTTCGGGCAGATCGCCGGCGCCGTGGGCACGCATCGCGATGTCCTGGATCGTGACCGACGCCGACGGGTCGCCCTTGACCCGGAAGGTGCCCTTCTCCCATTCGAGATCGGCGACGGAGACCTCGAGCATGCCCGATGCGATGATCTTCGCCTTGTCGCGCACCTTGCGGGCGACCAGCGCGGCGGCCGCGCCGGACACCGGTGTCGAGCGGCTTCCGTAGGTGCCGAGTCCGAAGGGGGTGTTGTCGGTGTCGCCGTGGACGACGTCGATGTCGTCGGGCGGGATGCCGATCTCCTCCGCGACGATCTGCGCGAAGGTCGTCTCGTGTCCTTGCCCCTGGGACTGCACCGACAGCCTCACCACGGCCTTACCGGTGGGATGGACGCGCAGTTCGCAGCCGTCGGCCATGCCGAGACCGAGGATGTCCATGTCCTTGCGCGGCCCCGCTCCGACGGCCTCGGTGAAGAACGACATGCCGATGCCCATCAGTTCGCCCCGTGCGCGGCGTTCGGCCTGTTCGCGCCGCAGATCCTCGTATCCGACGAGGTTCATGGCCTTGCGCATGGTGGTCTCGTAGTCGCCGGAGTCGTACTTCCAGCCGGTCTTGCTCGTGTACGGGAACTGTTCGGGGCGCAGAAGGTTCTTCAGTCGTAGTTCGGCCGGGTCCATGTCGAGGTCGTAGGCCAGACAATCGACGAGCCGTTCGACGAAGTACACGGCTTCGGTGATGCGGAACGAGCACGCGTAGGCGACACCGCCGGGTGCCTTGTTGGTGTAGACCGCGGTCATGTGGGAGTACGCGGCCTCGATGTCGTAACTGCCGGTGAACACCCCGAAGAAGCCGGCCGGATATTTCACCGGGGCCGCGGTGGCGTTGAACGCGCCGTGGTCGGCGAGGACACGGGATCGGATGGCGAGGATGCGGCCTTCCTTCGTCGCCGCGATCTCCCCGATCATGATGTAGTCGCGCGCGAAGCCGGTACTCATGAGGTTCTCGCTGCGGTCCTCCATCCACTTGACGGGCCGTCCGGTGACCAGCGACGCGACGATCGCCCCGACGTAACCGGGGTAGATGGGCACCTTGTTGCCGAATCCACCGCCGATGTCGGGCGAGATGACGCGGATCTTGTGTTCGGGCAGACCCGCGACCAGCGCGTACAGCGTGCGATGGGCGTGCGGGGCCTGTGTGGTGGACCAGAGCGTCAGCTTTCCGGAGATCCGGTCGTAATCGGCGACCGCACCGCACGTTTCCATGGGCGCCGGGTGCACCCGCGGATAGACGATCTCCTGCCGGGTGACGACGTCGGCCTTCGCGAAGACCGCGTCGGTGGCCGCCGCATCGCCGGTTTCCCAGTCGAAGCAATGGTTGTCGGTCTTCCCGTCGAGATCGGTCCGGATCACCGGTGCCTCGGGCGACAGGGCCGTGCGCACATCGACGACCGGGTCGAGCATCTCGTAGTCGACGTCGATCAGTTCGAGGGCGTCGCGCGCCGAATAGTGGTCGTCGGCGACGACGAACGCGACCTCCTGGCCGTGGAAGCGCACCTTGTCGGTGGCGAGCACGGCCTGCACGTCGTTCGACAGTGTCGGCATCCACGCCAGGCCCTTCTCGGCCAGGTCGGCGCCCGTGATCACCGCCCGCACCTTCGAGTGTGCGAGGGCGGCGGACGTATCGATGCTGTTGATCCGGGCATGCGCGACCGGCGATCGGAGCACTGCGAGATGCAGCATGCCGGGCAGCCTGACATCGTCGACGTAGGTGCCGCGGCCGCGCACGAAGCGCGGGTCCTCCTTGCGCAGCATGCGGCCGTGTCCACACGGCGTGCGATCGTTGTCCTGTTCCTCCGGGCGCATGTCCGGTTCGACCGCGGTCATCACGACACCTCCGTGGGCTGTGAGGTCGAGGAGTGTTCGGCGGCCCACCGGACCGACCGGACGATGGTGGTGTAGCCGGTGCAGCGGCAGATCTGCCCGGAGATCGCCTCGCGGATCGTCGCGTCGTCGGGGTCGGGATCGCGATCGAGCAGCGCCCGGGCGGTGATCATCATTCCCGGGGTGCAGAAGCCGCACTGCAGCCCGTGGCAGCGCACGAATCCTTCCTGCACCGGGTCGAGGACGCCGTCGCGTTCGAGTCCTTCGACGGTGAGCACCTCGTGGCCGGCGACCATGACCGCCAGGGTGGTGCACGACTTCACCGGTTCGCCGTCCACGGAGACGACGCACGTTCCGCAATTGCTCGTGTCGCATCCCCAGTGGGTTCCGGTCAGACCGAGGTGGTCTCGCAGGAAATGCACGAGCAGAGTTCGAGGTTCGACGTCGGCGGTGACGTTCTCGCCGTTGACTGTCATCGAGATCTGCATCGGATCACACCCTTTCGGTGGCGCCGAGACGTTCGGCGGCTCGGCGCAGGGCACGCACCGTCAACTCGGACGCGAGGTGACGTTTGTAGGCGGCGGTGCCACGCTGGTCGGTCTCGGGATCGCAGGCCCGCGCGGCTGCGGCGCCGGCCTCTCGGAACAGGTCGTCGGACGGTGGCGCTCCCCGCAGCAGGTCGGTGATCGCCGACAACGCCTCGTCGTCGCCGCGCACGGCCGTCAGCCCGACCCGTGCGTCGGTGATCCGTCCTCCCGACGTCCACAGCGCGACACCCGCGGCGGCCACCGCCCAGTCGCCGGTGCGACGCTCGACCTTCTCGTACGCACTGGCCCCGGTGCCCTTCCTCGGCAACCGCACCTCGACGAGCAGTTCGTTCGGGGCGACCGCCGTCTCGTAGGGGCCGAGATGGAAGTCGTGGAAATCGAGCTCGCGCACCCCGCCCGGTCCGCGTACGACACAGGTCGCGCCGAGCACTGCACACACGGTGGACAGGTCCTCGGCAGGATCTGCCTGACACAACGACCCACCGAGCGTTCCACGATTGCGGACGACGGGATCGGCGATCACTCGCTCGGCATCGCGGAAGATCGGGAAGATCTCGGCGAGTTCGTCGGATTCGAGAAGCCGGCGGTGCCGGACCAGGGCACCGAGGCGCACGGACCCGGGTTCGAACACGATGTGATCGAGTTCGTCCGCGAGATCGTTGATGTCGATCAAGTACTCCGGATTCGCGAGCCGAAGTTTCATCATCGGCAGCAGACTGTGTCCGCCGGCGACGACCCGGGCCCCCTCTCCGTGCCGGTCGAGCAACTCGACGGCGTGATCCACTCCGGTGGCACGCTCGTACTCGAATGGGCCAGGAACCTGCATGAAGAACTCCCGCCATCAGGTGGCGCGGACCGGCTTTCCCCCACCGGCCGCCCACGATTCCCCCTTGGTGCGCCCATAGTAGACCCGAGTCGAGATCGATGCGACGAAACGGGCGAATCGGAATCGAATCGTTCTCTTGCGGTCGACGGTGTGTGCCGTAACGCCGCCCTCGTCCGGAGTCCTCGGCGGCGCGAGCGGATAGCGTGGAAGGAGCCGACCGGCGGACCCGACGGGAGCACCACGCATATCAATGGACGTGATCAACGAATTCATCATCGGCCAGGCCGCGGCCCTCTGGGTCTATCCGTTGGTCTTCGCCGTGTGCATCCTCGACGGCTTCTTCCCTCCGGTGCCCAGCGAGACCGTCCTGGTGACCCTGGCGTCCCTCTCGGGCTCGACCGGACTTCCCCACCTGTGGATCGTCGTCGTGCTCGCGGCGCTCGGCGCGATCATCGGCGACAACATCGCCTACACGATCGGACGGAAGGTCGGCACGGACCGGTTCCGGTGGATGCGCCGCCCGAAGGCACGAGCCGCTTTCGCGTGGGCGCGGCGCGGACTCGACAAGCGCGGCGCGGCAGTGATCCTCACGGCCCGCTACATCCCGATCGGCCGGATCGCTGTGAACATGACGGCCGGAGCGACCCGCTACCCACGGCAGAAGTTCGTGCCCCTCACGATCCTGGGCGGTACGACCTGGGCGCTGTACTCGGCGCTGGTGGGCCGTCTCGTCGGGGGCTGGTTCGAATCGCAACCGTTGTTGGGTGCGGCCGTGTCCATCTGCGTCGCGGTGGTCCTGGGGGTCGGAATCGATCACCTCGTCCAGCGGTTCAAGACCGGGGATGTGGACGTCCCCAGGGGCGAATCGAGCACCGGCGACGACCGCGGCACAGCACTCGAGCGATGACCCGCCGACGGTGAGGGTGCGTGCACCCGCTGCCGACGGCACCCGCTAAGATTCTGGCCGCGCCTCCGTAGCTCAGCTGGATAGAGCAAGAGCCTTCTAATCTCTAGGTCGCAGGTTCGAGTCCTGCCGGGGGCACCTCCCACCGCCGGCGGATCATTCGCGGCGGGGTCGCGCATCCTACTTCCGAAACGGGCAATTCGCTCTTTTCACACGCCGCTCCGGCCGTGTGTTTCTCATCCCACCTCGGTGCTGGGTTAACACATGCTAAGGACCACGTCCTATAGTTCTCGTCGTAAATCGCGTGTTACAGAATCCTCACAGAGTCAGGTAGGTGGGCGTGTCGACATCGGACCGCATCGAAGAGATCTACGAGCAGGTCAAGGCCCGCAACGCAGGTGAACCCGAATTCCACCAGGCTGCAGCCGAAGTGTTCGAGTCTCTGCATGTCGTGCTCGAGCGGCACCCCGGATACTTCGAATCCGGCCTGATCGAGCGCCTGTGCGAGCCCGAACGGCAGATCATCTTCCGTGTGCCGTGGATCGACGACCAGGGCAACGTCCACGTCAACCGTGGCTTCCGCGTGCAGTACAACAGCGTTCTCGGCCCCTACAAGGGCGGCCTGCGCTTCCACCCGAGCGTGAACCTCGGCATCGTCAAGTTTCTCGGCTTCGAGCAGATCTTCAAGAACGCTCTCACCGGCCTGCCCATCGGCGGCGGCAAGGGTGGCTCGGACTTCGATCCCAAGGGTCGCTCCGAGCAGGAGATCATGCGCTTCTGCCAGTCGTTCATGACCGAGCTGCACCGCCACATCGGCGAGTACACCGACGTCCCGGCCGGTGACATCGGTGTCGGTGGCCGCGAGATCGGCTACCTGTTCGGCCAGTACAAGCGCCTCACCAACTCCTACGAGTCCGGCGTGCTCACCGGCAAGGGCCTCACCTGGGGCGGTTCGCAGGTGCGCAAGGAGGCCACCGGTTACGGCGCGGCCTACTTCGTCAACGAGATGGCCAAGACCTCGGGAACCTCGCTCGAAGGTCGCACCGCCGTCGTCTCGGGTTCCGGCAACGTCGCGATCTATGCCATCGAGAAGATCCACCAGCTCGGTGGCACCGCGATCGCCTGCTCCGACTCCTCCGGTTACATCGTCGACCGCAAGGGCCTCGACGTCGCTCTCCTCAAGGAGATCAAGGAAGTCCGGCGCGGACGCATCTCCGAGTACGTCGACGAGCGCGGCGACGCCGAGTTCTTCCCCGGTGGCAACATCTGGAACGTGCCGTGCGACGTCGCACTGCCGTGCGCCACGCAGAACGAACTCGACGAGGACTCGGCGAAGACTCTCGTCAACAACGGCGTGAAGATCGTCGCCGAGGGCGCCAACATGCCCACCACTCCGGGTGGCATCAGCGTCTTCCGCGACGCCGGAGTCGCCTTCGCGCCCGGCAAGGCCGCCAACGCCGGTGGTGTGGCGACCTCGGCACTGGAGATGCAGCAGAACGCCTCGCGCGATTCGTGGCACTTCGACTACACCGACGAGCGTCTCGCCGGCATCATGGCCGACATCCACGGCCGCTGCGTCGAGACCGCCGCCGAGTACGGCAAGCCGGGCGACTACATCCACGGCGCCAACATCGCCGGCTTCGTGAAGGTCGCCGACGCGATGTTCGCACTGGGCGTCATCTGACGACCCACTTCTCACACGCGAGTGCGGGTACCGACGAGGTCGGTACCCGCACTTCGTGTTTCGACACACTTCGTGGTCGGGTGCACGTCACCTCGCGCATCCGCGCAGAACGGGACCCGACCGCCCCGACAGTCGGTGCCGCCCTAGTGGACGATCTCGCGACGGTCGTCGGGGAGCCGTCGCGTACGGCCCGCCTTGTCGAGCCGGTCGAGCAGCGGCAGGACCACCCGCCGTGTCGTTCCCAGCCGCTCGCGTGCCGCACTGGTCGTGAAGGGCTGTTCCAGCTCTCCCAGCAACTCGACGGCAGCATCGGCGGCGTCGGGTAGCAGGACGATGCCCGGACCGACCCGCCACAGTCGTCCGCTGCGCTCGGCCGCGCCCAGTGCACGGTCGTCGAGGCCGAGTTCGCGGAGTCGATCGGCGGTCGGGGCCGCGAACGGGGCGGCCGACAGGTCGCGGCGCACCTGCTCGACGGCCTTGCGGATCTTCGTCGGCAGACCGTCGGCTCCCGGAGCGATCACCCGTCCCCCTACGACTTCGAGAGGCGGCCGTACCAGCGCACGCACGAGGTCGGGAGTGGGAAGCCGCAACTGCGATGCCAGCACGGTCAACGGTGCCGCCGGGTCCAGGGGATGAGCGCGAGCGTGTGCCTGCACGAGGGCGGGCAGCCGATCGGTGACCGCTCGCGCGAGGCCGGGTGCGACGAGCCACGGACCCACCACCAGGTGATCTCCCTCCTCGAGAGGGATGCCCAACTGACGCAACCGCTGACGGTGCAGGATTCCGCGGCGGGCGAGTTCGTCGGCCAAGTTCGGCGTACCGTCGGCACCCGCGAGTTGCCGGGCACGGCGTGCCGCGGCACCACGCCGCCGGAAGCGGGGCGGGTCCGGATCGAGAACGTCGGCCCGCCAGATCGTGCGGCGACCCGGATCGCGCAGCAGCGCGCGGTCGCCGATCCGCAGGGGCAGCGGGCGATCGAGAGTGAGCCGGACGAGATCGCCCGCCAGCGGACGACAGTGGACGCCGACGTCGGCAGCACCGATGTGGAGAACTGGGGCGACGGGAGGCCGGTCCTCGCCGCTGATCCGCACGTCGACGACGGACGTGTGGTGCCACGCACCGGGCGTCACGAGCACACTGCCCCGCCCCAGGTCGTCGATCCGGCCGGTGAGATTGAGGGCGACCCGGGCCACGCCGCTCACCGCGGTCCGGTCGCGCCCGAGTGCCTGCACGCCACGGACCCGCAGCGGTGCGCTGCCGAGTGCGAGGGTGTCGCCGACCCGGACCGTGCCGGCGGGAAGCGTTCCGGTGACGACGGTTCCGGACCCGCGCACGGTGAACCGGCGGTCCACCCAGAGCCGGACATCGCCGTGCGGATCCGGATCCGGGAGCGCGGCGACCATCGTCGTCAACGCGGCCCTGAGATCGTCGAGGCCCATCCCGGTGCGTCCGCTCACAGCGACGACGGGCGCCCCCGCCAGGCTCGTGCGGGCGACCTCCGCCGCGGCCCGCGCGGCTGCGGGACCCGGGTCGGCGAGATCGGCGCGGGTCACCGCGACGACCGCGTGGCGCACGCCGAGCGCGTCGAGCGCCGCGAGATGTTCGGCTGCTTGGGGCATCCACGGATCGTCGGCGGCCACCACGAACAGCGCGGCCGGGACCGATCCCACCCCGGAGAGCATCGTCGTCAGGAAACGCTCGTGTCCGGGGACGTCGACGAAGGCGACCTCCCCCACTCCGGGCCAGGACGTCCAGCAGTAGCCGAGCTCGATGGTCAGTCCTCGCCGCCGTTCCTCGGCGAGCCGATCCGGATTCGCGCCGGTGAGCGCTTCGACCAGCGTCGACTTGCCGTGGTCGACATGACCGGCGGTCGCGACGACGTGCATCAGCGTCCTTCGCGGCGGGCCACACGCGTCACGGCGCCGATCAGATCGCGGTCCTCACCGGGGTCGACGGCGAGCAGGTCGAGCAGCAACCTGCCCCGTTCCACACGGCCGACGACCGGGTGTTCGCCGAGACGCAACGGCACGGCGAAGTGTTCGGGCAGCGCGATCGCCACGCTCGGCAGGGTCACATCCGGGGCGCCGCCACCACCGACGACGCCGTCGGAGTCGACCACCTCGGGCTCGCACTCGGCAGGCAGCGCAGCGCAGATCGCCCGGGCACGGGCGCGAAGGTCCTCCGGCCGCGTGGCCAGTGCTGCCGCGACGGGAGGCGTCGGTCCCGTCAGGGTCGCTTCCAGCGCGGCGAGGGTGAGCTTGTCGACGCGTAATGCCCGTGCGAACGGATCGCGGCGCAGGCGTTCCACCAGCTCGGCCCGTCCGAGCAACAGCCCCGCCTGCGGACCACCCAGCAGCTTGTCGCCCGAAGCCGTGACCAGGTCGGCGCCGGCGCGCAGGGCACTGGTGGCGTCGGGCTCGTTCGGCAGGCGTGGATGCGGTGCAAGCAGTCCCGACCCGATGTCGACCACGACGGGCGGACCGAGCCCCGTGAGTTCGCGGACCGAGACGGACGACGTGAAGCCGGTGACCGTGAAGTTCGACGGATGCACCTTGAGGACGAAGGCGGTGTCGTCGTCGACGGCCGCGGCGTAGTCGCTCAGGCGGACACGGTTGGTGGTACCGACCTCCCGCAGCGCGGCACCGACCGATTCCAGCAGTTCCGGGATCCGGAAGCCGTCGCCGATCTCGACCAGTTCGCCCCGCGCGATCACGATCGAGCGGCCCCCGCGCGCAAGCACCCGCGTGGCCAGAGCGAGAGCGGCGGCACCGTTGTTGACCACGTGGACGCCTCCGGCATCCGGTACCTGCTCGGCGAGCGCCTCGAGAGCGCCGCGGCCGCGCCGCCCGCGCCTGCCGGTGGCCAGATCGAGCTCGACATCGGTCGCGCCCGCCGCGGTCGTCACGGCTTCGACCGCCGCGCGGGAGAGGGGGGCGCGGCCGAGATTGGTGTGCACCACCACGCCGGTCGCGTTGAGGACGCGACGCAGGGTGGCCGCCTGTTGCGGCAACGATTCGGCCGCGACGTCGGCGACGGCCCCCGGCTCGATCTCTCCGTCGCGGCACCGCTGCTGGGCCGCGACCACGGTCTGCTTGACCAGACGGGAGCCGAGCCGGTCGACGGCTTCGCGCAGGCGCGGATCGGCCAGGACCTGGTCGGTGCGGGGAACATCCCGTCGCGGATCCGGCACGCGCCTCCTCATCCCACACTCGACGACAAAATTTGGCGGAGGCGGACGGGAATCGAACCCGCCCAGCCCAGATACTGGGCCACAACGGTTTTGAAGACCGCGACCGTCACCAGACGAGAACCACCTCCGCGCTCACCCTAACCGAAGCCGAGCCCTCGGTTACGGCACGCCCGTATGTTCGGTCGTATGACCGCACACGTCGACCTTCCCGAGGGCGCCATCCGACTCACCCAGTACGCGGCCGGCGGCGGCTGCGCGTGCAAGGTTCCACCGGGCGAACTCGAACGGGTGCTCGGTGGCCTGCAGGGTGGACGAGCGACCGGCGAACTGCTGGTCGGTGTGGAAAACGGCGACGACGGCGCCGCGGTCCGGATCGACCCCGCACCCGACGGGAGCGGACGGGCCGTCATCGTGACGGCCGACTTCTTCACCCCGGTCGTCGACGATGCCTACGACTGGGGCCGCATCGCCGCCACCAATGCCATGTCCGACGTCTACGCGATGGGCGGCACGCCGATCGTCGCGGTCAACCTCCTGGGCTGGCCGCGCGAACTCATCCCGTTCGAACTCGCAGCCGAGGTGATGCGGGGCGGTGCCGACGCGTGCGCCGAGGCGGGTGCTCATCTCGCCGGAGGGCACAGCATCGACGACCGCGAACCGAAGTACGGACTGGCGGTGACCGGGCTCGGCGATCCGGATCGCCTGCTGCGCAACGACGCTGCGACACCCGGCCTGCCGCTCACCCTCACCAAGCCACTCGGCCTCGGCATCCTCAACAACCGTCACAAGGCCACCGGCGAGCGGTTCGAGGAGGCGGTAGCGGTGATGACGACCCTCAACCGCGAGGCCGCGCAACTCGCCCACGCCGCAGGTGTCCGCGCCGCCACCGACGTCACGGGTTTCGGTCTGCTCGGCCATCTGATGAAGATGATGCGGGCCAGTGGCACGACCGCCGTGCTCGATGCCGCGGCCGTGCCGTACGTCGCGGGAGCGCGCGAGTCGCTCGCAGAGGGATTCGTGCCCGGCGGGAGCCGTCGCAATCTCGATTGGGTCCGTGACGAGGTCGACTCCGAGGTGGACGACGACGAACTGCTGTTGCTCGCCGATGCCCAGACCTCGGGCGGTCTCCTGGTCGTCGGGGAGCTCCCCGGTCATCCGGTGATCGGCGAGGTGGTCCCCGCGGGCGAGCACGCGATCCGGGTGCGCTGACCCCGACGACCGTCGGACATGCCGACACACCTGCACGGGATCCGGATTACCCGGCACGAAGCGCGGGTAGACGGTAGCTTCGGAAACGACAGCGCAGGAAAGGAGCACCGATGGCGGAGAAGGACACGTCCCTCCCCTGGCCCGTCCTGCGCCAGTTCCTCGGTAAGGACCTGCTCGGACGCGGCAGAGCCGCGCGTTCCCGTCGTACCGACGAGATCGAACCGCGCACCTCCACCGCCGATCGTGTCGCGCGCAGCGTGTGTCCCTACTGCGCTGTCGGATGCGGACAGAAGATCTTCGTCAAGGACGAACGGATCGTCCAGATCGAGGGCGACTCCGACAGCCCCGTGAACCGCGGGCGCCTATGTCCCAAGGGTTCGGCGAGCAAGAATCTCGTCACCAGCGAGCTGCGCGAGACCAAGATCCGTTATCGCCGGCCCTACGGCACCGAATGGGAAGATCTCGACCTCGACACGGCCATGGAGATGGTCGTCGATCGTGTGCTGAAGACCCGTCGCGAGACGTGGCAGGAGTTCGACGACAAGGGCCGCCGTGTCCGGCGCACGATGGGCATCGCGAGTCTCGGCGGTGCGACGCTGGACAACGAGGAGAACTACCTCATCAAGAAGCTGTTCACAGCGATGGGGGCGGTCCAGATCGAGAACCAGGCCCGCATATGACACTCCGCCACCGTCCCCGGTCTGGGGACCAGCTTCGGGCGCGGCGGCGCCACCGGCTATACAGCCGACCTGGCCAACGCTGACTGCATCATCATCCAGGGTTCCAACATGGCCGAAGCCCACCCGGTGGGCTTCCAGTGGGTCGTGGAGGCCCAGAAACGTGGTGCCCGCGTCATCCACATCGACCCGCGCTTCACCCGTACGAGCGCGGTGGCGGACAAGCACGTCCCGATCCGGGTCGGCAGCGACATCGCCTTCCTCGGCGGCATCGTGAACTACGTCCTGAGCAACGAGCTGGACTTCCGCGAGTACGTCGTCGACTACACGAACGCTGCGGTGCTCGTCAGCGACAAGTTCGAGGACACCGACGACCTCGACGGGCTCTTCTCGGGCTTCGACCCCGAGAAGCGGACTTACGATCCGACGAGCTGGCAGTACGACGTGGAGGACGAATCCGGCGACCTGCACGCGTCGCAGGCCGACAACGCCGAGGAACACGCCGAGCATCGGGACACGGCCGCGGGCCTGCAGAACGAGTCGCACGGCATGCAGACGGCGAGCCACCCGAGGCGTGACGAGACCCTGCAGCACCCGCGGTGCGTCTACCAGGTGCTCAAGCGGCACTTCGCCCGCTACACCCCCGAGATGGTCGAGCAGGTGTGCGGCGTCTCGCAGGAGGACTTCCTCGACGTCTGCCGCGCATGGACCGAGAACTCCGGCCGGGAGCGGACGACGGCGCTCGTCTACAGCGTGGGCTGGACCCAGCACAGTGTCGGTGTGCAGTACATCCGCACCGGCGCGATCCTGCAGTTGTTGCTCGGCAACATGGGCCGCCCCGGCGGAGGCATCATGGCGCTGCGCGGTCACGCCAGCATCCAGGGCTCGACCGACATCCCGACGCTGTTCAACCTGTTGCCCGGCTACCTGCCGATGCCCGATGCGAACAAGCACCACACGTTCACCGAGTGGGTCGACAGCGTCCGCAACCCGGGCAGCAAGGGCTTCTGGTCGAAGGCCGACGCCTACGCCGTGAACCTGCTCAAGGCCTACTGGGGCGACGCGGCGACCGCCGACAACGACTACTGCTTCGACCACATGCCGAAGATCACCGGCGACCACGGCACCTACCGCTCGGTGCTCGACATGATCGACGGAAAGGTCAAGGGCTACTTCCTTCTCGGTCAGAACCCGGCCGTCGGCTCCGCTCACGGGCGCGCCCAGCGGCTCGGGATGGCGAACCTCGACTGGCTCGTGGTACGCGATCTGTTCGAGATCGAGAGCGCGAGCTTCTGGAAGGACTCCCCGGAGGTCGAGACCGGCGAGATCGTGACCGAGGAGTGTGCCACCGAGGTGTTCCTGTTCCCGGCGGCTTCCTACGCCGAGAAGGAAGGAACCTTCACCCAGACCCAGCGGATGCTGCAGTGGCGGGAGAAGGCCGTCGAGCCGCCGGAGGACTGCCGCTCGGAACTGTGGTTCTTCTACCACCTCGGCCGCATGATGCGGGAGCGTCTGGCCGCGTCCACCGACGAGCGCGACCGTCCGCTGCTCGACCTGGCATGGGACTATCCCGTACACGGTGAGCACGACGAGCCGAGTGCCGAAGCGGTGCTCATGGAGATCAACGGCTACGACGTCGCGACCCGGCGGCCGCTGTCGTCGTTCACCGAGATGAAGAACGACGGCTCCACGCTCGGTGGTTGCTGGATCTATACCGGGGTCTATGCCGACGGCGTCAATCAGGCCAACCGTCGCAAGTCCCGTCACGAGCAGTCGTTCGTGGCTCCCGAGTGGGGCTGGGCGTGGCCGATGAACCGCCGCATCCTCTACAACCGGGCATCCGCCGACCCCGAGGGCAGGCCGTGGAGCGAACGCAAGGCCTACGTGTGGTGGGACGAGGACGCACAGCAGTGGACCGGCGCGGACGTGCCGGACTTCGAGAAGACGAAGCCGCCGAGCTACCGCTCCCCCGACGGCGCCGACGGTGTCGAGGCGATCGAAGGGATCGATCCGTTCATCATGCAGGGCGACGGCAAGGGTGCCCTCTACGCCCCCCAGGGACTCGTCGACGGTCCGATGCCGACGCACTACGAACCGGTGGAGTCGCCGTTCCGCAATCCGCTCTACGCGCAGCAGGCCAACCCGACACGCATGGAGTACCGGCGCGACGACAATCCGATGAACCCCTCACCGCCGGAAGAACACAGCGACGTGTTCCCCTTCGTGTTCACGACGAGTCGTCTCACCGAGCACCACACCGCCGGCGGGATGAGCCGCTATCTCGAACATCTCGCCGAACTGCAACCGGAGATGTTCGTGGAGGTCTCCCCCGCCCTGGCGGCCGAGCGCGGACTCGAGCACATGGGCTGGTGCCACGTGATCACCGCCCGCTCGGCGGTCGAGGGCCGGGTACTGGTGACCGAGCGGTTGCGTCCACTGAAGGTCGAAGGCCGCACCGTGCACCAGATCTGGATGCCCTACCACTGGGGTGGCGGCGGCATGGTGACCGGCGACTCGACCAACGATCTGATCGGGATCACGCTGGACCCCAACGTGCTCATCCAGGAGAGCAAGGTCGGTACGTGCGACGTGCGGGCCGGACGCCGGCCGAGCGGACCGGCGTTGCGGGAGTACGTCGAGGGATATGCGCGGCGGGCCGGGGTAACCGACGGTGTGTACCCACCCGTCGTCACGATCTCGGATGACGGACGCACTCCGGAGGAGGACGAGTGACCGGCCCCAACAGCTTCTTCGGACCGATCGACCCGGCACCCGATGCCGGGTACGAGAATCCACCGGCTCGCAAGGGCTTCTTCACCGACACCAGTGTGTGCATCGGGTGCAAGGCCTGTGAGGTCGCCTGCAAGGAGTGGAACGACGTTCCCGAGAACGCGTTCGCGATGCTCGGCACCTCGTACGACAACAGTCATTCGCTCAACGCGAACCAGTGGCGGCACGTCGCCTTCATCGAGCGCCCGGCCGAGAAGAAGCCGGCGGTGTCGCTGGGGATGCCGACCGTCGGTGCGGCACCGAGCGAGCGGCCGGACGAGGAGAAGCCGGACTTCCGGTGGTTGATGTCCTCGGACGTGTGCAAGCACTGCACCCACGCGGCCTGCCTCGACGTGTGCCCGACCGGGTCGCTGTTCCGCAGCGAGTTCGGCACGGTGGTCGTGCAGGACGACATCTGCAACGGCTGCGGATACTGCGTGGCCGCGTGCCCGTACGGTGTCATCGACCGCCGCAAGGGCCCGGAGGGCGACCCGCAGGTCGGTATCGCCCAGAAGTGCACGCTCTGCTACGACCGGCTCACCGACGGCCAGACACCGTCCTGCGCGCAGGCGTGCCCCACGGAGTCGATCCAGTTCGGCGACGTCGAGGAACTGCGTGCCCGCGCCGACGAGCGCCTGGCGGCCCTGCACGAGCGCGGTGTGAGCGAGGCACGGCTCTACGGCAACGATCCCGAGGACGGGGTCGGCGGGACCGGCGCCTTCTTCCTGCTCCTCGACGAACCGGAGGTCTACGGCCTGCCCCCGGACCCGGTGGTGACGACCAAGGATCTGCCGGAGATGTGGAACCGTGCTGCCGTCGCGGCCGTCGCGATGCTGGCGGGCGCCGCCCTGTCGTTCCTGAGGAGGCGCGGATGACCCAGGTGCAGCACGGCGGCAGCCCGGGCGATTCCCGCCGGTCCGGAGGCGGTCGCGGCGGAGACCGCGTGATGGTGCCGGAGGCCGATTTCGAGTCCTATTACGGGCGCCCGATCGTGAAACCGGCCCCGTGGGAACACGACATCGCCGTCTACCTGTTCACAGGCGGCGTGGCCGCGGGGAGCTCGCTGCTCGCCGCAGGCGCCGATCTGACGGGCCGCGCCGCACTGCGCCGGGTGGCCCGATTCGGTTCGCTCGCATCGCTGCTCGTGAGTGTCGGTGCCCTCGTCCACGATCTCGGCAAACCGAGCCGCTTCCTCAACATGCTGCGGGTCGCCAAGCCGACCTCCCCGATGTCGGTCGGTACGTGGATCCTGTCGCTGCACGGTCCGTTCGCGGGTGTCGCGGCGGTCGCGGAGATCGCCGAGATGCTGCCCTCCCGGTGGAAGCGGGGGCCGGTGCGACTCCTGCTCGCGCTCGGCCGACCGGCCGGGATCGTAGGGGCGCTGACGGCGCCGCCGGTCGCCGCCTACACCGGTGTTCTGCTGTCCGACACCGCAACTCCGGCCTGGCACTCCGCCTACAAGGAGATTCCCTTCGTGTTCTGTGGGTCCGCGGCGGCCGCCTCGGGTGGTCTCGGGCTGCTGGGCGCACCGCTTGCCGAGGCCGGACCGGCGCGTACCTTCGCCGTCGGCGGTGCGCTCGCCGAACTCGTGCTCGAGCAGCGGATGGAGGAGTCCATGGGCCTGTCGGCCGAGACGCTCCACCAAGGGCGGGCCGGGCGATTCATGAAGGCCAGCAAGGCATTGACGGTGGCCGGTGCGCTCGGGGCGCTCGTCGGCCGTCGCCATCGGGCGGTGTCGGCGGTGTCCGGTGCCGCACTCATGGTCGGTTCACTGTGCACGCGACTCGGCGTCTACGAGGCCGGCATCGCATCGGCGAAGGATCCCAAATACACCGTCGTTCCCCAGCGTGAACGAGTCGATCGCGGGGAACCCGTTCGCTACCGCAGCTGAGATCCGGCTCGCGGGCAGAACGAAGGAGCACGCATGGACTCCGCCAAGCCCACGCGCGAACCACAGGGCGACACCGCGACGGCACAGCCTCCGGGTAGCTTCCGGTGGTTGCTCGTCGCCGGAGGTCTGTTGCTGCAGTTCTCGATCGGCGCGGTCTACGCATGGTCGGTCTTCGGTGGGGCCCTCGAGAGCGCCGACTCCTGGCAGCTCAGCACGGTCAAGGCGTCACTGCCGTTCACCGTCACCATCGGCATGATCTTCGTCGGCACCTATCTCGGTGGCCGCCTGCAGGATCTGAAGGGACCGCGCGTCGTCGCGCTCATCGGCGGGGTCATCTACGCCCTCGGCATTCTCCTCGCGTCGTTCACCAACGGTGCCGACGATTACTGGCTGCTCATCCTCGGATACGGTGTCATCAGCGGCTTCGGTCTGGGCTTCGCGTACATCGTCCCGATCGCCATGCTGCAGAAGTGGTTTCCCGACAAGACCGGTCTCATCACCGGGCTCGCGGTGGGCGGCTTCGGGTTCGGTGCGGTGCTCACCTCGCCGGTCGCGCAGTGGCTCATCGACCGGAACCCCGACGATCCCACGAGCGCCTTCCTGCCGCTGGGCATCGCCTACCTCGTGATGTCCCTCGCCGGCGCAGCGCTCTTCCGCAATCCGCCCGAGGGGTACACCGTGCCCGGTTACGAACCTGCTTCGAAGACCGGTGCCGGAGCGACGGGCGGCAAGGAGTACACCCAGGGAGAGGCACTGCGCACGCCCCAGTGGTATCTCCTGACCGCCATCCTCACCCTGTGTGTCACCGCAGGCATCTCACTGATCTCCCAGGCCAAGCCGAGTGCTTCCGACATCGCCGGCTTCAGCGCGAGCGGCGCGGCGGCACTCGTGGGCGCGCTCGCGATCTTCAACGGTGCCGGCCGGATCGTGTGGGCAGCGATCTCCGACCGCATCGGGCGGATGAGGACGTTCACCGCACTGCTCGTCCTGCAGGGCGTGTGCCTGATCGTGTTGCCGCACGCCGGCGGTGTCGTGCTGTTCTCGATCCTGGCCGCGATCATCTACCTCTGCTACGGCGGCGCTTTCGGCACCATGCCCGCCACTGCCGGCGATTTCTTCGGGGTCCGCAATGCCGGTGCCATCTACGGACTCATGCTCATCGGTTGGAGCATCGGCGGCATCATCGGCCCGATCATTGCGTCCACGCTGATCGGCGAGGACAAGGCCTACACCCTTGCCTACACCACCATCGGCATCATCGCTCTGGTGTCGGTGGTACTCACGTTGATCACCAAGGTGCCTGCGGCACGCCGAGAGTCCGTCCCGACACACTCCTGAACCCGGCTACCGCCCCGCCGGCTCACGCTCCGCGCTCTTCGTGGGCGTGCAACCACGACACGACCTGCGTGCGGGAGTGCACGCCGAGTTTGTCGAGGATCCGCTCGACGTGACCGTCGACGGTCCGGCGGGAGATGACGAGGCGGTCGGCGATCGCACGGTTGCTCAACCCTCCGGCGACGAGTGCCGCGATCTCCTGTTCCCGCTTCGTCAACGGTGATTTCTGTGAGACCGCGGCAGCTCGAGCACGCGGTATCCGGGATTCGGGAGTCCCACCCGGTTCCAGTGCGCTGCACACGAGATCGCCGATGGTCGCGCCGACCTGCGAACCGAGCAGCCCGGAGAGTGTCGCTTCGTCCACGGCGTCCCGGAGGCGTCGTTCCGCGGCGAGCGAATCCTGCTCGATGTGCGGTCCGAACGCGGCGATCGTCGTACCGAGACGCTGCCATACCGTCCGTGCGGCCCCGAGCAGTCCCGCCGATTTCTCCGGGTCGCCTTCGGCGCCCGCCGACCACGCCAGCAGTTCGATCGACAACGCCGTGCAGATCTTGTCCTCGAAATCGCGCTGGATGATCAGGGCCTCGTTCGCCGCTTCGACCGCAGAGCCCAGGCGCCCGAGATGGAAGTGGGCGAGCCCGGAGACCCACAGCGCATAGGCCTTGTTCCACCGCTCGCCGTGCTGGTCCGCCATGTCGACGACATGAGCGCACGTCGCCAGGGCGTCGTCGAGTCGTCCGTCGTAGGTCTGCGCCATCGCCAGCTGGAACAGGCAGGTCAGGTGGGCGGCGTGATCGCCGTGCGCACGATGCACCCGGGCCGCACGGAGGTAGAGGTCGATCGCCTCGGCCGTCGCGCCGCAGAACAGGGCGTGCAGAGCACTCCAGTGATCGCAATGTGCCCGCAACCGGACGTCGCCGGATTCGTCCGCGATCGAACGACACTCGGCGAGGTGGACCGCCGCCCCGTCGCGATCACCCTGGATGAGCGCCGTCCACGCGGTCACCCACAGCACGTTGCCGCGCTCGCTGCTCGAACGCGGAAGTCGTTGCAGGAGCCGCTCGAGCCGGGCCCGCCCGGTGGACAGGTACCCGCCCGCGATCCAGTGGTACCGCAGCGCGACGGCGAGCGCCGCCCCCGCGGCGAGTTCGTCGTCGTCCCGGATCGACCGGTCGAGCGCTGCCATGAAATCCGTGTGGTCGGCGCGCATCGACGACAACAGGGCGGATTGTCTCGGCCCGTACCAACTCTCGGCACAGCGACGGGCACGATCGAGATAGTGCTCGCAATGCCGCCGGTACAACCGCTCCCGCTCCTCGCGGACGTCGAGCAGTTCGTGACCGTACTCGCGCACGGTCACCAATTGCGAGTACCTCAACACCGACGACGAACGGTCGACACCCACGAGCGACTTCGCGATCAACCTGTCGAGCAGGTCGATGACCTGCTCGCTCGGCAGATCCTCGTCGGCGCAGACGGTCTCCGCGCCCTCGAGGTCGAAGCTGCCGGTGAACACCGACAACCGCGCCCACAACGTCCGCTCGGCATCGGAGCACAGTTCGTAGCTCCAGTCGATCAGGGCACGCAACGTCTGCTGGCGCGGCACCGCCACACGACTGCCTCCGGTGAGCAACGCGAAACGCCGGTCGAGTCGTTCGACGAGTTGCGCCGGAGACAACGAACGCAGGCGGGTCGCGGCGAGTTCGAGAGCGAGCGGAACGCCGTCGAGTGCAATGCACAGTTGCGCAACGGCATCGGCGTTGTCGTCGGTCACCTCGAACCCCGGGACCACCTGCCGCGCCCGGTCCACGAGCAGACCGACCGCTTCGAATCGTTCGAGATCCGCCGCCCTGTTTCCCGTCGACCGGCTCGGCGTGGTCAGAGGCGGAAGCACGTACTCCGCCTCCCCCGGCACACTCAGAGGCTCACGACTGGTGGCGAGGATCCGCACCTCGGGCGCATCGCCGAGGACGGCAGCAACGACGTCGGCCACGGTCCCGATCACGTGCTCACAGTTGTCGACCACGATCAGCATGTGCTTGTCGCGGAGATGGTCGACGATCTTGTCCATCACGGGCCTGGTGGACTGGTCGGTCACCCCCAGCGCGGCCGCCGCGGTCGAGGGAACGGATTCCGGGTCGCGCACGACCGCCAGGTCGAGCCAGCGGAACGAGTCGCGGAAAGCTCGCGATGTCCGCACCGCCAACTCCTCGGCCAACCGTGTCTTTCCCACGCCCCCCGGGCCGAGGATCGTCAGCACACGGGTCCGCTGGAGGCACGACCGCGCCTCATCGATCTCGCGACGGCGACCGACGAAGGTCGTCACCGAACGGGTGGGTCCCGATATACGGGGCAGCGCAGATTCCGGGAGGGCAGATTCCATCGTCACGCTTCTCAGTGATAGTGGGCCCAACATACCCGGGCGGTGGTGTGACGGCCAACACAGGTAGTGAATAGGGTAATTCACCCCGCGTCCTCGAGTGTGATCCGCGTCATCGTCGATGCAGACCTTCGGTTCACCCGCCGGAGCGACATCCCCGATACCGAGGAGCCAGGACAGATGACCACTTCGTCCAACACCCCCGACACCGACGTCGTCGTCGTAGGAGCCGGATTCGCCGGGTTGTACGCGCTGCACAAGCTCCGCGACACCATGAACATGTCGGTGCGCGTCTTCGAAGCCGGCGACGATGTGGGTGGAACCTGGTACTGGAACCGTTATCCCGGCGCCCGCTGCGACATCGAGTCGATCCACTACTCCTACTCGTTCGACGACGACCTGCAGCAGGAGTGGCAGTGGAGCGAGAAGTTCGCCGGGCAGCCGGAGATCCTCCGCTATCTGAACCACGTGGCCGACCGCTTCGACCTGCGGAGGGGAATCACATTCGGCACGCGGGTGATCGGCGTGCACTGGGACGACGAGAACTCGTGGTGGTCGGTCCGCACCGACACCGGCGAAACCGTGACGGCCCGGTGGTTCATCTCCGGTGCCGGTAACCTCTCGGTCCCCAAGAAGCCCGAGTTCGGGGGGATCGAGAACTTCCGCGGCGAAGTCCTGCTCACCGGCAACTGGCCGCACGAACCCGTCGACTTCACCGGCAGGCGCGTCGCGGTCATCGGCACCGGTGCCAGTGGAATCCAGGCGATCCCTGTGATCGCGCAACAGGCCGCGGAACTGGTGGTCTTCCAGCGCACACCGCAGTTCGCCACCCCGCTCGGGAACGGCCCGCTCGACCCGCAGGTGCTCGACGAGGCCAAGAAGGTCTACCCCGAACTGAGAGAGGCCGCGCGCAACCACTTCCTGGGTGTTCCGTTCGACCAGGTCCGGCCGTCGGCACTGGCCGTCGACGCCGAGGAGCGTCGGCGGGTGTTCGATGAACGCTGGAATGCGGGCGGGTTCCGCCTGTTCATCGACAGCTTCCAGGACATCCTCGTCGACAGGAAGGCCAACGACACCGCCGCCGAGTACATCCGCGAACGGATCCGGGAGCGGGTGCAGGACCCTGACAAGGCCGACAAGCTCGCACCCAGGGGATACGCCTACGCCACGAAACGTCCCCCGCTCGAGACGAACTACTACGAGGCCTACAACCGTGACAACGTGCAGCTCGTCGATGTGAAGAGCACCCCGATCAGCGAGATCACCGAAACCGGCGTGCGCGTCGGCGACCGTACTTACGAGGTGGACACCATCGTGCTCGCGACCGGCTTCGACGCGATGACCGGCCCGCTCATGGCCATGGACATCCGTGGACGCGGCGGACTGCGCCTGGCCGACAAGTGGGCGCACGGGCCACGCACCTGTCTCGGCATCATGATCGACGAGTTCCCCAACCTCTTCACGATCACCGGGCCCCAGTCGCCCTCGGTGCTCTACAACATGCCGCTGGCCATCGAAGATCATGTCGACTTCGCGACCGACGCGATCGCGTATCTGCGCGCACACGATCTCGACGTCATCGAACCCACCGCCGAAGCCGAAGCCGACTGGGTGCGCACCACCACCGAGATCGCCGAACAGACGCTGCTGCCGCAGACCGACTCGTGGTACATGGGCGCGAACATCCCCGGTAAACCGCGTGCCTGCATGGTCTATCTGGGCGGTGCCCCGGCCTATCGGCAGACCTGTGCGGACATCGTCGAGGGCGGCTACGTCGGCTTCGACCTGGCCCCGGCACGAGTCACCGTCCCGGCCGCCTCGTAGCGCGCGCTTCTCCCCATCTCGGAAGGAAGATACCCATGGCACTCGACGAGCACGCCGCCGGCCTCATCACAGGACTCGAGCAGCAGGGATTCACGTCGTTCTCGCAGATGACGGTCGAGCAGGTCCGCGCCACGATCGCGACCTTCACCGACCTCCAACTCCCACCGCAGGACGTCGACCGCGTGGACGAGACCCACTACGAGAGCGACGGCATCCCTCTCCCCCTACAGATCTACACCCCCGGGGCCGACTCCGGTCCCCGGCCGGTGGTGCTCTACTTCCACGGCGGCGGGTTCGTCGCCGGCGACCTCACCGTGGTGGACGAACCGGCGCGGGCGATCTCCCGCGCCACCGGGGCCACCGTCGTGACCGCGGGATACCGCCTCGCGCCGGAACATCGGTTCCCCGCGGCGACCGACGATGCCTGGGCTGCGTTGCAGTGGGTCACCGCCCACATCGCCGAGTACGGCGGTGACCCGGACGACGTGGTGGTCATGGGCGACAGTGCCGGTGGCAATCTCGCGGCCGGTGTCACCTTGCGGGCCCGCGACGAGGGAGCGCCCGCGTTGCGGGGGCAGGTCCTGATCTATCCGGCTGTGGACCGGGCTGCGGACGTGCCCTCGCGCCGCGAGTTCGCCGAGGGATACATCATCACCGCCGCCGACATGGACTGGTTCCTCGAGCAGTACTTCGCGTCGGCCGAGGACGCAGAGAAGCCGTACGCACTTCCGGCTCGTGCCGAGCGTTTCGACGGCCTGCCACCGACCCTGGTGCTCACCACCGAGAACGAAGTGCTCCGCGACGAAGGTGAGCTCTACGGACAACGTCTACGGGAGGCCGGTGTGGACGTGACGATCCGCCGTTTCGACGGACTCGTACACGGCGCCTTCTGGATGTCGGGCGCGGTGCCGCGCAGCGGCGAGATGCGCGACGAGGTGGCCGAGTTCATCACCCGTGTCACGACGGGCGTGCCCGCACGGTAGAGACCGCGTCTCGCTACTCCTCGGGAGGGGCCGAGCGATGCCGATCCGGCGTCGCCGGTTCTTCCTCGCGTTCGTCGTCGTCCCGTGCCGCGCGGGCGGCCTCCCGCATCTCGATCGCGTCGGTGATCCATTCACCGATCTCGCGGGTGACGTCCCGGACCGCTCCGGTGATGATCCCGGCGATCGCGCCGACGTGGGTGGCGGCCGACTCGGTGACCTCCTGGACCGTGTCCTTGTTACGCTCGAATCTTCCCACCATGTTCGACCCCCTCGATCGTGTCGTCCGCGAGGGTACCCGCATCGTCGAGCCGGCGATCGGTGGAGCGGTGACGTTGGATGATCACCTGCGACTCGGGTTCGGGCGCGAGCCAACCGGGTGGGAGGGCGAACTTGAAGATCTTCTTCCACACCGATGTCACCTGGGCGGTGAAGCCACCGGTGTTGTACGGAAGTCCGTGCTTCTCGCACAGCTCCCGCACCTTCGGGGCGAGCTCCGGATAACGGTGCGCCGGCAGGTCGGGGAACAGGTGGTGCTCGATCTGGTGCGACAGGTTTCCGGACATGATGTGGAACAGCGGGGAGCCGGTGATGTTCGCGCTGCCCAGCATCTGCCGGACGTACCACTCACCACGGGTCTCGTCGGCGGTCTCCTCCTCGGTGAAGGACTGCACACCGGACGGGAAATGGCCGCAGAAGATGATCGAGTACGCCCACACGTTGCGCACCACATTGGCGGTGACGTTGCCGAGCAGCGTCGGCACGAACATCGGGCCGCTCAGCAGCGGGAAGGCGACGTAGTCCTTGATCACCTGGCGACGGGCCTTGCGCCACCATCCCTTCGCGATCGGGATCACACGGCGCCACGACCGCGTGCCGGCGACGATCCGATCGACCTCGGCATCGTGCATCATCACGCCCCACTCGAACATGAACATGAGCACGGTCGCGTAGACCGGGTTGCCGAGATAGTAGAGATGCCACTTCTGCGCGGGGTCCATGCGCAGGATCCCGTATCCGATGTCGCGATCCTGACCGAGGATGTTGGTGTAGGTGTGGTGCAGGTAGTTGTGCGAGTGCCGCCACTGGTCCGACGGGCACACCGTGTCCCATTCGAATACACGCGAATTCAGCGACGGTTCGCGCATCCAGTCGTACTGGCCGTGCATCACGTTGTGCCCGATCTCCATGTTGTCGAGGATCTTCGACACGCTCAGCGCCGCCACGCCGGCGACCCAAGCGGGAGGGAGGAATCCGACGAACAACAGGCCGCGACCGGCGATCTCGAATCCACGTTGCGCCTTGATGATCCGGTAGAGATACTCGCGGTCCTCGTCGCCGAGGGAGGCGAGGGTCTGCTCACGCAGGGCGTCGAGTTCGCGGCCGATCTCCTCGACGCTGTCGTGGTCGAGCACGAGCGGTTCGGTCTCGGCCGCAGCGGTACGGCCCGACAGGAAGGGAAGGAAGGGCAGGGTGGGCAGGGACAATCCGAACATGGTGTCCTCCAATGTGTTTCGGTTGTACCGTTCGAACGGCCGGTTCAGAGTTCGACGGCGACGTCGCCGACCGGAGCGTTCACGCAGATCTGGATACGGCGGCCGGGTTCCGAATCGACGTCGCCGGTACGCACGTCGCGGGTGCACCCCGACAGCCTGACTGCGGTGCAGCTGTGGCAGATACCCATGCGGCATCCGTGTTCGGGCGTGAGACCGGCCGCTTCGGCCTGTGCGAGCAGCGTCGATCCGGTGTTCTCGGCAACGATGCCGGATTCGGCGAAGGAGATCTCACCGCCGGCATCATCTGTCGACGCGACCGATGGCACGAGGACGAATTCCTCGGTGTTCACCATGGCCTCGGCGCCGCGCTCGGCGTAGACCTCGCGGATGCTCGTGACCATCTCCGCCGGGCCGCACACGAAGGTGGGCGTGTCGGCGTACCAGGGTGCGACGGCCGCGAGGTGGCTGCGGTCGAACCGTCCGTGCAGCAGTCCGCCGCCGGATCGTGTGTGTGCATGGACGATCTCGATGTTGGGCCGGTCGGCGAGAACGTCGAGTTCGGCGCGGCGCGGGACGTGTCCGGGCGTACGGGTGTAGTAGAGCAGGACCGCGGACCCGTCGTACCCCTCGGCGACGAGACCGGTGAGCATCGACAGCACCGGCGTCAGCCCGGACCCCGCGGCGACGAACAGCAGCCGCCGCGGGCGAGGGCTCGGCACCACGAACTCGCCTGCCACAGGACCGAGTTCGACGACGTCGCCGACCCTCGCGTGGTCGTGGAGGTGACGCGAGACGGTGCCGTCGGGGTGCCTGCCGATGGTGAAGCGCAGGTCGGGATGCCACTGCGTCTCCGTATCCACGAGGGTGGGCGAATAGCAGCGCGTGTGCCGCACCCCGTCGACCCGCACCGCCACGGTCACGTACTGCCCCGGAAGGAGGCGGCACGACCGTGCGGGGCGCACCGTGAACGTGAGCGAATCGGTGGCACTTCGGTCCACATCTGTAATCCGGGCATAGTTCGCCGACGTGACGAGCAGCGGGTCGGCAAGTTCCAGATAGCGGTCCGGGTGGTGGGGGTAGGACAGCAATTCGAGTGCTCCTACCAGGAGCTTTCGTAACGAACCCGAGCGCGGGACGGGTGTCGGACGGTCGCGCACGATCATGTCTGTCCGCCTTTCGGTAGACCTCTGCGTGCTCAGTGAACGAATGTGCACTGAAATCAGTGTGACAGCCGGACACACCTGGCTGTCAACCCGGGTGTGATCGCGGTTACAGTTGCTCGGACACCGCCGAGCCCATCGTGCCTAGACTCGGAGCGTGTCCACCGCTTCCGCACCTCCGCCGACCACGCGCGCCGAACGCAAGGAACGCACGCGCCAGGCGCTTCTCGACGCCGCCCTCGACCTGTCCGCCGACCGAGGACTCGGCGGGGTGAGCCTGCGGGAGGTGGCCCGTCACGCGGGCATCGTGCCCACCGCGTTCTACCGGCACTTCTCGTCGATGGACGAACTCGGCGTCACCCTCGCCGCCGACACGATGCGGGTGCTGCGCCGTCTTCTGCGCGACGCGCGACGCACCCCCGGACCGTCCGGCGCCCGTCAGTCGCTGGACGTGCTGGTCCAGCAGGTACGGGCCCACAAGGCGACCTTCCGGTTCCTCGCCCGCGAACGCCACGGCGGAGTACCCGAGGTCGCCGCCGCCATCTCCGTCGAGTTGCGCCTGCTCACGAGTGAACTCGCCGCCGACCTGGGCCGCTCCCCCGGCTTCGACGACTGGGAGTTCGACGATCTCGAGATGGCCGCCGACCTGCTGGTGACCGCGATGCTCGACTTCGTCCTCGACCTTCTCGCCGTCGAACGTCCCGGCAGCGCGCAGGAAACGGAGGTGGTCACCCGCGCCGAGAAGCAGATGCGTCTGATCCTGCTGGGCACGGCGGCGTGGCGGCCACGTCGGACGTCCGGCGACCGGTGACGGGCCGGAGCGACTCCCGTTCGTCGAGGTGGACGGGAAATCCTGTCGGAGACCCTCCCCTTCCGTAACGTGGTTCCCATGGCATCGAGCGAACCCGCCACCTACGACGATTTGATCTTCGACGTGCGCGTGGCGGGTCCGAGGGACGGCACACCCGTCGTGCTCCTGCACGGCTTCCCCCAGACATCACGCAGCTGGACGCCGGTGGCCCGCCTGCTCGTCGAACGCGGTTTCCGCGTGATCGCCCCCGACCAGCGCGGATACTCCCCCGGCGCCCGGCCGACCGGCGTCGAGCACTACGGGGTGCCGGCGCTCGCCGGTGATGTCCTCGGTCTGCTCGACGAATTCGGTCTCGATCGCGTCCACCTCGCGGGACACGACTGGGGCGCTGCCGTGGCGTGGTACTTCGCCGCCCACCATCCCGACCGCGTCTCGGCGCTGACCGCGGTCTCGGTCCCCCACCTCGCCGCCTACGGCTGGGCGCTGCGCGAGGACGCCGACCAACGCGAGCGCTCCTCCTACATCGGCCTCTTCCGGGAGGAGGGCAAGGCGGAGGACCTCCTCCTCGCCGACGACGCGCGGCGCCTGCGGGCGATGTTCGCGCCGGGCGTCGACCGCGCCGCGGTGGACCACTACGTCGCCGCGATGTCCGCGCCGGGCGCTCTCACCGCCGCCCTGAACTGGTATCGCGCCATGACACGGGATCTCGATTCGACTCCCCCGGTCCGCGTCCCGACGACCTACCTCTGGAGCACCGCCGACATCGCGATCGGCCGCGCCGGCGCCGAACGGTGTGGTGAGTTCGTCGACGCCGACTACGACTTCGTGATCCTGCCCGACGTCTCGCACTGGATCCCGGAGGAGGCTCCTGCCGAGGTCGCGAACGCGATCGCGCGGCGACGGAACGCCTAGGCGGGCCCGAGCCGGTCGCCACCCGGATTCTCGGTATGTTGTCGTACGGATCCGACCTGCGCGACACCTTTTCCGAGGAGACCCTGTCATGACCGACGTCTCGGTGACCACTCACGTCTTCGACGCCGCCGTCGACCTGTTCGAAGTCCGGGACGATCGCACCGAAGGGCATACGCATCCCGCCTACGCGAACATGGTCGGCCCGTTCGGCGGTATCACCGCCGCGACCCTTCTGCGCGCGGTCGAACGGCATCCTGATGTCCTCGGCATGCCGCTGTCCCTGACGGTCAACTTCGCCGGACCCATCACCGACGGACCGTTCGACATCACGGCGCGACCGGTGCGCACGAACCGGACCACCCAGCACTGGTCGCTCGAACTGTCGCAGGGCGGCGAGGTCGCCACCACCGCGACGGCCGTCTTCGGTCTCCGTCGCCCCACCTGGTCGTCGACCGAACCGCAGGCACCGGCCGTCCCCGCACCCGACTCGCTCGAACCGACACCGCTGCCCGACTTCATCGCGTGGGCACGCAACTACGAGATGCGGTACGCCACCGGGGTCGTTCCCGAGGAGGGCAGCGCCGAGGTCGCCGACTCCACGTCGACCCTGTGGGTGCGCGACGTGCCGTCGCGCCCGCTCGACTTCGCCTCGCTCACCGCGATGTGCGACATCTTCTATCCCCGCGCCTTCCTGCGGCTGGGTCGGGTACTGCCGGCCGGCACGGTCTCCATGACGACCTACTTCCACGCCGACCCGGAGACCGTTGCCGCGCAATCCGACAGCCCCGTCCTCGCCACCGCACGGGCGCATCGCTTCGAACAGGGCTTCTTCGACCAGAGCGCTCGGCTGTGGGGACGCGACGGCGTCCTGCTCGCGACCTCGCACCAGATCGTCTACTTCAAGGCATGAGGCCGCTTCGAAGCGCGGAACGCGACGTCGCGCTCCGGCCCACGTCCCGGCCACCGGCGCACCTGTAGCCTCGGATACATCGGCTCCACTGATTGCGAGGTCCGATGTGACGATACCGAGACCCCTCCGACGAGCGGGCGTCATCGCCTGCGCCGCAATCACGTTCGTGGTAGCGGGGGCGGCTTGCGCCGGGACGGAGGAGACGGCCCCGGCTGCGGACTACGAGTCGTACGTGGCCCTGGGAGACTCCTTCACCGCCGGACCCGGCATCCCGCCGCAGACCGAAGGCGATCCGTGCGGACGGTCGGGGAGCAACTATCCCACCCTCGTCGCTGCCGGACTCGGCATCGACAACTTCGTCGACGCGTCGTGCGGCGCCGCCACCTCCCTCGATTTCGCGATGCCGCAGACCACCTTCCGCGGCGGGACGGTGCCACCCCAGTACGACTCGCTGCGACCCGACACCGAACTCGTCACGGTGGGCATCGGCGGCAACGACATCGGCCTCGTCCAACTGGCGCTGGGATGCGTGAATCTCTCGGCACCGCCGGAGGGCGCGTCGTGCGCGATCACGAACACCACCGGTGGCGCCGACCGCGTCGACGCCACCATCGACGCTTTCGCACCCACCTACACCACCGTGATCGACGAGATCCGTCGACGCTCACCGGAGGCACGCATCGTCCTCGTCGGCTATCCCACCGGCATCCGCGACGGTGGCTGCTTCCCCGACCAGCGGATCTGGCCCGAGGACGCGACCTATCTGCAGGAGAAGATCGACCGGTTGAACACCGTCATGCGCGAGCAGGCCGAGGCCGCCGACGCGGACTACGTAGACCTGCGTTCTTCGAGCCGCGATCACGACGTGTGTGCCGCTCCGGAGACCCGATGGATGGCCGGTCTGCAGCCGGCCGCCGGGTCGATCCCGCTGCATCCGAACGCGGCCGGGCACCGCAACGCCGCCGACCAGGTACTGGCCGCGCTCACCCATCGATCCTGATCAGTCCTTTGCGGACATCTCGGGAGCCCGCACGGCGAGCAACGACAGCAGGCCGGCGCCGAGCACGAGCAACAGTCCCACGATGCCGGCCCGGTCGGTACCGAACCACCATGCGAAGAAGCCGAACAGCGTCGGCGCCAGGAACGACACCGCCCGACCGGTCGTCGCGTAGAGACCGAACATCTGGCCTTCCCGGCCCGGCGGGGTGAGGCGCGCCAGGAAGGTGCGCGCCGACGACTGTGCGGGACCGACGAACAGGCACAGCACGAGACCGAAGATCCAGAACATGATCGGACCCGAGACCACGAGCAGCACGATGCCGGTCGCGATCATGGCGACCAGCGATCCCACGATCACGGCCTTGGGCCCGATCCGGTCGTCCACCCGTCCGGCCACGAGCGCGCCCACGGCGGACACGACGTTCGCGGCGACACCGAAGAGCAGCACATCGCCCGCTCCGATCCCGTAGACGGTGACGGCGAGAACCGCACCGAAGGTGAAGACACCGGCGAGACCGTCCCGGAACAACGCCGACGCCCCGAGGTACCAGATGGTGCGACGATCCGCCCGCCACAGCTCCGTCAGATCGCGCCCCAACACGCGATAGGACTCGACGAAACCCGCCCGGCGCGCGAGGTCCCCATGCGCGACCGGCTTCTCCGGAACGGCGAGGAGCACGGGCACGGCGAACACCGCGAACCACACGGCAGCGAACAGCGCCACGAGCCGGATGTTGGTGCCGTCCTCCGTCGGTACACCGAGGAAACCGCGCGAATCGCCGTCACCGGCGATGAAGCCGGTGTAACACAACAACAGGAGCGCGATCCCACCGAAATAGCCCATCGCCCAACCGAAACCCGACACCCGGCCGATATCCGCCGGGGTCGACACCTGGCGCAGCATCGAGTTGTACGGGACCTGCGCCAGTTCGGCCATCACCGACGCCACACCGAGCAGGACCATGCCGAGCCACAGATAGTGATAGTCGTCGCGGACGAAGTACATCGCCGCCATGGCCGCGACGGTGACCGCGGTGAGAATGCCCAGCGACCGCTTCCGCCGCCCGGTGGCGTCGTAACGCTGACCGGACACCGGTGCGGTCACGGCGATGACGAAGCCGGCGATGCCCAGGGACCATCCGAGCCAGGTGCTCGCCGAGATCCCGCCCGGCAGGTCGTCCCCGACCGCGTCGGTGAGATAGACGGAGAACACGAAGGTCAGGATCACGGCATTGAACGCCGCCGAACCCCAGTCCCACAGACCCCACGAGAAGACCTGACGACGCGTCGTGGCCTCCCCGGCCCCACTCGCCGTGTCCGTGAACGCATTCATGCCCCGGAGCCTAGGCTTCGAGAGCGCCCGCGGCACCGAACGACTCGATCGCACAGTCGGGGCGGCCCCGGCCGTCGCCGCGCGCCTGCCGCTACGCTGATCCACTGTGACTCTGCCGAATCCCCATCCCGATGCCCGTGCCGTCGTCACCGGAGCGTCCTCCGGCATCGGTGAGGCCCTCGCAACCGAACTCGCCGCCCGCGGCCACTCGCTGATCCTGGTCGCCCGCCGCGGAGAGGTGATGGAGGCCCTCGCCGAGACCCTGCGCGCGAAATACGGTGTGACCGTCGAGGTACGCGCATGCGATCTGTCCGACCGCGACGCCCGGACACCGTTGGTCGACGAACTCGTACGCCGCCGCATCAGCATCCTGTGCAACAACGCCGGCATCGCGACCTTCGGCGCGGTCGCGGAACTCGACGCGACCTACGAGCGGGCGCAGGTCGAACTCAACGCCGTCGCCGTGCACGACCTCACCCTCGCGGTGCTGCCGCAGATGGTCGAGCGGAATTCCGGCGCGATCCTGATGGTCGGTTCGGCCGCCGGCAACATGCCGATCCCGAACAACGCCACCTACGCCGCCACGAAGGCATTCGTGAACACCTTCTCCGAGTCGCTACGCGGCGAACTCAAGGGCACCGGCGTGCACGTCACGCTGCTCGCCCCCGGTCCGGTGCGTACCGAGGAACCCGATCCGGCCGAGGCGTCGATCGTCGACAAATTGGTCCCGGACTTCCTGTGGATCTCGAGCGAGCACACCGCGAAGGTCTCGCTCGACGCGCTCGCCGCGAACCGCATGCGCATCGTGCCCGGCGTGATCAGCAAGGCCATGTCGGCCGCCGGTCAATTCTCGCCGCGATCGGTCTCCGCGCCGATCGCCGGAGCGTTCTACAAGAAGCTCGGCAGCAACTGACACAGCAACACCTCACCGTCTTCGGCGGCGTCCCGTGCCGAAGAGGCTCCGGCCGATCTCGCGGCCGGCCGCGGACGCCGCCGAACGGATGAAGCTGCGCACCGCCGCGCTGCCGAGCACCTGCTCCACGACCGGCTGCCCGGCTTCGTCCGGCGCCGGCGACGGCACGTCCGGGACGGGCTCGACATCGGCCGCCCCGACCATCGACGCGGTGAGCTTCTCGTACGCCGATTCCCGGTCGATGGTGCGGCCGTACTTTCCGTACAGCGGGTTCGCCTGCGCCGACGCGCGCATCGCGCTCTCCCCCACCGTGCCCGTCAGCGAACGCGGCGGTCGCAGACGCGTCCAGGCGACGGGCGTCGGCGCGCCCAGCTCGGACAGGACCGTCACGATCGCCTCGCCGGTACCGAGCCCGGTCAGCGCCTCGGCGAGGTCGTAGGCGTCCGTCTTCGGGAAGGTGCGCACGACCTTCGCGAGCGCGGCCTCGTCCTCGGGGGTGAAGGCGGGTAGCGCGTGCTGCACCCACGCGCCGAGTTGCGACAGCACGCTCCTGGGAAGGTCGGTGGGTAGCTGCGTGCAGAAGACCACGCCGACCCCTCTGGAACGAATGAGCTTCACCGTCTGCTCGATCTGTTGCACGAAGGCCTTCGACGCATCCGTGAAGAGCAGGTGCGCCTCGTCGACGAAGAAGACGAGCCGGGGCTTGTCGACGTCACCCACCTCCGGCAGCGCCTGGAACAGGCCGGCGAGCAACCACATCAGGACGGTCGAGAACAGCGCAGAACGGGTGGCGTCCTCGCCGAGTTCGAACAGGTTGATCGTCCCGTGGCCGTCGATCACACGCAGCAGGTCCTCGACCTCGAGTTCGGGTTCCCCGAAGAATCCGTCGCCACCCGCGCTCTCGAGGCCGACGACGGCGCGAAGGATCACACCGGTGGTCGCGGGCGGCACGGCGCCGAGTTCGTCGAGTGCGTCGCGTCCTTCGTCGCTCGTCAGGTACCGGATCACCTGCCGCAGGTCGGCGAGGTCGAGCAGCGGAAGTCCGTTGCGGTCGGCCCAGTGGAAGATCAGTCCGAGCGTCGATTCCTGAGTCGTGTCGAGGCCGAGCACCTTCGAGAGCAGGATCGGGCCGAAGGAAGTGACGGTGGCACGGACCGGGATGCCGACGCCGTCGGTGCCGACCGAGTAGAAGGCCACGGGATGACCCGTCGGGGTCCATTCCTCGTCCCCGGTGTCGGCCGCCCGGGTGAGGACGCCCTCGTTCGGCTCGCCTGCGGCCGACAGGCCGGACAGATCGGACTCGACGTCCGCCATCACCACCGGAACCCCCGCCGACGACAGCTGTTCTGCCATCATCTGCAGCGTCTCGGTCTTGCCCGTGCCGGTAACACCGGCGACGAGAGCGTGACGGTTGATCGTGGCGAGCGGGATGCGCACCTGCGCGTCCGGGTCGGCGACGCCGTCGAGAACGACACTTCCCAGTTCGAGCGCCTCGCCGATCACGTCGTATCCGGACGCGATGGCAGCAGTGGAAATTTCCGGGTTCTCGGTCATGCTCGCCCCCTCCGGCGTCGACCTGCCCACCGTGACGGTGCCGGCCCCTCACGCTACGGAAGGACCATTTCTATCGAGCGCCAGAATTGTCGCATTACAGTGATTCCGATCACAACCGATGTCGCGCGAGCGTTTAGCCCGACACCCTTCATGACCTGCATGTTCTTCGGGAGAACTCGAAGCGGCGAGGAAACGAAGATCATTCGCAAAAACAATGACTTGTGCTAGCAACGAACTACGCGAAACATTTCACGAGCACAGGAGAAGCACATTGACGCCCAAGATCGCCATTCTCGGAGCAGGTCCCAGTGGACTCGCGCAGCTGCGCGCATTCGAAGCAGCCCGAAAGGCCGGTCTGGAGCAGATCCCCGACATCGTCTGCTACGAGAAGCAGCCCGATTGGGGCGGAATGTGGAACTACACCTGGCGCACGGGACTCGACGAGAACGGTGAACCCGTCCACGCGAGCATGTACCGCTACCTGTGGTCCAACGGCCCCAAGGAATGCCTCGAGTTCGCCGACTACTCCTTCGAAGAGCACTTCGGCCGCCCGATCCCGTCGTACCCGCCACGGGCCGTCCTGCTCGACTACATCATGGGCCGCGTCGCCAAGAGCGACGTGCGCAAGTACATCCGCTTCAACACTGCAGTGCGGTGGGTCGACTGGTCGGACGAGACGCAGAAGTTCACCGTGACGGTGATGGACCACAACCGCGGCGTCCTCGAATCCGACGAGTTCGACTACGTCGTCGTCGCGACCGGCCACTTCTCCACTCCGAACGTTCCCCACTTCGAGGGCCTCGACCGGTTCCCGGGACGCGTACTGCACGCCCACGACTTCCGCGACGCCCGCGAGTTCACCGGAAAGCGCCTGCTCCTCGTCGGCAGCAGCTACTCCGCCGAGGACATCGGCACCCAGTGCGTCAAGTACGGCGCCGAACAAGTGACCTTCAGCTACCGCACTGCCCCCATGGGTCACGACTGGCCCGAACAGTTCTCCGAGGTACCGCTGCTCACCCACGTCGACGGCAAGGTCGCCCACTTCCAGGACGGCAGCACGCGCGAGGTCGACGCCATCGTGCTGTGCACGGGATACAAGCACCACTATCCGTTCCTGCCCGACGAACTGTCACTGCGCACCAACAACCGGTTGTACCCGCGCGACATCTACAAGGGCATCTTCTTCCAGCGCAATCCGAGGTTGATGTACCTCGGCGCACAGGACCAGTACTTCACGTTCAACATGTTCGACGCGCAGGCCTGGTACGCACGCGACGTCATGCTCGGCCGCGTCGACCTGCCCGATCTCGCCACCCGCGAGAAGGACATCGACGTGTGGCGGGCACGCGAGGAGAAGCTGTCGTCACCGGTGGAGGACATCGACTTCCAGGCCGCCTACATCCGCGATCTCGTCGACCGCACCGACTACCCCGAGTTCCACGTCGAACGCCAGGGCGAGGTGTTCAAGCAGTGGAAGAAGGACAAGAAGAACGACATCATGGGGTACCGGAACAAGAGCTACGCCTCGACGTTGACCGGCACCCTCGCTCCGCCGCTGCCGGCGCCGTGGATGGAGATCCTCGACGACTCCCCCGAGTCCTTCCTGAGTCAGGATTTCACCCGCAACGGCTCGGGGCAGCTCGGGCCGGCAGCGCAGAACGGGACCGCAGTGCAGAACGGGACCGGCGAAGGCCGGACGATCGGCCGGCACCGTGCCCCGGCCGCGCGCCGCCCGGTCCGGCCGACCGCATCACGCACCGTTCCCGTCAAGGCGTGATGTCGGGCATTTCGTCGCCGGCCCTCGATGCCGCCCCTCGGGAGTGCGCATCCGATGGCTAGTCTGTCTGTCGTGCAGGACAAACTCGTATGGATCGACTGTGAGATGACGGGGCTGCGTCTCGGCAGCGACAAATTGATCGAGATCGCAGCTCTGGTCACCGACAGTGATCTCAACGTGCTCGGCGAGGGCGTGGACATCGTCATCCACGCCGATGACGACGCCCTCGCCGACATGCCGGCGGTCGTGCAGCAGATGCACGAGCGGTCCGGGCTCACCGAGGAGGTGCGGCGCTCGACGGTCAGCCTCGCCGAGGCGGAGAAGCAGGTCCTCGCGTACATCCGCGAGCACGTCACCGAGGCCGGCACGGCCCCGCTGGCGGGCAACTCCATCGCGACCGACCGCGCATTCATCACCCGCGACATGCCCGAGCTCGACAACTACCTGCACTACCGCATGGTGGACGTCAGCTCGATCAAGGAGCTGTGCCGGCGCTGGTATCCGCGCATCTACTTCGGCCAGCCGGAGAAGGGACTGTCGCACCGGGCACTCGCCGACATCAAGGAGTCGATCCGCGAACTGCGCTACTACCGACGCACGGCGTTCGTGGCGCCCCCCGGCCCCACCCCGGCCGACCTCGCAGCCGTCGTGAAGGACCTGGGACCGGCCTGACCAGCCGATTCGTCTTTTCCGTCATCGTCAGGCTAGTATCTGTACCGCAGGCGCAAGCGGCCGAGAGGTTGCCGGCGAATGCGATGGTGAGTGTAGTTCAGTTGGTAGAGCACCAGGTTGTGATCCTGGCTGTCGCGGGTTCGAGTCCCGTCACTCACCCCGAAGAAACCCCCGATCGGATTCCCGATCGGGGGTTTTCTCGTCCACGACGGATCTTCACGCGCCGAACCGGGGTTCGCCGACGTTACAGCGCGCGCACGGCCCGGCTCGGGGCGCGAGGCGGGTCTATTCGAACGAGCGGGCCACGAACGCGTCGACCTCGGGCAGCGAACGCTCGACCGTCGTGTAGTGCCCGGCCATGTAGACGCGATAGTCGACGTCCGCTCCTGCGGCCTTCATGTCGGCGGCGAGGGCCGCAGAAAGCGGCAGCGGGACCACCACGTCGTGGACGCCGTGGGCGAGGAACACCGGCCGGTCGTATCCGTTCGCCGGAGCGGCGAGATAATCGGCGAGCAGCGCCGCCATGGGCTCCTCGGCCAACGGACGCGCGAGCAACTCACCGACCCGGATGCCGCGCACCGACTCCTCGAGATCGTCGTAACACAGCTCTTCGGCCCGGTCGACGACCTCCCGGCCGACAGGAGTCAGGAAGCTGTCGACGTCCACCTCGGGGTAGGCATCGCGCAGCCCCGCGAAGATGTAGCCGCTGAAACTGACCAGACCCCCCAGCCCGGGATCCGGGAAACCCGGCACGCCGATCGTGAACGCCCGCTCGAGATTCGCCGGTGCGCCCGTGGCGACCGTTCCGCGGAAGTCGAGTTCGGGTGCCCGGAAGGTCGCGATCGTGGCGGTGTGCAGCGCCGCGTGCCCTCCTTGCGACTGGCCCATCACGAGCCACCGCTCGGACAGCGGTGCCCCGCCCGCGCGGGCCGCCCGGACGATGTCGACGATACTGTTCGCGGCACTGGGGCCGTCGAGATAACGATGGAGACCTTCGGAGCCGAGACCGGGGAAGTCGGCAGAGACGATCGCGTAACCGGAGTCGAGCCAGTGCCGCAGATAGGTGCGTTCCAGAGCGGATCGCGGCGTGCGGGTCGTGAGTGCGCAGTCGTCGCCCACGCCGGTCGTGCCGTGTGCCCACGCGATGACGGGCCAGCCACCTTCGGGGGCGTCACCTTCGGGCAGGAACAACGCCCCGGTGGCGACGGTCGGCTCTCCCGACCGCCACTCGGTGCGGTATTCGAGCTTCGTCGCGGTGCCCGCGCCTGGCAGCGACACCTCCTCGGGCAGCGGCTGCTGTGAGACGACGGCACCGGGCGTCGACGCGGTCGACGACGCGACCGGAGCCGCCGCAGCCCCCGTCGGCGTCAGCGATGCGAGCAGCACGGCACCGCAGAATGCGGCGCGCAACGGTCGCCCCCGAACGGCCATCGATCCCCTCTGATCCGTCACGCCGCAGCGTTACCGGCCTTCCATGTGGACCACGGAATGTTCCAGTCACCGAGTCCGTCCGTCCCCGGGAGAACACCGCCGACCGTGTTACGGACCACGACGATGTCGCCGCGCTTGGTGTTGTCGAAGATCCATTTCGCGTTGGCGGGGCTCAGATTCAGGCAACCGTGGCTGACGTTGCGGACGCCCTGGTCGCCGAGTGACCACGGTGCAGAGTGGAAGAAGATGCCGCTGTAGGACATCCGCGTCGCCCAGTCCACCGGAGTGCGGTAGCCCTGCGCCGAGTCGGAGGGAACGCCGTAGGTGGACGAGTCCATGATCATGTTCTCGAACCGGTCGCCGATGATGTAGACGCCGTTCGGGGTGGGCGTGGAGTCCTTGCCGAAGGACGTCGCCATCGTGATGACGTCGACGCCGTTTCGGGTGACGGTGACCTGCTTGGTCGCGTCGTCGGCGGTGATGATCACCGCATCGCCGATGGTGAAGGACGAATGGACGTCGGACTGGCCGAAGAGACCGTCGCCGAGATCCTTGCCGTAGACGTTCACGTCGACGGTGACGGTGGTGCCGGGAGTCCAGTAGTTCTCCGGGCGCCACCGCACCTCACGGTTGTTGACCCAGTAGAAGGCGCCCTCGACCGGAGGGTTCGTGGTGACGGTGACGGCCGATTCGGCCGCGAGCCGGTCCGGGATGTTCTCGTCGAACTGCACGGCGATCGGCTGACCGATGCCCACGATCGAGCCCTCACCGGGCAGCACGTAGGGCTGGGTGAGATTCGCGGGCGACGACGTGGTGAACGCCGCGGTCGAGGTGGTCGCGCCGCCGAGTCCGTACGCGACCGTCTCGAGGGTGTAGGAGCGGTTGTAACCGAGGGGTTCGGTGTTCACCCAGGTCAGTCCGTCGGCGGCGAGTTCGCCCTGCACCGGCTCCCCCGCCGGGTCGAGCAGGGTCACCGAATCGAGCTTGCCGTTGACGACCGAGACGGTCACCGGATCGATCGGCGAGAAGCCGACCGAGCCGTCGGCCACACTCGACGACACCGTCGGCTTGATGAGCGCGGCCACGGGATTGGAGTCGATCGGCACCTCCTCGGCGCCCGAACCCGTACCGCCCGCACATCCGGTGACAAATGCCACAACGCCGACGACGACCACTCCGAGGATCCCTCGCACCCGACGACCCCGGGGGTTCCGCGCACTCGATTCCGCCATTGCCATACTCCGATCCCGCCTCCCCCAAGGCACCGAAAACGCACGTCACAACACCGAACACGATGATGCCAGCCTCTGATGCGGCCGACCCGACGCGACTCCCCCGTACGTCGGTAACGTTCGCATGACAATCGCTCCGACCACCCGAGCCGTTACGGCGACGACCGTACCGAAAACATTCTGACCAGGCGATTTGGTACGTCGCGAGACGGTGTGTAATGTTCTCTTCGTTGCTGGGAGGGCATCCTGGGAACAGATCGTCCAGCGCCATTAGCTCAATTGGCAGAGCAGCTGACTCTTAATCAGCGGGTTCGGGGTTCGAGTCCCTGATGGCGCACAACACGAAGGCCGGGCACCCAGTGTCCGGCCTTCGTTCTGGCGGTCACGCCGTACCCTCTCGCCGAGACGACGACCGGGATACACACCGCCACGCGCCATTAGCTCAATTGGCAGAGCAGCTGACTCTTAATCAGCGGGTTCGGGGTTCGAGTCCCTGATGGCGCACGACACGAAGGCCGGATACCGGAAACGGTATCCGGCCTTCGTCGTTCGCGACCGATGACGCCGTCGCACGGTACTGTCCCCACACTCGATGGCACTGTTCCCCGGAACGAGGAACACCCACGCCGAGTCGACGTGGGTGTTCTCCGAAGCGGTGGAGCGCGAAGGTCAGCGCAGGATCCTGCGCAGCACCAGCAATCCGACGACCGTGCCGGCCGCGATCGCCGCGTACTTCTTCACCTGCGGCTGGTTCACCTTTGCCAGGAGGGTCTGCTTCGTGCTCGCCACCAGATTCTTCGGGTTGGCGCGGACGCTCAGTTCGTCGAGTGTGCTCGCGAGCTGATTGCGGGCCTTCTCGATTTCCCGCTCGATGTCCTCGGTGTCCCTAGCCACGTGTCCTCCAGAAGGTCGCTGCAGTGTGCTGCGACCACGGTAATGGACGCGCGCCGGGAATGGCTGCACGGTCCACTACTGTCGCCCTCATGACGGAGAACAGCAGACTCACGCCCGGCGATCCCGCCCCCGATTTCACCCTCCCCGACGCCGACGGCAACGAGGTGTCGCTGTCGGACCATCGCGGCCGCAAGGTCGTCGTGTACTTCTATCCCGCCGCGAGCACCCCGGGATGCACGAAGCAGGCGTGCGACTTCCGCGACAGCCTCGCCGAACTGAACGAGGCGGGCCTCGACGTGATCGGCATCTCACCCGACAAGCCGGCCAAGCTCGCGAAGTTCCGCGACGCCGAACAGCTGACCTTCCCGCTGCTGTCGGATCCCGAGAAGACCACCCTCCGGGCGTGGGGTGCCTTCGGCGAGAAGAAGATGTACGGCAAGACCGTCACCGGCGTCATCCGGTCGACCTTCCTCGTCGACGAGGATGGGAAGATCGAGGTCGCGCAGTACAACGTCCGCGCGACCGGGCACGTGGCGAAGCTGCGCCGCGACCTGTCGGTCTGATCGGTTCTGCCGTTACCGCGGTGCCAGCGAGGTCAGCAACAGCGCTTCGGCGACGGCGAGATTCTCGATCTCGGTGGGGTCGACACTCTCGTTCGGCGCGTGGATGACGCAGCGCGGTTCCTCGACGCCGATCAGGGCGATCTCGGCCCGCGGCACAGCGCGTTGCAGCGCGGTGCACAGCGGGATCGAGCCGCCCTGCCCGGCAGTCCCGACCTCCCGGCCGTAGGCGGTCTCGAGCGCGGTTCGCAGCGCGGCGTAACCGGGCCCGTCCGTCGGCGCACGGAAGGGTTCGCCGAGGACGTCGCGGTCGATGCGCAGATGCGCTCCCCAGGGCACGTGGGCCTCGAGATGAGCGACGAGCGCGTCCTGGGCGGTGCGGGCGTCGATGCCCGGCGGCACGCGCAGGTTCAGGCGTGCGGACGCTCGCGGCACGACCGCCGCGGCCGAGCCGACGACGGGCGGGGCGTCGATCCCGAGGACGGTCAGGGCCGGTCGCGCCCACACCGCGTCGGCGACGGTGCCGGAAGTAGGCAGCGTGACACCGTCGAGCACGCCCGCATCGGCGCGGAAACGGTCCTCGGGGTACGGGACGCCGTCCCAGGTCGCGGAGCAGTCGAGTCCGTCGACGACCGTATTGCCGTGTTCGTCGCGGAGGGTGCCCAACAGGTGCACGAGCGCGGCGAGCGCGTCGGGGGCCGCTCCGCCGTACATCCCCGAGTGGATCTCGCCTCTCAACGTCTCGATGTGCACGTCGACGTTCGCGATGCCCCGCAGCGTGGTGGTGAGCGTGGGTTGCCCGACTGCGGTGTTGCCGCAGTCGCCGATGACGATGAGGTCGGCGTCGAACAACTCGGGTCGCTCGGCGACGAGGTGGTCGAGTCCGGCCCCGCCCATCTCTTCCGAGCCCTCGATGACGATGCGGACACCGACAGGAAGAGAGCCGTCCTCGCGCAGCGCCCGCAGTGCGAGCAGGTGCATGACGACATTGCCCTTGCAGTCGGCGGCACCGCGGCCGTACCAGCGACCGTCCCGTTCGGTGAGGGTGAAGGGCTCGCTGTGCCAGAGCGATTCGTCGCCGGGCGGCTGAACGTCGTAGTGGCTGTAGAGCAGAACCGTCGGTGCGCCCTCCGGTGCGGGTGTGTGGCCGAGGACGGCGAGCGAGCCGTCGGAGGTCTCGATCGTCTCGACGTTCTCGATTCCTGCGGCGGCGAAGGCATCCCGCACCCAGTTCGCGGCCCCTGTGCACTCCTCGGCGGGGAACTGACGCGGATCCGCGACGGAGCGGAAGGCGACGAGGGTTGCGAGGTCTGCCCGCGCGGCCGGCATCGCGATACGGATCCGCTCACGAATTCGGTCCGGGATGGTGGTGTCCACGCTGCTCATCGATCTCCGTCCGTCGAGGTTCTGCCGCCATCCTAGGACCGGCCGGGCGGGACCCGCCGGGACTCGGCGACGCTCCGGCGCGGACGAGTCCCGTTCCCGGCGTCACATCTTCCATTTCTGACACTCGGACTCACAGCAAGTATTCGGTAAAGAGATGCCCTACGGCTAGCCTGGGCGCGTGGAGTCAGCAACGAACGGCCGCCGCGCCCCGCGCCGGATCGATCCGGCGCTCGAGGTTCAGGCCGAGCCCCAGGAGCTCGTGCCGCGTCGGCGGCCCACCCAGGAGCGGAGCCGCCGCAAGTTCGATGCCCTGCTGGCGGCCTCGCGTGAACTGCTCACCGAGGTCGGCTTCGAGTCGTTCACCTGCGAGGAGGTCGCGTCCCGCGCCGACGTCCCCATCGGCACCCTCTACCAGTTCTTCGCCAACAAGTACGTGATCGTGTGCGAGCTCAACCGGCAGGACCTCGTGGGGGTCCAGAGCGAGCTCGCCCAGTTCAACGGCAAGATCCCGTCGGTCGACTGGTTGCGCTTCCTGAACAGCTTCGTCGACCACCTCGCCGGGCTGTGGACCACCGATCCGTCCCGGCGCGAGGTCTGGCTCGCGATGCAGTCCACCCCGTCCACCCGCGCCACCGGCGCCATCCACGAACGCGAGTTCGCCGAGCAGGTCGCACGGATGCTCGCGCCGCTCACCCCCGACACCCCGCGGCCGCGCCGCAAGCTCATGGCCGAGGTGCTCGTCCACATCGTGTACTCGATGCTCAACTTCTCGGTGCAGGACGACCAGACCCACGCCGACGCCGTCGTCGAACTCAAGCGGATCATGGTCGCCTATCTGCAGATCGCCGAACAGGATTCCCGCGCTCAGGCCAAGCGACGCCGACGCCGCGAGGAACGCGCGGAATCCTCACGCGAACAGACCGACCGGCAGGAGACCGAAACGGATCAGGCCGAGGAAGCTCGCGCTCCCTCGGCCTGATCCTCACATCGTCGTCGGTCGGTCGTCGACCTCGTCGAGGACGACGAACGCGCCGGCCATGTCACCGTCGTGGGTGAGCGACACGTGGATCCGCATCCCGGTCAGCCTCTCCGCGACCTCCCGGTGCAGTCGGATGCTCGGGCGTCCCCACGCGTCGGACACCACCTCGATGTGCTGGTGGATCGTCTCCGGCAACACCGGTGGACTCCCGAACAGCGAGGCCGACCACGCCTTGATCACCGCTTCCTTCGCCGCCCACCGGGCCGCGAAGTGACGGGCGGGATCGGAGCTGCGGGTGTTCGCGTCGCGACGCTCGCCCGGTGTGAAGTTCGCCAGCATCGTCGTTCCCGTACGACTCAGCTGTTCCGCGAACTCCGGCACCGACACGAGGTCGAACCCGACTCCCGCAACTCCCATCCCGAGACCCGTCTACTTACTTGCAGCCGGGCAGACCCGAGCGGTACACGTCGTCGTCACCGAGACGCGCCTCCGCCGAGAGCAGCATGTCCGCCTCGAGCTGACGCGTGGCCGCTGCAGGCACGTGATCGCCACCGAGGCGACGATCCGCGGGACGCTGGTAGAGCGACGCCCCACCGGTCATCGCGTCCACCAGGCGTCGCTTGCCGGCGACGGTGCGCTCGGCAGCCTCGGCCAGGTAGGCCTCCCGGCGCTCGGCCGGGACCGCCTCGACGAACGCCTGCGGATGCACCACGGCGATCAGACCCGACACGTGCCCGAACCCGAGGCTCGTGAGCAGACCCGCCTTGAGCGGGAGCTGCTCACCGAAGCGGATCGGTGTGCGCGGCCACACCAGGTGCTCGAACTCCGCCATCTTCTCGTCGACACAGTCGAGGCTGCGGTTCGGCGGAACCACACCCTGCGCGAGAACCTGGCACAGGCCGATCAGCTGGAAGGCGGCGGCGCCACCCTTGGCGTGACCGGTCAGCGACTTCTGCGAGACCACGAACATCGGGTTGCCCTCGCTACGGCCCAGCGCACCGGCCAGACGCTCGTGCAGTTCGGCCTCGTTCGGATCGTTCGCCGCGGTCGAGGTGTCGTGCTTGGAGATCACCGCGATGTCGTCGGCCGTGAGGCCGAGCTTGCGCAGTTCCTTCGCCAGACCCGACTCGCGTCCACCGCGACCCGCACCGAGTGCACCGATGCCGGGCGCCGGGATCGAGGTGTGCACACCGTCGGCGAACGAACCCGCCCACGCGACCACACCGAGCACCGGCAGTCCCATCTCGAGCGCGACGTCGCCGCGGGCGAGCAGGATGGTGCCGCCACCGGCCGACTCGACGAATCCACCGCGACGACGGTCGTTGGCGCGGGAGAAGCGACGATCGCTGATGCCCTTGGCCTGCATGTCCTCCGACTTGGCGGTCGCGGACATGTCACCGAAGCCGACGATGCCCTCGATACCGAGATCGTCGAAGCCACCGGCGACGACCAGATCGGCCTTGCCGAGCTTGATCTTGTCCACGCCCTCCTCGACGGAGACCGCAGCCGTGGCGCACGCCGCGACCGGGTGCACCATCGCGCCGTAGCCACCGACGTACGACTGGACGACGTGCGCGGCGATGACGTTCGGCAGGGCCTCCTGCAGGATGTCGTTCGCGCGGGATTCGCCGAGCAGCGTGTCGATGTACAGCGACCGCATCGACGACATTCCGCCCATGCCGGTGCCCTGCGTGTTGGCGACCATCGACGGGTGCACCCAGCGCAGCAGCTCGGACGGGGTGAAGCCACCGGTGAGGAAGGCGTCGACCGTGGTGACGATGTTCCACAGACCCACCCGGTCCACCGAGTCCGCCATGTCGGCGGGGATGCCCCACTTCGTGACGTCGAAGCCGGTCGGGATCTGACCGCCGACCGTGCGGGTCAGCTTCGCCTTGCGCGGCACGCGGATCTCGGTGCCGGCCTTGCGGGTGACGGTCCAGTCGCCCGACTCGGCGTCGACCGACGCGACCGTGTTCTCCGGATCGGAGTCGACGAACGCGCGGGCCTCGGCCTCGGAACCGACGACGAAGGACAGATCCTTGTCGAGGAAGACCGAGGTCAGCAGCGGCGCCGTGTTGTCGATCATCGCGCCCTCGTCGCCGTAGCGGCGGATACCGCAACGCTCGACCACCGCGTCGTGGTAGCGGTCGGCGATCTCCGCCTCCGGCACCAGCTCACCGGTCTCGGTGTCGTAGAAGCCCGGCTTCGGATCGTTCTCCCAGCCGATCAGGCCCGTGACCCACGCCAGCTCGAGCACACCGGCGGCCGACAGTTCCTCGTCGACCTCCATCTCGAAGCGGGTGCGAGCCGAACCGTAGGGGCCGAGCTCACCGGCCCCGACGATGACGACCGTGTCGGACAGGTCGGCGGTGACCGTGCCCCACTCGGGGGTCGGCAGTGCCTCCGCGCGCGGAGGCTCGGGCAGCGCCGCGATGGTCGCGGTGCCGTCCTCGGTCTCCTCGACGGCGTCGGCCGCGTCCTGCGCCTGCTTCGCGAGCGCCGGCAGGTCGACATCCACCTCGGACAGTCCACCGGTCAGGTCCGCGACGAGCGGGGCCTCGGCAGCGAGACGCGTGGCCTCCGGTCCGACCAGCTTCAGCAGCTCCTCGGCCATCTCGTCCGTCGACCAGGTGCGCACACCGGCAGCCTCGACGGCGTCGACCAGCGGGTCGTTGCCGCCCATCAGGCCCGTGCCGCGCACCCAGCCGATGAGGGCGTGAGCCAGGGTGACGCGCTCGGCCCAGGTACGCTCGGCGCTCCAGCGGTTGATGACCGCGTCGAGTGCGGCCTTGGCCTCACCGTAGGCACCGTCGCCACCGAACTTGCCGCGGTTCGGCGAACCGGGCAGCACGACGTGCAGGTGGGTGTCGACGTCGCGGTCGTAACCGATCTTCGACAGTCCGGCGATCAGTCGCTCGACCGACCACAGCAGCACCCGCATCTCCATCTCGGCGCGCGCACCGGCGTCGGCGAGCGAACCCGCCACGCGCGGCGCGGCGAACGGGAAGAGCAGCGTCGGGGTGAGCGCGTCCTTGATCAGCTTCTTCGCACCACCGGCGACCTCGACGGTCTCGGTGCCGATCCACTCGATCAGGGCGTCGACGTCGCTGTAGGACGCCATGTTCGCGGGAACCACCCACAGAGCGGCACCGGCCCGCGCGTTACGTGCGTACAGCTCCTTGTAGAAGCCCAGGCGGCTGTCGTTCAGCGAGGACGTCGTGACGACGACCGTCGCACCACCGGCGAGCAGCTTCGCGGCGACCGCTGCGCCGATACCGCCCTTGCTGGCGCCGGTCACCACGGCGATCTCGTCCGCGTACTCGGCGCCCTCGGTGACGACGGCGGCCTCGGCGATCGCGGCGTAGGTCTGCGCCAGCTCCGTGCGACCGGCCTCCGTGGCCTTGCGGCCCCAGAACTCGGCGTGCGCGGCGACGGTCCGGCCCGAACCGGTGAACCGCTCGCTCCGGAGCTGCTCACCGAGCCAGACACGGGCCAGGTCCTCACGGGCGGTGGCCCAGCGGTCGTCGATCAGGACGGCCTTGCGCTCGTCGAAGGCAGGTGCGACCAGACGCGGCCAGTCGGAGCCGAGCTCCGCCGACACCAGGTCGACCAGTTCGTCGTCGGCCTTGTCGGCCGGACCCGAGACCTGCTCGGTGTGGCCGAGCTGCTCGAGCACGAGGCGTGCGGCGTTCGCGAGAACTCCGTCGCGGCCGGTGATCTGCTCGGCGAACTCGCCGAGGGCAGCGGCGTCGACCGTCGCTCCCCCGCCGCCACCGGCGGACGGCATGGACACGGCGATTCCGCGACGCGAGGCCACCGCCTGGACGGCGGCGTCGATCAGCTTGTCGACCGAAGCGGCATCCGCCAGGGCACCGTCGGTCAGACCACCGAGGTCACCGCCGCGGACGGACGCACCGTCGCGGCTACCGAGTGCAGCTTCGGCGGTGACGTGCGACGCCCAGCCCTCGCCCAGACCCCACACCTTGGTGACACGGTCGGCGATGTAGGCGGGACGCTTGCCCGACGGGCCGAACACCTTGCGCAGGTGGTCGTTGATCGAGTCCGACAGCACCGGGCCGAAGGGACGGTAGGTGCGGGCGAGACGGTCGACCGTGCCGGCGAGGGCACCCATGTCGGCGTCGGCGGCACCGTCGATCGCACCGAGCGAGAGTTCGGAACCGAGGTCGACGAGCAGCTGGTTGCGGCGCGAGGACACGCCGTCGCACAGCGCCTCGATGGTGTCGGCGGGACCGATCTGATCCGGGCGCAGCTTCGTCCACAGGGCGATGAGCACCTTGGTGGCGTCGGCGGCCTTGAACGCGATGTCGTCCGGGGTGGGGCCACCGGCCGGCGCAGCAGGAGCCGCGGCGGGTGCCGGGGCCGCAGCGGCGGCGGGAGCGGCCTCGGCGGCCGGTGCGGCCGGCTCGTCGTCCTCGACCGGAGCCGGGTCGGTGTCGGTCGAGTACACGATCGACGCCTCGCGCTCGATGTTGAGCACCTCGACGGGCTGACCGAAACGACCGGGCAGCTTCAGCGTCTGCGACGCGAGGTTCGCGACGGTGGGCGCGCCACCGAGGCCGACCTCGACGAACCGCTCGACACCGAGACCACCGTCGGCCTCGTCGGCGAACAGCAGATCCTGGGTCTCGATCCAGCGCACCGGCGACGCGAACTGCCAGGCCAGCAACTCGGCGAGCACCACGCGGGTGAGCTCGACCGGAGTGACCGACCAGCGGTCGAAGTCCGCGAGGACCTCGGCGAGCGGCTGCGACGGCACCAGGTCGGCGATCTCCTGGATGAACTCGCGGCCCAGGTCGAACGGCTTGGGCACGAGGTTGGGGATGTACCGGCCGATGAGGATGTCCGGGTCGATCTCCTGCGGCAGCAGCGCCAGCAGGCGCTCGCGGAAGTCGTCGACACCGCCCCGCAGCACGGTCGAGTGGAACGGCACGTCGATGCCCGGGACCAGGATGAACGCGCGCTTGCCACCGAACTCGGCGACCTTGCGCTCGATCACGGATTCGAGGGCTTCGAGACCCGCGACCGTGCCGGCGATCGCGTACTGCGAACCGCGCAGGTTCAGGTTGACGATCTCGAGGAACTCCCCGGTCTCCTCGGCGACACCGGCGACGAAGGCCTGCAGGTCGGCATCGTCCAGACCGAACTGCGACGGCCGGATCGCGGCCATGCGGTAGTTCGAGCGGCCCTGCTCGTCGCGCGGCACGAGGGCGTGCATGGCGGAGCCGCGCTGGAAGACGACCTCGAGGACGGCCTCGAGCGGCAGCACACCGGCGACGGCGGCGAGCGCGTTGTACTCGCCCACCGAGTGACCGGCCAGGAAGGCGTCTTCGACGAACGCGCCGGCCTCCTTCAGCTCGGCGATCTGCGCGACACCCAGTGTCGCCATCGCGACCTGCGTGAACTGGGTCAGGTGCAGCACACCGTCGGGATGCTTGTGAGTGACCCCGCGGGCCTTGAGGACCGTCGGATTGTCGCGGACCACGGCGAGGATCGAGAAGCCGAGGGCCTCGCGGGTGTGCTTGTCTGCGCGCTCCCAGATCTCGCGGGCGGCCTTCGAGCGGGCACGGGCGTCGAGACCCATGCCGGGACGCTGGATGCCCTGGCCCGGGAAGGCGTAGACGGTCTTCGGCGCGGCGATACGGCCGGTCGCGACCATCACCAGGTCACCGTCGACGCGGCAACCGACCTCGACGACCTCGGCTCCACCGTCGGTGGCGATGCGGTCGACACGCACGTCGATCTTCGCGCCCGGACGGACCATGCCCAGGAAACGCGCGGTCCACGCCGTCAGACGACGGACCGGCAGCTTCGCGTCCTGCTCGATCGCGGTGACGACCTGCTGGGCCGCAGCCGACAGCCACATGCCGTGGACGATCGGGCTTCCGAGACCGGCGAGCAGCGCGGCGTTGTCGGAGGTGTGGATCGGGTTGTGATCGCCGGAGACCCTTGCGAAGGCGCTCATGTCGGTCGGCGCGACGATCACGGCATCGCGGCGGCGGCGACGCGGCGTGTCGGTGACGGCCTCGGTGAGAGCACCACCGGCGCGGACCGGATCGGCGAGATCGGCGGTGCCGGTGCGGCCACGGATCGCGAACCGCTCGGCCAGGGTGGCGACCACCCGGTCGCCCGAGCCGTCACCGCTGTCGGCGGTGATGACCACGTCGACCTCGACGACGCGACCCAGGTCGGTGTCGGAGACACCGGTGACCTCGGCCTTGACGCCCAGGAAGGCAGGCTCGGTCGGCAGACCGTTCTTGACGTCGATCGCGTGGTCCAGGTGGACCAGGTCGAGCATGCCCTCGATGACCGAGAGATCGGTCTCGGTGCGGGCGGCGCCCAGCGCGGCGAAGACGGCCGGCCAGCAGGCACCCACGAGCACGTCGGGCACACCGTTGCCGCTCGGCGTCAGGTTCGCGGGCAGACCCGAACCGGTGACACCGGCGTGGTCGGCGGTCTTCTCCGGCAGCCAGCCGAGGGTGATACGGGCAGCGCCCTTCCTGACCTCGGGGAGTTCCTGACCGGCGGCGACACCGAGCAGAGCCGACATCGACGCATCGGCGTCGGCTTCGGTGACGACGGGCGCGCCACCGGAGACGACCGAGGCGGGCACGGTCAGGCGGATCTCGACGGCCTTGTCGCGCACCAGCGGAACCCGCAGGCCGACGTGCTCGTCGTCGAGGATCGTCAGGGTCGCACCCGTCGGAGCGTGCGAGGCAGCGGTCTCCGACTCGACGGTCCACTCGCCCAGATCACCGAGGCGGTGGATCGGGTTGCGGGTCTGGCGACCCGCCCACGAGACGTCCGGCGAGGACAGCACGGCGTCGAGCAGGCCCGGCGCGATGTCGCGGTGGCGACGCGCGGCGAGCTCCACCGGCTCCGCGCCCTCGGCGACGAGCTCGTCGGCCGTGGCCTTCTCGAAACGGTCGAGGAGTTCACCGACCGGCTCGTCGACACGGGTGATGCCGGCAACGGCGACGGTGCCGGGGATCACGCACACCTGGTCGGCCGAGTAACGCGGATCGTGGGCCTGCCACAGCGAATCCGAACGCCACCAGCGACGCACGTCCTGGTCGACGACCGGAACGAAGTTGACGGGCTTGCCGGGGGTGCGGCACAGCGACACGAAGAACGGCACGTCGGCAGGATGCAGCACGACGTCACCCGCGTCGGGATATTGCGCGAGCAGCGACTTGATCGCGGCGTACGGGCGCTCGAGCACCGCGTCGTCGTCGAACAGGGTCGGGATCGGGCCCCGGCACACGGGATGCAGGCGGGCCTCGGCGCGCTGCAGCATGTCGCGGAAACGCTCACGCCACGACACGTCCAGCCACGGGCTGGTGTGCGCCTCGGCGAGGACATCACCGAGATCGCTGCCGCAGTCGAACTCGGCGCCGTTGTCCGCACCGACCGCCAGCTCGAGGTAGCGCTCGAGCCACTGCAGGTAGGTCATGGTGTCCAGGTCGCCGAAGTACGGCTTCGCCGTTCCGTTCAGCGCCTCGACGATCTCGGCGCGGCGCGCGGCCACGGCGTCGGCATCACCGGCGACCTCGTCGAGGAGGCGGCCCGTGCGCGAGGCGGCGTTGTCGATCTCGTGGATGTCGGCGCCGAGCTGGCTGCGACCGGAGGCCATACCGCCGGTCGCGGTGCCGGCGGCGACCCAGTCGGGCGTGCCGGGCGTGTCCACGAGAAGCTGCTTGACCTCGGGGGCCGTGGTGGCCTCGAGGGTCGCCATCGCGGCGGTACCGACGAGGATGCCGTCGAGCGGCATCGCCGGGAAACCGTAGACGGTCGACCAGCGGCCGGTCAGGTACTCGGCGGCCTTCTCCGGCGTACCGATGCCACCGCCGACGCACAGCACCAGGTTCGGGCGCGTACGCAGCTCCGCATAGGTGTCGAGAAGCAGGTCGTCGAGGTCCTCCCACGAATGGTGACCACCGGCGCGGCCGCCCTCGATGTGGGCGATGACCGGGTAGTCCGGGACCTCGTTGGCGATGCGGATCACCGAACGGATCTGCGCGACCGTGCCCGGCTTGAAGGCGACGTGCTCGATGCCGGCCCCACGCAGATCGGAGATGATCTGCACTGCCTCGTCGAGCTCCGGGATACCGGCGGTGACGACGACACCGTCGAAGGGCGCACCTGCCGCACGGGCCTTGGGCACGAGGCGCTTGCCGCCCACGTGCAGCTTCCACAGGTACGGGTCCAGGAACATCGAGTTGAACTGGACCGCGCGGCCCGGCTCGAGCAGCTCGGTCAGCTCGGCGACATGGTCGGCGAAGATCTGCTCGGTGACCTGACCGCCACCGGCGAGCTCGGCCCAGTGACCGGCGTTCGCGGCCGCGGCGACGATCTTCGGATCGACGGTCGTGGGCGTCATGCCCGCGAGCAGGATCGGCGAGCGGCCCGTCAGGCGGGTGAAGGCCGTCTCGACGGCGACGCGGCCGTCGGGCAGCGCGACCGGCTTCGGAGCGAACTCCGACCAGGCACGCGGAACCTCGGGCTCGGCGCCCGGGGTGAGGAGGTTGCGCTGACCGCCGCGGGTCGCGGCGGCGATGATGCCGACGCCCTGACCCCGCAGGCCCGAGCTGGTCATGCGGGTGAGGAGCTCACCCGGACCGAGGTCGAGGATCCACGAGGCACCGGACGCGACGGCGGAGTCGACCTGCTCGACCCAGTCGATCGGGGCGACGAGAATCGCGTCCGCGAGCGAACGCGCGAGCTCGGCGTCGAGCTCGCAGCGAGCGGCCCACTCGGCGACCTGCTCGACGGCGTCGGCGAAAGCGGGGTGATGGAATCCGACCTCGGCCGCGACAGGTTCGAAGGTCGGGGCGAAGACCGCACCGCCGCGCTTCTTGGCCTCGCGCTCGCGGGTCTCGGCGGCCGAGATCTGCTCGCAGCGCTGCTGCACGCGCTCGAGTGCGGCGGGCGGGCCCGACAGCACGACGCGACGACGAGCGTTGCGGATGGCGACGACGGCGCTGCGCTCGGCGTCCTGGTCTTCGAAGACGCCGGCGACGATCGTGCGCAGGCGCTCGGGGTCGACGTTGGCGACGGCGAGCATCGGGTACTTGCCGGCGCCGGAGATCAGGCCGCGGCGGCGGCCGACGAGGGTCGCGGCGGCACCGATGAGCTGGGCGATCGCAAGGATCTCGGCGTCCTTGCGGCCGGCGGCGGCGACGGACTCGACGGCGAGGACACCCTGCGAGTGGCCGATGACCGCGCTCGGTGCGACGGAGTCGACGTCGAGGCCCTGGTTCGCGAGCGCGCGCAGCGCGGCGACCTGGGTGAGGAAGACGCCGGGAAGCGACACGGCGGCAGAGGTGAGAGCTGCTTCGGAGGGGCCGGCGGGCGCGTCGTCCTCGTCGGCGAGTTCGGCCTCGAGGATCCACGCGACGGGGTCGAAGCCCGTCGGACGGACCACGACGAGGTCGCTCGCGACCGGGGCGAGGTGCGCGGTGGCGCGGTTGACCAGGTCGGTGAGGACCGGTTCGAGTCCGTTATCGCGGCTGAGCTCCTCGAGCGAGGTGAGCCAGGGGGCTCCCTGACCGCCGAATGCGAGCGCGTAGGGCTCGCCCGCGAGGAGCTTGTCGACCAGGGCACGGGCCGGAGCGGCTGCCGTGGACCGATCGGTGGTGCGTCGTGATGCCTTCGAGTTCCGTCCGTTGTCGCCTGGTGTGGTCTCGTCGATCGTCACGCGTGTGGTTCCTCTCCTGAACACCCCGGCGTCGAGGCTTCGTGTTTCAGCGCTGCGCGCCGGTGTGCTGCTGGACTAGTGGTCCGCTGTTCGGGCACGCCCAGGTTCGCACAGAATCATGAGGGGTTCCTCATGTTTTGTTTCGCACAGTTTGCCCGACACCCCTCCCGCCAGTGATTTCGCTCACACGTCGGGGCAAAAGTAACCGGTCGGTAACCCGAGTCATTCCTGGCTGCGCCGATGTGTGGACGTCCATGAACCCGAGGAATTCCTCACGTTTTTCGTTATCAAATCGTTACCTATTGACGGGCGTCGCGGATCGTGCATCGCAAGATCGAAAACGTGTCGGCGCCCGCGGTTAGCCTTCGGCCGGATCGAACAGACATTCGAGATGGGGGCGAGATGGGGGCGAGATGGGGAAGCGGATCGAGTACACGAGGGAACTGCTGGAGGAAGCAGTGACCGCGTCGATCAGTACTGCAGGTGTTCTCCGCTACTTGGGGCTTCGAGCAGGCGGAGGTAGTTACGTCGTCGTGAAACGACGGATCGTGGCCTACGGAATCGACACATCACATTTCCGGGGCATGGCCCACCAGAAGGGACGACCGGCCCGGAACCGGCTGCACTGGTCGGACGTGCTCACGGTTGCACCGGCCGGTGCGAATCGGAAGGAGACCAAGACACTCAGACGGGCGCTCCTCGAATACGGTCGCGCCCACGAGTGTGAGATGTGCGGTATCGGACCGGAATGGCTCGAATCCCGACTCGCGCTCCATATCGATCACATCGACGGCAATCCGAACGACTCCCGACCGCACAACGTCCGCTTCCTGTGCCCCAACTGCCACAGCCAGACGCCGACGTGGGCAGGCCGAAACACACGTCGCGTTCTCGACGAATCATCCGAATGGATTCCCGGCCGAACCGGATCGAATTCCGACGAGGTGGCGTGATGGCGAGGCCGGTCAAATACACGAAGGAGATGCTGGAAGAAGCGGTTCGGAACTGCGTCAATTTCGCCGAGGTCATGCGGCACTTCGGTCTCAAACCGAGTGGCGGACACCACACCCACCTGAGCCGTAGGATCCGCGCACTCGGTATCGACACCTCCCACTTCACCGGGCGACCTCGGACGACCGAGCGCAGACCGTACGTCCGTCACGAGTGGCGCGACCTGCTCATCGAGAAGCCGAACGGCTCTCGGCGCACGAGACCGGATCAGCTCCGACGGGCACTCGTCGAGTACGGACGCCCTTACCGGTGCACCCGGTGCGGTATCGAACCCGAATGGAACGGAAGGCCGCTCACCCTGCATGTCGATCACATCGACGGGAACCCCGGCGACTCCCGCCCGGAGAACCTTCGCTTCCTCTGTCCCAACTGTCACAGTCAGACGCCTACCTGGGCCGGACGAAATGTGCAGCACCGTATCGCCCCGGAGTGACATCTATGCCGTATCCTGCTGAGGTCTGGCGCGAGTGGCGGAATTGGCAGACGCCCGGGTTTTAGGTATCCGTGTCTTCGGACGTGGGGGTTCGAGTCCCCCCTCGCGCACCACGTGACCTCACCCACGGTGCACCGACCGGTCTTGGCAGGTCGGTGCACCGTTCGGGTACCGTCGAGGGCGTGTCCGAGCATCGCCCTCCCCGCCGGTTGGCCCTGATCATCCTGGTCCTGGTGGCCGCGGCCGGATGCCTCGGCCTCGGTTACTGGCAGTGGGTCCGGTTCGAAGCGGTCGGCGGCACCTACCAGAATCTCGGCTACGCCCTCCAGTGGCCGGCCTTCGCCTTCTTCTGCGTCTACGCCTACCGGCGCTTCGTCCGCCTCGAGGCGGAGGAGCAGGAAGCCGAGAGCACCGGGGGACGCCGCCCGTCCGAGCCGGACGAGCCCACCGAGATCCCCGAGGATCTTCTTCCCACCCGTCCGCGCACGCTCGCCGAGGCCCGCGAGCAGGAGGCCGCGGATCCCGACGCACGACAGATCAACGAGTACAACGAGTACCTCGCGCAACTCGCGCGCAGGTCCGATAGGAGCGCTCAGTGAGCACCACCCCCGAGCAGGCGTCCGGCCAGGCCACCACGCCGCGCGTCGTCAGTGACGCCGACCGGAAGAAGATCCGGTCCGCCCTGCTGCGTTACCGCGTGCTCGCCTACGCGACCGGCATCTGGTTGCTGATCCTCACCGGCGAGATGGTCGCGAAGTACATCATCGGGATCGAGAACGTGCCGGCCTGGATCGCGATCGTGCACGGCTGGGTGTATGCCGTCTACCTGGTGCTCACCTTCGACCTGTCGATCAAGGTGCGGTGGCCGATCGCCCGCACGGTGTGGACGCTCCTGGCGGGCACCATCCCGTTCCTGTCGTTCTTCGTCGAGCACAAGCGCACCCAGCAGGTGAAGGCCGACTTCGGCGTCTGAACCACCACCTCCACGAGACCTTCACGAACACGAATCGGGCGGATCCCTTCCAGGATCCGCCCGATCTCGTCTGTGCAGCGCGAACTCAGCGGCGCGGTAAGCGCACCACCTGGACGAAGAATTCGTCGATCTGGCGCACCGCGCGTATGAACTGGTCGAGGTCGACCGGCTTCGTCACGTACGCGTTGGCGTGCAGCTTGTAGCTGCGCAGGATGTCCTCTTCCGCGGCCGAGGTGGTGAGGACCACAACGGGAATGTCGGTGAGGTCGTCGTCGGACTTGACGTGTTCGAGGACCTGCCGCCCGTCGTACTTGGGCAGGTTCAGGTCGAGGAGGATCAGATCGGGCCGAGGAGCATCCGCATGCTCCCCGCGCCGGTAGAGGAAGTCGAGCGCTTCCTCGCCGTCGCGTACCACATGCAGATTGTTGCCGATCTTGTTGTCCTCGAACGCTTCTCGCGTCATCAATTCGTCGCCGGGGTCGTCCTCCACGAGGAGGACGTCGATCGGCCGCCCGGAAACGCTCATGCAGATGCCCCTTTCAGAGCGACTTCGGTTGCAGACATGTCGTCGCCTGCCTTGGGAATCGTAAAGCAGAAACGACTGCCCTCCCGATACTGCGGGTCGAGCCAGATCTCTCCACCGTGGTACTCGACGATCTTGCGGCAGATCGCCAGACCGATACCGGTTCCGGTGTAGACATCCCGGCCGTGCAACCGCTGGAAGATCACGAAGACCTTGTCGGCGAACTCCTCGGCGATACCGATGCCGTTGTCCTGCACGGAGAACCGCCAGAGTTCGTCGTCTCCCTCGACGATCTCCTCGCAGGCGACGCGGATCTCCACCGGCCGGTCCTCGCGGCGGAACTTGATCGCGTTCCCGATCAGGTTCTGCCACAACATGATCATCAGTGTGGGATCGCCCACGATCGTCGGCAGAGAGTCGGGCCGGAGGATCTTCGCGCCGGATTCCTCGACGGCATGGGAGATATTCGTCAGGGCCGCGTCGAGCGTGACGTCGAGTTCGGTGCGGACGTGCGCATCGCTGACGCGTCCGACCCGAGAGAAGGTCAGCAGATCGTTGATGAGCACCTGCATGCGTTTGGCGCCGTCCACCGCGAACGCGATGTACTGGGTGCCGCGCTCGTCGAGTTTGTCGCCGTATCTCTTCTCGAGGAGCTGGCAGAAGGACGCCACCTTGCGAAGCGGCTCCTGCAGGTCGTGGGAGGCGACGTAGGCGAACTGCTCCAGTTCGGAGTTCGAACGCCGGAGTTCCGTCGCCTGGCTCTCGAGCTGCTCCTCGCGATCGTGCGCGACCTGCAGTTCGTGCACGATCCGCTCGCGCATGTCCTCGACGTCCCGGCCGAGGGCGTAGATGTCGGCAGGCCCCTGAGGTTCGATCTCACGCTCGAAGTTCGCCCCTGCGATCACGGCGCGCGACGCCTGCCGCAGACGCTGGATCGGCCGCACCACGATCATCTGGAGCAGGACGGCGAGGCCCACCCCGGTGAGAAGGAACACCCCGACCATGCCGGCAAGGATCCGATCACGGGTCGCACGAATGTCCTCGAGTGACTCGATACCTTCCGCCTTGGCCTGCAAGAGATCGGCGTTCTGGACCTCGAATGCCTCGCGGAGACGATCGAAGGCGACACGACCTGCATCGACGGCGGCGGGGTCGACGAAGCGCGGCTCTCCCGGCATCACCGCGGAGACGAGAGGCTCGGCGTACACACGCCGCCATTCGGCGGCGTGGACCTCGATCGACCGGAGGTCGGCGAGCAGCTTCGCGTCGTCGCCCACCAGTGTGCGCAACTCGGCAGCGGCCGCAGCTTCCTCCTGCCTACCTTGCTCGTAGGGGGAGAGGAAGTCGGGATCGGCAGCCAGGATGTATCCGCGGGCGCCGGTCTCCTGGTTCAGAAGTGCGCCTTGAAGGCGGTACGCCTCCGCTCGGGCGGGCTGGATGCGATCCCGCACGTAGTTGGAGGCCTCGGTCGTCTCTCGAAGGTAGTAGCTGCCCACCACCGTGCCGACGATCACCAACAGCCCCATCACGCTCAGTACGAGCAGGAACCAGCCCTGGACCGTCATTCCCCGGGGCGGAGGGCGACGCGTGTCCCCCGCCTCTGCCGTTGCGTCGCTCTCGGTCATGCGGTGGTGATCACTTCCTGTTCCATTGCACGTGGACGACTGCCACGTCGTCGGACAGTCCCCCTCTACTGTCCGCGAGCTTCTCGGCGCCGTCGATGAGGGCGTCGGTGAACTCGGCGGGCGAGAGATGGGCACGTTCGCGCGCGAGCTCGAGAAGTCCTTCCTCGCCGAGTCGTTCCGGTCCCGGTCCGCGGTGGCCCTCGAAGAGTCCGTCGGTGAACAGCACGATCGCGCCGCCCTCGGGCAGATCCATCGTGTGGACGGGCCAGGTGGCCGTTCCCGGCAGCAGGCCCAGAGCAGGGCCGCCGGGGGCTTCCACCCAGTCGACGGTTCCGGCGTGGCGCAGCAGCAGGCCGGGGTGTCCTGCTCTCGTGACCTCCACGGTGCGTCGATCGGCCCACATCGTGAGGTTGGTCATGGACGCGAAGAATCGGCTCTCGGTGCGTTCGGCGACGAGGAGTTCCTCGAGTTGCTGCAGCCGCCGGGGACCGTCGACGCCGCTGAGCACGAGCGTGCGCCACGCGATCCGGAGCCCCACCCCGAGAGCGGCTTCGTCGGGACCGTGGCCGGAGACGTCGCCGATGAGGACGTGCACGGTGCCGTCGTCGGTCTGCACGACGTCGTAGAAGTCGCCACCGAGCAACGCGGAGGACCGGCCGGGGCGGTAGCGGGTGACGACGTCGAAGTCCTGGGCGTCGCGCAGGAGCGGAGACGGGAGCAGACCGCGTTCGAGCCGGGCGTTCTCCTGCGCGTGCAATTGGCTCGCCTGGAGTTCCGCCGCCGCGATCTCGGTCTGCTTCCGCTGGATGGCGTAGCGGACGGCACGGCCGAACAGATCGGGCTCGACGCGTCCCTTGACGAGGTAGTCCTGGGCGCCGACCGAGAGTGCGGCGAGGCCGGTCTGTTCCTCGGCGAGGCCGGTGAGGACGACGATGGGTACCGAATCGGTGATCTCCTGGATGCGCGCGACCGCTTCGAGGCCGCTCGCATCGGGCAGGTGGAGGTCGAGAAGTACGCAATCGGGATGGGATGTGGTGAGTTCGTCGCGGGCCTGCGCGAGTGTCTGAACCCACACGACCGTCATCTCGGGGGCGCTGTCGACCACCAGCTCCTCGACGATGAGTGCGTCACCGGGGTCGTCCTCGATGAGGAGCAACGACGGCGGTTCGACCGACCCACCCTGCGCTCGGTGCATGTCCACTCGGTCGCCCCTCCCTCCCTGGTCGAAAGGGAACATTACAGACTCCACGACACCGTGCTCACAGGGTGGCCACAGAGCGCCGGGGCTACGACGAATGGACCGATGTGTGCATCTGCCGGCACGATCTTGCATGATGACAAGGTGAACGATCCATTGACCGCGCATCCACACATGACTCTTTCGACAGCTCGCAACGGTTCCGTTGCTGTGCTGTCCGTCGACGGTGAAGTCGACATGACGAGCGCTCCACTGCTCGAGAACGAAGCCCTGGGGTTGCTCGACACCGACATCACCGGACTGATCGTCGACCTCAGCGGTGTTGATTTTCTCGCTTCGATGGGTATCGCTCTGTTGGTCGAGTTGTCCAAGCGTGCTACCGACGCCGTCGGTTTCGCCGTGGTCGCACACGGTAGTGCCACGGCACGCCCGCTCGAGCTCCTCGGCCTCGGAGAGGTCCTGGCGATCCACCCGAAGCTCGACGACGCGCTCGTCGGCCTCGGTGCCTCGCCGGAAGGAGTCTCCGAGTAGGCCGCCGCACCCGACGAACCGAGGAGTCATGTCGTCTGCCCCCGAGGAGTCAGCCTTGCTCTTTCCCGACGAGATCCGGTCGTCGGGTGTGCGAGCCGACCCGACCGAGATCGCAGGCCTGCGGGTCGTCACGAGGCGGTGGCTGGCGAAGCTGCCGCTCGATGAGGACCGACGACAGGACATTCTGCTCGCGAGCTACGAAGCGCTCGCGAATGCCGTCGAGCACGCCTATGCGCCGGACGATGCGCACGGGACCCTCGACTACGAGGCGACCTTCCTGCCCCACGAGGGTGAGGTGCTCGTGCGTGTCAGCGACCACGGTTCGTGGCACGAGGCCGTCGACAGCGACGCCCGGCGTTCACGCGGTCACGGGCTGACGCTGATCCGTAATCTGGCCAGCGACGTCCACGTCTCGGCCGGCCCCGAGGGCACGGTCATCGAGATGCGGTGGGCACTCGACGACTCGGAGAAAGCAGAGGGCGACGAACTCTCGTCACACGACGCGGGCTGATCTGCGCGGTAGGCGCGCGTCTCACGTTCCCGAAAGCACACGGCCGTGGGAGGAACACGATGTTCCTCCCACGGCCGTTGTCGTCACCCCTGCAGGGCGCCGGCCTCTGGTTTCGCGGTGCCGAACTTCGGTGCCGGTTCGCGCCGTGCGGCACGATCGCCGAGATGCTCGAGCAGCCGGCGTTCGCGGTATCGATCTCTTCGGAACCGCGACTCGCACGGGCCGCGGAAATCGAGCCGGGCTCGCTGTGGCGGGGCTTCCTCGCAAGGAGGCCGTCGTCGCGGAGGTTGTCGACCGCCCGACGAGAGATGTGCCTGACCGGAGATGTGACTGCCCTGACGGGAAGAAGCAGGTGTTCCTCGCTATCGTGGCGGGAACTCTGTGACTTCGACAGGGGGTCCCGCCCGGCACTGTGTACTCGAAGTGGCCGACGCGGGGCGGTGAGTGAGGAGGCGACGATGGCGCTGTGGAACCCACGGGTGGTACTGGACTGGTTACGGGCGGGATATCCCGAAGGGATCCCGGCCAAGGATCATTTCGCGTTGCTGGCCGTTCTCAAACGCCGACTCACGGACGAGGAACTCCTCGAGGCGATCGAGACGGCAGCGGCGACCGCGTCCGAGCACCCGGAGCGGAAGGTGGATCACGACACCCTGCGGAAGATCGTGGCAGGGGTGATCCACGAGGAACCCGACCCGCAGGACGTCGAGCGGGTCCGCGAACTGCTGGTCGCTGCGGGCTGGCCCGTCGTGGGTGGTGAGCTCTCCCGCGGGGACGAGCCGGGCGAGCTCGACGAGCCGGATGGGCAGGTCGCATCCGGCACGACCGCGGTGCCGCCGTCCGATGCCGTTGCCACACCGCATACCGGCGCTGCGGAACCCCTCCACGAGGAGCGCAGAACGCAGGCCCGCGTGCGTTAGCTGTATGAGGCCATGACGTTGGTGACACCGGTCCGGAGTTTGCTCGCGGGCGGCCGATTACCGACGGCAGTATGCGG